>JAZQXI010000167.1:0-73600 GCA_045632805.1 Eubacteriales bacterium | reverse complement strand
CAACTCCTTGGCTCACAGAACGACATGGCTACGATCCGACTTAATTTGTTAGCCACTTTTTTCTTTGGAGCCAAAGGCGCAAAGAAAAAAGTTATCAAAAAAGAAACGCCGAGGATTATTTCGCGCTCTGCAGGAGAAAGAATTCGCAAGCGAATTCTAGAGCACTGACGTGCTCTCCGAGGAGGGCGGGGAGATTGGATTTATCCAATCTCTCAACTCCCGTAGGGAGTTTTTGCGCTTCTCCACTGCGCCGCCTTTTGAAAAAGGCGGGCGAAAACTTTCGTCAAAATGATAGTGCTAACACCTTTGTCAGCAAGCTTAGGCACTCTCAAATTTGAGAGTGCCTCTTTTATATATTCAGATCTTTCTTAAATCCAGCGTCCGTAAAAAGTCATCCGAGAGGAGCGTTTCGGGCGCGACACCGCGAAGTTGCAGGGGTTCTTTTTCGTCTGTGATGCGGCGAAACACCATGCGGCGCAAAAGGGAGAGGAGAGAAGGCTCGATCCAATAGGAAAAGCGCGTGCGCGGCATCGTTTTTTCGTATGCCTTGATGCGCAGATACATGTCAAGCCCATCCGATGGGTCATGCCAAAGGTCCGCAAAGAGAGAATCATATTCCTCGGCTGTCGCTTTTTCTTCCATATATATAAAAGCGTCGGATTGGATGATGCGGACCTTTTCTTTGTGTGGAAATTGCGGCAGAATATGGGTTTGAAAAAGCTCGATCACATCGGCGCTCTGTTCGATCACCGTCACACTCTCCACATCTGCCTTTTCGCTGGCGTGAAATGCGAAATATCCAAGTCCCAACCCAAGAGTCAGAACCTTTCCGTAACTTTTGGCAATCGGGGCGCGCATGGTTTCCACCTCGTTCGGTGTCACCGTCATCCATTCGATGCCGTTTTCAAGCACTGCGGGGAAGATGAATTCACGGTCAAAATATCCGATCTGCGGAATTTCGCAAAAAGAGGGGAGCAAAACGGGATCATTCCGCACAAACGGCTCGTAAGGCGCGTAGGAATGTTCGCACATCTCCCATTTTCCAAGCCTCTGCGTGGGAAAGCGAACAGTTTTGACGTACGCATCATTTTGATACGGTGTCGGGTCCAGCCGCTTGACCCCGGGAACAAAATAGGTTCGCTCCAAGGCACGGTGATAGCGATCCTCGGCAGTGTCCAAGCCGCATGCGGCGGCAAACAGCGTGCAAAACGCCTCTTCGTTGGAAACGTGACAGTCCCGCGCCAGATTTTCCACCATTTCCGCCGTCAAAAAACGGGGATGAAGATTGATGTATTCACTTAAAATCTGTACGATGACCTCGTTGTCGTGCATCGTTTTTTTCAGTTGCTCCATCGAAATCATAAAAACTGCTCCGTTCTTGTGCTTACTACATTTATTATACTATCTTTTTCCCAAGAGTGCAAGTTTTTTTGAGGATTTCATTGAAAAAAACGAAAGGCTGTGCTATAATGACGGTATCAAAGCAATCGATGGAGGGCATGATGGATATCGCAAAGATTGACAAGAATTTTAAGATTGAAACGAGCATTGGAGAGGACGACGTCGCTTTTTATGATGTCAGACATGCGCCGTTTGCGGTTTACGGGCTTTATGATTACCAAAATCAGCCCGATTTTAAGCGTTTGCCCGATGACATTGCAAATGCGACTAGTACGGGCGTGGCATATCTTTACAAAAATACTGCCGGCGGACGTGTCCGCTTTGCCACCGATTCGCGATATATCGCCATCAAGGCGGAGATGCCGAGCGTTGCGCACATGAACCACATGGCAATGACGGGAAGCTCCGCGTTTGACATCTACCTTGACGATCCCATCACCGAAAGTACCGAGTTTTGTGCATCCTTCCGCCCCGAATTCAACATGGAGGGCGGATACGAGTCCAAAAAAGACTTTGGCAGCCGCCGGATGCGCTACGTGACCATCAATTTTCCAAGCTACAGCCACGTCAAAAATCTGTACATTGGCTTGCAAGAGGACGCAACGCTTACTTCCGGAATGAAGTATAGACCGCTCTTGCCCGTGGTCTACTATGGCTCGTCCATCACGCAGGGCGGATGCGCTTCACGACCGGGCAACGCGTACCAGAACGTCATCAGCCAACGTACCAATCTCGATTTTATCAACCTCGGCTTTTCGGGGAACGGT
Organism: Eubacteriales bacterium; assembly: GCA_045632805.1. Taxonomy (GTDB): domain Bacteria; phylum Bacillota; class Clostridia; order Oscillospirales; family CAG-272; genus UMGS1865. The sequence goes on along the minus strand of JAZQXI010000167.1, from coordinate 71,432 downwards.
AAAGGGGAGGATGTGATCGCGGATTATATGGCAATGCTTTCCATGTCCGCGTTTGTGTCGGACTATGACCACAACACGCCAAATCCCGAGCATCTGCAGGCGACCCACTTTAAGCTTTATCAAAAAATCCGCGAAAAGCACCCCGATATTCCGTACATCATGGTTTCCAAGCCCGATTTCAAGCCACACGTCCAAACGGAGATCGAACGCAGAAATATCATTATGGAATCCTACTTCAAGGCGCGGGAGGAAGGGGATCGCAACGTCTATTTTGTGGACGGTGAGGGAATGTTCCGAGGCCCTTATGCCAATATGTGCACGGTAGACGGTACACATCCTACTGATATGGGCTTTGCGCTCATGGCAGATGCCATCGGTCACGAATTGATGATTGCTCTGCGGCACGTAAATGCATGCAAAAGCTGATCCATAAAAAAGCAAATGTTGCTACCTTTTCGTCTCAAAACAACTTTTCGTGAGCATTTAGGGGCGTGGTTCCTAAATGCTTGCGGGAGCGACTGTCCCGTCAGCGCTCTAAAGCTTGAGCGTTAGAGATTTGCACTGCATGATGGACTTTCTCAATACGCACCGCATGAAGTGGGGAATGGTTATGTAAACGGATTCTTTGGAAGGCGCATACAATCATGCGATGAAAGTTTTTGAAGAGGTGTGGGGAAACTTTTTTCAAAAAGTTTCCCCACAAAAAGTGACATCACCCCAACGCCACGTCCAAGAGCATCATCAAAGCAAAGCCGCAAACGATCCCCATCGTAGCAAAATAAGGATGTGCATCCTGATTTCGCTGACATTCGGGGATCAATTCGTGAACGGCAACAAGAATCATTGTTCCCGCCGCAAATGCCAAGGCGAACGGGAGCATTTTTTCAATGTGTATGACAGCCAAAGCACCGATCACCCCGGCAACGGGTTCCACCATCCCCGACGCTTGCCCTAACAGAAAGCTTTTTCGCCGCGAATATCCCTCTCTTCGAAGAGGCACCGATACTGCCGCTCCTTCAGGGAAGTTTTGCAGCGCGATTCCAACCGCTACGGTCACAGCTCCCATCAAGGCTTCCGTGCTGAATCCTTGGCTCCAAAGAGCCCCAAATGCAACTCCCACCGCAAGCCCCTCGGGAATATTGTGGAGTGTGATGGAAAGCACCAAGAGAATGATGCGGTTTAATTTTTCTCCGCTGTGCGCGGGGGCTTTGTCTGCGCGTCGCATCGCGCGCGTGACGACCTTATCCGAGCCCCAAATGAACACTGCGCCACACAAAAATCCAACCGTTGCCACAAGATATGCGGGAACGGTAAGCGTTTCTTCCGCACGCTCAATGGCAGGGAGGAGCAGTGACCAAAAGCTTGCCGCGATCATGACCCCCGCGGCAAAGCCGAGCATCAGGTTCATCAATTTTTGATTGGGGTTTTTAAAGAAAAAGACCGTAGCGGCGCCAAGTGCCGTTACCGCCCACGTGCCAAGTGTTGCAAGTAGCGCATATCCGACAATAAGATCCATAATATCACCTCTATCTGCATATTATGACAAGACAAACAAAACGGTGAATTTTGTTGAATGTGACTATCTTTAGCTGTTGATTTTTGATTGGTTGTTGATAATTTCACTAAAATGTAAAAAAATCCAAAAAAGGGATTGACAAAAAAGGGGATATCGATTATAATAATATACGGTTAGTTTCGGCTAACCGTTAAAAATACGTAAAAAAAATGGAGGGAGACGCGCCATGACGCTCATCGAAGCCGAAGAGGGTAAGGAATACATCATTCGTGCCATCGAGACCGATGATGAGGAGTTGAATGCGTTTTTGTTTTCGCTCGGATGCTATAGCGGGGAGCCGATCACGGTCGTATCCCGCCGCAAAAGCGGATGTGTCGTTTCCATCAAGGACGGAAGATATAACATCGACAACCAATTGGCAGAGGCGATCATCGTTTGATGCCGATTAAAAATAATCGAAAGATTATTTTTTTGCCGATTGGTTAGCCGTTGCTAACCTTGTATTTCTACAGCAAAGCTGTTTCAATAAATTTTCGCCACAACACAGAGGAGGAGCTGCAAATGAGAATTGCCTTAACAGGTAACCCCAACAGCGGTAAAACAACCATGTACAACGCCCTGACAGGACGAAACGAAAAGGTCGGAAACTGGGCAGGCGTTACCGTGGACAAAAATGAATACCGCGTCAAAAAGAGCTTTGTAGGAGGTCGTGAGGATATCATCGCCGTAGACCTTCCGGGCGCGTATTCCATGTCTCCGTTTACGTCGGAGGAGAGCATTACCAGCTCGTACGTCAAAAATGAGCATCCCGACGTTATCATCAACATCGTGGATGCAACCAATCTCAGCCGCAGCCTGTTCTTCACTACACAGTTGCTCGAGCTCGGGATTCCCGTGGTCGTAGCACTCAATAAAGCAGACGTCAACAAGAAAAAAGAGACCGAAATTGACACCAAAGCGCTTGCGGATGCGCTCGGTTGCCGTGTAGTGGAAACCGTTTCGACCTCCGCGCAGGGACTCAAGGATGTCATGACGGCGGTTCTTGAGGCGTGCGGAAAAGGGCAGAGCGCGCCTTACGTGCAGGGGGATATCGATCTGCGTGACAAACAGACTGTTGTCGAAGCCGATCGCAAGAGATTTGCATTTGTCAATGATATCGTGAAAAAGGTAGAGACCCGTAAAGTATTCACCAAGGACGTCAACAAGCAGGATAAGGTCGACGAGATTTTGACCAATAAGTGGTTGGGTATCCCGATCTTTGCGGTTGTGATGTTCCTCGTGTTCCAAATCTCGCAAGCATGGCTCGGTCCTTGGATCGCCGAGGGCTTTGACATCATGCAGGGCGAAGAGGTCGTGTTCCATATCTGGGGCTTGGGTGACTGCATCGGTGCCTTTAAAGAGGTTGTCGCAGGTTGGATGGAGGGGGCAAACGTCATTCTCCAGAACATCGTTCTCGAGGGTATTATCGAGGGTGTTGCCGCCGTTCTCGGATTCCTGCCTTTGGTTATGGTTATGTACTTCCTGATCGCTCTTCTTGAGGATTGCGGCTACATGGCACGTGCAACTGTTGTGCTTGATCCCATCTTCAAAAAGGTCGGTCTTTCGGGTAAATCCGTTATCCCGTTCGTTATCGGTACGGGTTGCGCGATCCCCGGTGTTATGGCTTGCCGCACCATCCGCAACGAGCGTGAGAGAAGAGCCATCGCAATGCTCACTCCCTTTATGCCGTGTGGCGCAAAGCTTCCCGTTATCGCACTGTTCGCAGGCGCATTCTTTGAGGATGCCGCATGGGTCGGTACGCTGATGTATTTCGTCGGTATTATCCTCATTCTCCTTTGTGCATTGCTCGTCAATCTTCTCACAGGACATAAGAACCGTAAGTCTTTCTTTATCATGGAGCTGCCCGAATACAAGGCTCCCTCTTTCCCGAAAGCATGCATGTCTATGCTGCAGCGCGGTTGGGCGTACATCGTAAAGGCAGGTACCATCATCCTCGTATGTAACTTTGTGGTTCAGATGATGCAGACCTTCGGTTGGAACTTCCAGCCCGTCGAGGATGCCAGCCAATCGATTTTGGCAACCGTTTCCGCTCCCTTTGCGTATCTCTTTGCTCCTATCATCGGTGTTGTGGCATGGCAGTTGGCTGCTGCGGCAATCACAGGTTTTATCGCAAAAGAGAACGTTGTTGGTACGCTTGCCGTTTGCTTCACCGGTCTTGAGAATCTGATCGACACCGAGGAGCTGGCTCTGATGGAAGGCGCCGGTGCTGAGGTAGCGGCTGTGTTTGCGATCACCAAGGTAGCGGCTCTTGCTTACCTGATGTTCAACCTCTTTACACCTCCTTGCTTTGCGGCAATCGGCGCCATGAATGCCGAGATCAAGAGCAAAAAGTGGCTCTTTGCAGGTCTTGGACTGCAGTTTGGTGTCGGTTATTCGCTCGGATTTTTGGTTTATTTCTTTGGTACGCTCTTCACGGGTGCAAACTTTGGACCCGCCTGGATGCCGATCCTCGGTTGGGCAATCGTTGCGATCTTTGCGGGAATCCTTACGTTCCTGATCGTCAAAAAGAATCGTGAGCTGAAATCCGAGTACGCGCTCAGCGCACAAAAGAAGGAAGTCGCTAAGGTATAATCACTATGGGACCGATTGATTTCGTAATCATTGCCGCGATCGTTCTGATCGTTGGCGGCGCGGGCTTTTACATCTATCGCGCCAAAAAGAGCGGGAAAAAGTGCATCGGCTGTCCCGACGGCGGCTCTTGCTGTAAGGGCAAGGAGTCGGGGGGATGCGGACCCTGCAATTGCTGCTCGGGTTCGGGTGAATCCAACGAACCGCAAGAATAACAGACCGCCGCCGCGCAAAATCGCGCGGCGGCTCAGACTTTCGCCAAACTGTCGGCTTTCGTCAGTTTGGCGTAAGTTTTGATCAAACTTTTTCAAAAGTTTGCTGGGTCAAGAAGCGAGGAAACTCCCTTCGGGAGTTGAGAGATTGGATCAATCCAATCTCTCAGCCCTTGTCGCCGTCCGCAGACGGCAAAATTTCTTTACGGCGTTTCTCTTTTGCCAAGCTGCAATTGCTTGCAATTGCGGCTGAGCTTGCGAAGCCTCTTCTCATTTGCGCCTGCGGTGTCAAAGAAAAAAGCGGCATAAAAGAATTTGTGCAAATTAACAAACTGTATGCCTTTGATCTACAACCAGCGCCACCCCAATGGGTGGCGATTGAAGATAAAAAGCTCCTCAAACAGGGAGACTCAGAACTCAAACGCGCGCACATGCGGTGCGTTACCTTTCTTTGGTTTTGGCGCGCGTTCCGGCGAATGCCAAGGCATTCGCGGAGCTCGAGTCGTAATGTTTTCGGCAAAAGCAATCGCCACCCCAATGGGTGGCGATTGCTTTTGGTGGAAACAGGGAGACTCGAACTCTCGACCTCACGGATGTGAACCGTGCGCTCTAACCAACTGAGCTATGCTTCCGTATTCTCTTTTGCTCGCAGAATATTATATCACACTCTTTTTTGAATTACAAGCCCTTTTTCTCACTTTTTTCAAAAAAGTTTTGCGAAAGGGATGTTGACCTTCCGCAAAAACCTTTTTTTAAAGCTCCACTCCATATTTTTCAAGCAATTTGGGTATCTCGGATTTGGAGTCCACACCACACACCTTTTTCATCTTTTTGATACGGTATTTAACCCCGTTGTCACTCAAAAAGGTGGATTCCCCAATCGCCTCGCCCGATTCCTTTAACAGACGCAAAATCTGCAGATCGGTCTCGTCGCATGCCGACAACAGCTTTTCGATCCGCATCAGCTCATTCAATTCCCCATCCAGATAGAGCGGGTCACTTGGAGCGCCTTCTGCCATGTCAAACAGCATGCGCGACTCGGGAAAGGAGTCTCCCCTGTGCGCATCCTGCGGATCAACCGTGATGCGCATACCTGCAAATGACGGATTTGCCGCAATGCAATCCGCAATTTGAAAAGCGGCAGACGCCACCGAAGAATAGTCCACGCTGACCGATTGAATTTTGGGAAAGCGCGTCAGGATTTGCGCGTTGGAATGCACGGCAATATCCAAAGCGGTGGAATCCTCGTCGCACGCGCGCAGGTGTGTCAGGAGTGACACCGCCGCAAAGTCGTTGGCACAGATCACCGAATCGAACGCCCGCTCCCGATGCATGCGGTAGAATTGCTCAAAGCACGCGCCAAGAGATCCGTTGTTTTCAAAGATCACACCGCCCGAAAAGCAGGCTTCAAACGCATTTTTACGCGAAATATCCGAAAAGGATGCGGGATTCATTCCGTAAAACGCGGTGCGCATCCGCCCACTCTCCTCAAATCGCGCCGCAAGTGCCGACATGAAGCGGTTGTAGTCGGTTTTGACACAGCTGTATCTGCCGAGGAACGGATAGTCGGGAAGCTCATTGAGCAGGATCGGATGGCACTCTGTTTCTTGTAGCTTTGCCACCGTTTGTACGATCCACGCCACCGACGCTCCCAATACAAAGGCGCACGCCTCTCCGCGTGTTTCCGCCACGTCCGACACAAAGAAAAGCTGTACGCGCTTTTTCCGCGCCTGATTTTTGAGTGCCGAAATGCTGTTCTGATACCAATTTGTGGTAGCATAATCCGGTTCGCTGATAACGTACATACCCTTCCTCCGTGTAATTTTTTGTGAAAATCCCGCCCAAAAGTTTGTCTTGCAGGAAAACGGGAAATCACGTATAATATACTCGTTAGCATCATTATAACATATTTCGGGAGGCATTGTCAATGAAAAAAGTTCTCGTTGAAAAAAAGAAGCAGGCGATCCCCACCTATATTCCCAAGGCGGCGCACGATCTGCCCATGTTTTTTGAAAACAAGCCCTATCAGGGAGCATCGGGACGCATCTACCCCATTCCCTATTCCGATGGGATCACCGACACCAAGACCGACGTTGACTACGACGTTTACACCGTAGAAAACGAATACGTCAAAACGCAGGTCGTTCCCGCTCTTGGCGGTAAGATCCTGCGCGGCTACGACAAGGTCGGAAGCCATGATTTTATCTACTACAACGAGGTGGTCAAGCCCGCACTCGTCGGCATCGCAGGTCCTTGGATCTCGGGCGGAATTGAATTCAACTGGCCCCAGCACCACAGACCCACAACCTATATGCCGCTGGAAGCCGTGATCGAGGAGAACGCCGACGGCGGCAAGACCGTTTGGACGGGCGAGGTCGAGCCCATGAACCGTATGAAGGGCATGGCGGGTATCACCGTGGATGCCGGCAGAACCTACATCAAGGCAAAGGTCAGAGTTTACAACCGCACCTCTCTTCCCCAGCTCTTTATGTGGTGGGCAAACCTTGCGGTTCCGGTCAACGACAATTACCGCACCGTATTCCCCCCCGATTGTGAATGGGTCAACGACCACGACCGTCGCGCCGTATTGGAGTGGCCGATCGCAAAGGGCATCTACAAGACCGCACGCCCCTATAATTTCGGGAATGGCACCGATCTTTCTCACTACGATGCCGTAAAGGTTCCCTCCTCTTACCTCATCTCCCAAGGTCAGTCCGACATGGACTTCATCGCGGGCTACGACACGGGAATCGACAAGGGTATCGCAACCGTTGCCAACCATCACATCTCCCCCGGTAAAAAGATGTGGCACTGGGGCATCGGCGATTTTGGTGATATGTGGTGCTCCAACCTCACCGACGAAAACGGTCCTTACATCGAATTGATGACGGGTGTTTATACCGATAACCAGCCTGACTTCACCTGGATCGCGCCTTACGAAACCAAGGAGTTCGAGCAATACTGGTACCCCATCCGCGACATTGGAGAGCCCAAGAACGCTTCCATCGACGCCGCTCTCAACATGGAAGAGAGAGACGGCAAGCTCTTTGTGGGAATCAACGTCACGGGCAAGTTCCAAAACGCCACCGTTAAGGTCACGGGCAAGAACGGAACGGTCTTTACCGAAACGCTTGACTTCGACCCCGCAATTTCCTATCTTAAAACCGTCGATTTCGGCAATGAAGCCTTTGAGGATCTGACCGTCGCTTTGGTTTCCGAATGCGGAAAAGAGCTGATCTCCTACACTCCCTACAAGAGAGGACAAAAGACTCCTATTGACGTCCGTGAGCCGGTCAAGCGTCCTTCGGAGATCGCAACTGTCGAGGAGCTTTACATCAACGGCTATCATCTGGAGCAATACAAGCAGCACAACTACCGCCCCGCAGATTACTATCTCGAGGGAATCAAGCGCGACGCGGGTGACATCCGCTGCAACACCTCCATGGGTCGTCTGGCACTCAAAAACGGCGAATTTGAAGCCTGCGTCTCCTATTGCGACGTTGCCATCAAGCGCCTGACCTCTCGCAACCAGCACCCCACCGACACCGAGGCGTTCTATCTCAAGGGATTGGCACTTTGTTACCTCGGTCGCGAGGATGAAGCCTACGACACACTCTACCGCGCGGCTTGGAACTACACCCACCGTTCGGCGGCAATGTTTGAATTGGCTTGTCTGGATTGCAAGAAGGGAGACTTTAAGGCAGCACTGGAAAAGATCGACGAATCCCTTGGACTGAACAAGGGTCACACCAAGGCACAAAACCTCAAGGCGGCAATCTTGCGCCACCTCGGCTGTGACTGTGCAAAGGTTCTGGCGGCTGAAAACGCCAAGGACGACCTGCTCGATCTCTTCGCAATGGTCGAAAACTCCCACTACGTGGACAATTCCGCTTCTTTGGAGCAATTCCGTCTGAAGGCAGAGAACCTGATCGACGTTGCGATCGACTACATGCGCGCAGGACTCTACGAGGACGCGCTTTACACGCTCGATTTGGCTGACGACACCTATCCCATGGTCAACTATTATAAGGCGTACTGCCAAAAGATGCTCGGCAACTGCCCCTGTGATCTGATCAATGCGGCAAACGCGCTTCCCACGGGCTATTGCTTCCCCTCTCGCTTGGAAGATATCCTCGTTTTGGAAAACGCGATCAAGACCTGCCCCACGGGCGCAAATGCTTACTACTATCTCGGCTGTCTCTGCTACGATAAGTTCCGCTATGCGGATGCCGCCGACGCTTGGGAATCCTGCGTTGCCAACGATCCTACCCACGGCAAGGCTTGGAGAAACCTCTCGCTCTACTACTTCGATAAGGCAAACGATGCCGCAAAAGCGCGCACGTGTCTTGAAAAAGCCTTGGAATTCAAGGGCGACGATCCCCGACTCCTCTTGGAATACGAGCAACTGCTCAAGAACATGAACTGCTCCATCGAGGAGCGCCTCGCGGTATACGAAAAGTATCCCGAATTGCTCAAGGAAAGAGATGACTGCTATCTTGACAAGCTCACGCTCATCTGCCAGACGGGCGACTTTAAGACCGCGATCGAAATGGCGGCAAAGAAGCGCTTCCACATCTACGAGGGCGGCGAAGGAAAATTGACCAAGCAGCACGCGTGGATGCACACCCTGTACGGTAAGGAGCTGACCGAGGCGGGCAAGTATGAGGAAGCCGAGCAGATCTACATGAACGGCGTCAACATGCCCAAGTCCTACGGTGAGGCAAAAACCTTCTTCAATCAGGAAGCACATATCTTCTACTATCTCGCAAAGCTCTACGCAAAGATGGGCAAGCAGAACGAAGAAAAAGCAGCATACGAAGAGGCGGCGATCTACAAGGCTGCTGTCTCCGAGCTTTCCCTCTTCCGTGCGTTGGCACTGAAAGAGCTGGGACGCGAAACAGAGGCAACCGAGGTACTGAACGAAATGCTCAGTGTTGCCGACAACTTGATCGTCAACAAGGATCTGCGCACCTACTACGGTGTCGGTTCTCCTTCCCCCATGCCCTTTGAGTATGACATCGAAAAGAACAATTTGCGTGACGGTCACATCCTGCGCGCGTTCGCGCTTCTCGGCTACGGCAAGACCGAGGAAGCGGAAGCATCCATGGACGTCGCCCGCAAACTCGACCCCAACGATTTCCGTATCTTCGCGTTTAACAGAGTGAAATAAGTATCATTTTTTCGGGGGAACCTTCTTGTAAGAAGGTTCCCCTGAGCCCCTTTCAAGAACTTCCACCGCATTTCAGCCCCCTCTCATGGATCGTTGTTCCTATTCCCCCCTTCAGCCATACACCTCTTTCGCATGACATTTCACTCAAAACACATTCATTTGTAAACAATTTTTGTTTTTTGCGAAAATGGGCGAAATGCGTGGTATAATAAGAGCGTGAATTTTTGATCTGCGAGGATATTATGAAGTTTTTTACAATTTTCAAAAAGGCTTTGCGCAGCACCTGCCTTTGGTACACGGTCATTTCCATCTGCTTGCTGATGGCGGGGCTTTTCGCGGGCAACGGACAATCCCCTCTTGACGTCACATCCTTTTTGCTGCTCGTTCCTTTTGGTCTTGCGATGGCGGTGGCGGGAATGCTCTATCGATCTGAAAAAATCCCCCGCTGGGCACGCTGGCTCTCTCATTACGCCATCACCCTGCTCGCATTCCTTACCTTGGTCCTGCTTCCGCACCTGGGCGGCACCGTCTCCCCCGTAACGGTTTTGCTGCTTTGCGTATTACTCTCTGTCCTTTATTGGATCCTCTTTTTATTGGTACATATCTTCCAAAAGCGCTTCCGCAAAATTTTGGAAGAGGATTGATCGAAAGAAGGATGCCGCTCTATGAATTCCCAACCGTCAAAATGCTATGTCTGCCTTGCCGCACTCATTCTCACCATCGCGGCACTCCTTGGCACACTTCCCACACATGCTGCGGAAAAACGTACAGACATCACGGCAGACGCATCGGCAGGAATTTTGGAGCGGCTCTTTTTCTTTGGGGAATCCACCACAGCGCATCTTTGCCGCCACGGCGGAATCCTTGACAATCCCACCGATGCAAGACGTGTTCTGCGTGATGAAAGCGGTACACGGATGCTGGACCGTCGAATTCTTTCCTCTCCCGTTTTATTGCAAAACGGCAACGGAGAAACACAAAAGATCTGCTTTTCGGATGCGCTGAAAAAGCTCACTCCGCAATATCTTGTCCTCTCTTTTGGTCTGAACGGCATCATGGGATTTATACGAAATCCGCAAAGCTTTTTCGATGCCTATACGACCTTGATCCAAGGAATTCGGAAGGAATCCCCCAACACACGCATCATTCTGCAATCGGTCTATCCTGTCCGTTCTGCCGAAAACTATTCGGTAGACGTTGACACACTCAACGCCCACATCCGCACGCTCAATGCGTGGATACAAGAGATTGCCACACAGCAGCACGTTGATTTTGCAAACACCGCCTCGATTTTGCAGGACACGGACGGCTCGTTGCTTGCCAAGTACGATGTCGGTGACGGAATCCATCTGACCAACGAAGCCTATCGTGACATTCTTTCTTATCTTTGCGCCCATGCAAGCCAAATCGCATGGGCTACATCTCAAAAAGAAAGGATGTAAAACCATGAAATATACAACACGTTTCTTATCTGTACTGATGCTCGCGCTACTCCTCGTCACGCTTTCCGCGTGCTTGAAAATGGAGGAATTCAGCGATGATCTTTCTTCCGAGGAGCTTGCCGATGAAATTACGCATGCGCTTGGCGGTGAAAATGTCTATTTGACTGATGACACGGGACTCACCGATTCTTATTTTACGCTTCCCGAATCGGTCACCGACCACACCGTGCGCTATGTTTCCGACACGAACAACATCAACGAGTTCGGTGTCTATCACGTGACAAAAGGCAGCGCCAAGGAATTGGAAGCGATGCTGATGGAGAAATACCTGGAGCTTTCCTACTTGAACAACCGCGAATGGTACGACTCCTATATTCCCGAGGAAACCTCCAAGCTGCAGGATGCCGAGGTGCGCACCTTTGGCAATTACGTGGTCTATGCGATCTTAGACCCGACCGAACGAAACACCGTGTTTGAAACGGTGGAACGGGCATTGGAAAAAGCATAAAAAACGGAACCGCACAATGAATTTGTGCGGTGCCGTTTTTTATTGATTGATTGAACCGTTTTGATTCAACGTGCGGTATTTGCCGGGAGTCATTCCCATTACCGCCGAAAAGCATTTTGAAAAGTACGCCGCATCCGAAAATCCACACACGTGCGCGATCTCGGTAATACTCGTATCACTCTGCGCAAGCATTTGCTTCGCTCGCGTCAGGCGCATTTCACCGATATAGTCGCTCAGTGTCGTTCCCGTCTCGCGCTTAAACAGATGCGAAAGATAATACATGCTGATCCCCAAGCGCTCCGCGATCTCCTGCACACTCAAATCGCCCCCCAAATGCTCCTCCGCGTAGGTGCGCGCGGACACAATGATGGGAGACAGCTCCCGCGCGTCATCCGACGCCGCACGGATCAGAGACACGATCTTGTGCAAGATATCGGTTTTGTTGCCGTTTCCGCTCTTCCAATTCTCGATCAATGTATCCAATCGGCAAGAGTCCAAGCGGTGCATGTTGATGCAATTCATCGGATAACACTCAAACAGCTTTTGCAAAACCGTTTCACTGTCCTCAACATCGGCAAGACTGGATGCCACCGTTTCGGCAGGCAGGTATCCCACCTCGCGGTAAGGATTCTCATGTTCCCCCGCATATTTTCCAAGCTTTGACACCACGCGTGCAAGAACGCTTTCGGGATCGACCAATTTCCCTGCCATAATGTCCTTCTCTGTAATCTTTGCGTAAAGCACCTCTCGCGCCGAGGCATACGCCTCTTTCAAGGAACGCTGAAAGCAACCGCGTTCGCGGTCATACGTAATATAAAGATAACCGTTTCGCTCGGTCACGTCGGGATAGGAGACCTGATTTCGCCCATCCAAAAGCAACTGCCATTTCCATGTCTTCCCGTCATCGTCGGAAAGCAATGCCGTCAGATTGTTTCTTCCCGTATAGTTGACGTGATTGATCAGCAACAGCCTTCCCGACTCCAATTTGCGAATGTGGAAACGGGAGCAAGGACCTGCATGTCCGCTGTTTTCGCCATGGCTCCAATGCAATCCACCGTCTACCGAGCGCGCGATTCCGATGCCGTAACTCGTGCGGACGTACATCTCCAGCATTCCATCAAGCTTTTCCAAAATCATATGCTCATCAAAGGAGCGACTTGGAACATCCGCGCCTCCAAGACGGGTAAAGGTTTTTCCGTGATCCGCCGAGCGGTAAACGAACGCAAGCCGCTCGGTCTGCTCGGTTTGAAATTTCCACCAAGGGAGCTTGATATCCTCGCTCCACACCGCCATGGGAAAGAGCCATTCGCCCGTAGACAGCACCGTGGGCTTGTTCATCATGACGTCGTGCCCGATGATGCGCTCCTCGCCCCATACAAGTGTCTCCGCGTCGGGATCGTCGCAGATCACCGCATGCACGGCGTTATGGGGAGCCTGCGCCCACCAAAACCAAAGCCGCCCTAACGGATCGATCCATACCCCGGGATCGTAGCATCTCGCATAGCCTGCCTCAAAAGCAACCGCTACAGGTTCACCAAACTCCACACCGTCATCGGAACGGAGCAAAAGCGAGAAATTTCCGGCTCCTTCCGCAACCCCACCCGAATAAAAGCACACGAAAACACGTCCGTTTGGTGTGACCTCAATCCCGGGAATTCCCTGCCAGATGCGATGTGGCGCGGCATAAGCCTTTAACTGTTCTGCGTTTGTAATCAGCATACCATTCCCTCCAAAAGAACAAGTCTATGCCTTTATCATAGCAAACGCGCAGACAAATTGCTATGATTTTTTTGCTTTTTCAGCGAAAAGCGTTACACGTTCATCAAATATCGCTTTCCTTGATAGGAATCCCGCGCGTACAACAGCTTGTCGATATCGTTGATGACCGTTGTCTTTTTGCGACTCCAATCGGGAGCTAACAGTGCTTCCCCAGCGCCGTCTCCCGTCAGTCGCGCGATCACAACGTCGGGCGGCAACAGCTCCAAAGCGTCCGCGACAAGACGGATATAATCCTCTCGTTCCATCGGCGTGTACTGTCCGCGCTCGTACATCGTACCAAGCGGCGTTCCGCGAAGAACGTGAAGCAGGTGAAGCTTGACCTGCTCGGGATGGAGTGCCGCTACATCACGAACACTTTGCAGCATCTCGCACTCCCCCTCTCCCGGAAGCCCGAAGATCAAATGTACACCGATGCCGATGTTGGGATTGGCAGAGCGCAACCGTTCAAAGCCTTGACAAAAAACTTCGTAGGTGTGCCCTCGGTTGATCCGTCGCGCGGTGGCATCACAAGAGGATTGAAGCCCCAACTCCACCGTCAAAACGGTGCGTTCCGAAAGCTCGGAGAGATATTCCACCACGTCCTTTTCCAAGCAGTCGGCGCGCGTGGCAATATTGAGTCCCACGATCCCCTCTTCACCAAGTGCCGCTTCAAACTTCTCACGCAACACTTCCACGGACGCGTAGGTGTTGGTATGTGCTTGAAAATACGCGATGCAACGCGACGTATCCCACTTGTGTGAGATAGCTTCCTTTTGCAATCGGATCTGTTCGGGGATCGAATGAATGCTCTCGGGCGCAAAATCTCCGCTCCCGCGATCAGAGCAATAGATGCAGCCGCCCGTCGAGCATCTGCCGTCGATGTTCGGGCAGGTAAACCCCGCATCCAGCGCGAGCTTGGCACATTTTCCGCCAAAACGGTGGCGGAGATAGTAGTCGTAGGTATAGTACCGCTTATTGCTGTCGCTGTTTGGAAATGGATTGCGCGCGACTTGTGTAATTTCTGACATTTCGATTCCTTTCTTTGAAAACGATGATCAAACATATAAACGTCATGGCAAGTGTTGGAAAAACGGAAAACAACACGGGGTGTGCCGACTCATGGAACAAGCCTCCAAAGCCCTCCAAAAGTCGCACGACACCGCAGACGAAAAAGAGCAATACGGAAATGCGGGCAAAAAGGCGTTCGGGCAAGCGTTTTCCAAGCAGATCTCCCAGAAAGACCGCGATCCCACCACACAAAAACAGTCCCAAGGACGAACCGACGAGAACCGAAACGGTATGTCCCCACGAAGCTTCTCCGCCTGCGGCAAGCGCCAGTGCTGTGAGCTGCGTTTTGTCACCAAGCTCTGCCAGAAAATAGGTGCCGAACACCGTTCCGATCGCCCATTTTCCACGTACGTGATGCGTTTTTTCCTCTTTTTCCGATTCCAAAAGATCCATCAGCGCAAAAGCAAGAAATGCCATTCCCGCGATCACGGAGATCCCATCCTGCGGTAAATATTCCCCCATGGCACTCCCTAGAAGCACCGCCAACAGGTTCAGCAAAAGGATTGCCAAGGCACTGCCAAGCAAAATATCATGCTTGCGATAACGCTCGGAGAGTGCCAGCATCAAAAACTGGGATTTATCTCCCATTTCTGCCAAAAAGACCATCAAAAAGCTTTGCATCAGGACGCTGATCTGCATGTTGCCCTCCTCATACTTAAGAAAGCTGCCGAGGTAACGGCAGCTTTCAGATTGTTAGCAAAAAGGTTCGCTCGATCACAATGTGGAAACGTTTTCGCCCGTCTTTTTCAAAAGGCGGTGCGGTGGAGGGCGCGTAGCCCTCCTCGTCCTCCGCAGAGGACGAAACATTCCCTTTGGCGCTTTTCTTTTGTCAGCTTTTCTTTTGCGCCTACTTGCTCAAAAGAAAAGCGGCTAAAAAATCTGTGCGATTTGAGAAACGGTTGATTCGCAATCTGCCGGTAACCTAAAAGCTGCCGAGGTAACGGCAGCTTTTTTGATAAACGTCCTAAATTTTTCTTACATGCAACAGTTGTTTTCGGAAAGCAAACGCTCGATCGCGGCGATCCGTACACAAAGGGTCAGCACCGACATTGCCTGATGCAGGCTCTTTTTGTTCGGGAAGGTGGGCGCGATACGAATATTGCTGTCATAGGGATCGGAGCGATAGGGATAGGTTGCTCCCACGTCGGTCAGCTTGACTCCCGCGTCACGGCAGAGCGCATACGTGCGCTTTGCGCATCCGGGCATCACGTAGAGACTGACAAAATAACCGCCGTTGGGGTTGGTCCAATGCGCCGCCCCCGTGCCGCCCAGATCCTCTTCAAGAGTGTTTAAAACCACCTCGAATTTCGGGCGGATCATGTCGGCAAGCTCGGTCATATGGTGAAGCACGTTTTCAGCAGAACCGAAATATCGAACGTGACGGAGCTGATTGATCTTATCAAACCCAATGGTCTGCGTGCCGATAATGGGCATGATCTGCGCAAGATTTTCGCGCGACGCCGCCATAATGGCAACGCCGGAACCCGGGAACGAGATCTTGGAGGTGGAGGCAAAATAGAATACACGGTTTCCGTTTCCGTACTGCTCGCACGCCTCAAAAATATCGGCAAGCGTATCGTAACGGTCGTAGTAAAGATCATGCACCGCATAAGCGTTATCCCAGAAAATACGGAAATCCTTTGCGGCGGTCTTCATCGCACCAAAACGGCGTACCGTCTCATCGGAATAGGTGATACCGTCCGGATTGGAATACTTGGGACAGCACCAGATTCCTTTGACCGCAGGGTCAGACGCCGCCAGCTTTTCCACCGTATCCATATCGGGACCCGTGGGGGTCATGGCAACGGGAAGCATCGTAATTCCAAGAGACTCACAAATTGCAAAATGGCGGTCATAACCGGGCGCGGGACAGATAAACTTGATCTTTTCCTCACGGCACCACGGGCGGTCACTGTCGCAAACACCGTAAAGCATTGCGCGCGCCACCGCATCATACATCAGGTTGAGCGAGGAATTTCCGCCGATGAAAAGCTTTTCCTCGGGAATGTTCAACAGCTCCGAAAAGAGGCGCTTTGCCTCCTTGATGCCGTCAAGCACACCATAGTTGCGGCAATCAAAGCCATCCTCAGTGCGGCAATCATAAGAGGAATCGATGCAATGGAGCATTCCCTGCATCAGATCCAACTGCTCCGCTCCCGGCTTTCCGCGCGAAAGATCCAACGAAAGCTTTTTTGCCTTTGCCGCCTCATACGCTTCTTGCAGGTTCGCCAGCTGCGCCTGTAATTCTTCGCGGCTCATTTTTGAAAATTCCATCATAACGGTCTCCTTACCTTTGAACATAACGAACTGTATAACAGTATATCATATTCAAAACGGGATTGCAATATGTTTTTTGCATTTTTTTGAAAAAAACTTGCATTTTTATAAAATTATTTGAATTTTTCCCAAAATTCTCGCGCAATTTCTGCAAGTTCAAAGGAATTTCCTGCATATTCGATGTGATTCCAGTGTTCCGGAAAAATTCCTTGTGTACGCGGATCGGCATATCTGTCGTCGATCAGAACCACGACACCGCGATCTTTTTCGCGACGAATGACCCGTCCCGCCGCCTGGAAAACGCGATTCATGCCGGGATAAACGTAGGCATAATCGTAGCCGCGTTCCCGCGTGCTCTCATAATGATCCCGTAGAATGTTGCGTTCGTTGGAGATGCCGGGAAGCCCCGTTCCAACAATTACGGTACCGATCAAACGCCCGCCCGGCAGATCCACACCCTCGGAAAAGGAACCGCCAAGCACGCAAAAACCGACGCGAAGCTTGCCATCGTCAGCAAACGCATCTAAAAAATGCTCCTTCTCGGCGGCACTCATCCCACGAGTCTGCCGAATCAGCGATACGGTTGAGTATTTCAAGGCAAACAGCTCCGCAACCTTTTCCATATATTCATACGAAGGAAAATACACGATGTAATTTCCCCGCTTTGCCGAAACCGTTGCGGCAATAAGGCTTACAATCTTTTTGTAGGACTTTTCCCGATCCTCATATCGCGTGCTGACCCCCGTCACCGCCGCAAGGCACAGGTTTTCGGTGTCAAAGGGAGACGGCAGCGAAATACGAACCGCATCCCGCCCGCCGCCAAGAATATCAGCAAAATAATCGGGCGGCGTCAGAGTTGCCGAAAACAACACTGCCGCATGCGCGCGGTGCATTCTCGCGTCCAATACACGCGAGGGGTCAAGACAGATCAGGCGCACCGTTCGCTTCTCTCCCTCAAGCTCGATAAAGGTCAAAAAGGAATTGTCAAAATATTCGGAAATGACCTCAAATCGCTTGAGCTTACCGCAAAGCACGTAAATTGCAACCTCGGCAGGATGTGTCGCGTGCGTTCGAAGCCAGGAATCCAGTTGCTTGCGCAATGCCGCAATCTCCTCAAACAAGCGATCCATCGGACCGTGATTGAGATAATAACCGCGCTCCACGCCGTTTTCGTCCTTTTCCAACGTATCGCGACAAAGACGGCGCAAGCCGTAAAGCGTCACGCCCATTTTTTCCAAGGACATACGCACCTCATCGCCCTCATCGAGTAGCGAAATCACGGATGTAATATCGGTATTGATCAGATCCGCCGAATACATCGATCGTGCGCGATCGGCAAGGTTATGCGCCTCGTCCACCAAAAGCACGTACCGTCCGCTCCCCACCGCATCATCCGAAAAATAGCGGCGCAGATAGACCTGCGGATCAAATACGTAGTTATAATCGCAGATTACAGTATCGCAGAACTCCGAAAGCTCCAATTGGAACTCATACGGGCAGATGCCGAATTTCTCCGCCGTTTCTTCCACGCTTCGTCGGCTATATCCGCTTTGTTGGGAAAGAAGCTCACACACCGCCGTGGGGCATTTATCATAGAATTGCTTGGCACGTGGGCAATCCATAGGATTGCAATGGCGGGAAAGCCCCGCGGGGTCACGTTTGGCGACTTCGTTGGGACAAATCTGGTCACGCGCGGTCAAAACCACCGTGCGCAGATGCGCCCCACCTTCAAAAATCTTCTGTGCCGCCAAAAAAGCCTCGCGTCTTGTCGCCGCCTTTGCGGTCAGGTAAAAGATCTTGTCGCAATGCCCCTCGCCCAAGGCTCTGATTGCGGGATAAAGGGTGGAAACGGTTTTACCGATCCCCGTGGGCGCCTCGGCAAACAAGCGCTTCCCCGCGCGGATGTCCCGATAGCACTCCTTGATCAAAATATCCTGTCCCTCTCGCACCGAGGAGTACGGAAATCCGCTCCCCGCGGCAGAGGGCAAAAGCACGGTTTCACGTTCGCACAAGATCTGTGCGCGGTATTGCACGCGCGAAAGGAGCATCAAAAAGAACTCTTCCAGCTCTGCACGCGTGTGTTCTGTCTCCAAATGCTTGATCTTCCCGTCATCGGTGCGATAATACGTCAAGCGTGTGCGAATACGCTCCAGATTCTTTTGACAGCACAAAAAATAGGCATAGCATTTGACTTGCGCGTCATGCATCGGTGCCGGTGGCAGATCAAAAGCTCTGCCGCTCACGGTCTTGATCTCGTCCACAGTGATAGGCTCCGTGCGGATCACGCCGTCCGCGCGTCCGCTGATCTCATAAGTGATCCCCCCGTAGAGGAGGGTGTGCGAAAGAGAAACCTCGGGCGAATACTCCGCCCCTGCCTCTCTCTGTAGCTTGCGGTGAATCTCCGCCCCCGCTGCGGCACGTTCAAAGAGAGACGCACGCAAAGCACCGTGGCGCAGATCCAGATCTCCGCCGCCAAGCGCATAGGCACACAGCTCTTTGACCGACAGCACAGCCGCCGCTTTTTTGATATCGTATCGCATCCGTCTCTCCTTTCCATGATCATTTTAACTTATTTTTCTAACTTTTTCGGAATGATTCTAATTCTTATTCTAAAATAATCCTTATTTTGCCTCAAACCAGTTGTTTCCAACGTGAATATCGACGTCAAGAGGAACCGAATATTGCACCGCGTTCTCCATTTCTTCCTTCAGGATCAAACGCGCACGCTCCGCGCAATCCCTGTGCGCTTCGATCAGCAACTCATCGTGTACCTGCAAAATCAATCGCGCATCCAAGCCCTCGGCAAGCAAACGCGCATGCACGCGGATCATTGCCAGCTTGATGATGTCGGCGGCAGTTCCTTGAATAGGACTGTTCATTGCCACGCGCTCACCAAACTTTTGTTGCATCTTATTGGTACCGTGCAATTCGGGAATATAGCGGCGGCGACCGAACAGCGTGGTCACAAAGCCGTCGCGGTATCCCTCTTTGATGACGTTTTTCAGATACGCGTCAATGGAAGGATAGCTCGCAAGATACTGATCGATATACGCCTGCGCTTCGGCGCGGGACGTACCGATGTCATCCGACAAAGAGAACGCGCCAATGCCGTACATGATTCCAAAGTTGACCGCCTTTGCCTTTTTACGCATATCTCCCGTCACCTCGTTCTCGGGAACACCGAATACGGTTGCCGCCGTGGAGGTGTGAATATCAGCGCCGTTACAAAAGGCATCGATCATGTTGCGATCTCCCGACACGTGCGCCAAAAGACGAAGCTCGATTTGGGAATAATCGGCGTCAACGATGACGTAATCACCGTTTTCGGGCAGGAAGAAGCGGCGCAATTCACGCCCCAGCTCGGTCCTGACGGGAATGTTTTGGAGATTTGGCTCGGTGGAGGAAAGACGCCCCGTAGCCGTACCCGTCTGCTTGAAATGCGTATGCACGCGTCCGTTTTCGTCCGCGAGCTTCAGAAGCCCATCGGTGTAGGTGCTCTTGAGCTTTGTGACCTGACGGTAGTCAAGAATATCCCCGATGATCTCGTGATAGGGTCGGAGCTTTTCCAAGATCTCCGCATTGGTCGAGTACCCCGTCTTGGTCTTTTTGGCATGTGGAAGCTTTAAGGTATCAAACAGCACCTCTCCCAACTGCTTGGGAGAATTGATGTTGAACGCCGTTCCCGCGTGGAAATAGATCCGCGCTTCCAATTGCTCCGCCACCGCCGAGAGCTGTTCTCCATATGCCGCGATCCCTTCGCGGTCAATGCGAAATCCCGCCGTCTCCATCGAAGCCAGAACACGGGCGAGCGGCATCTCGATCGTTTCCATCAAAGCATCCTGCCCGCTTTCCTCCAGCTTTTCGGCAATGGGAGCGTACAGGCGCAGATAATACGTGACGGCAGGCACCGATTCGCGCGAAAGCTCACCGAGATAATCCGAGATCAAGGTGGAAAGCTCAAAATTGCTCTTGGAGGAGTTTGCAAGATACGCGCCCAGCATCAGGTCATAGAGTCGACATTTCTCCAAGCCGCCAAGGCTCGGCGTTTTATAAAGCGTTTTACTGTCATAACAAACAAGAGTCTTGTTGTTCAACCCCTGTGCAAGAGCGGACATCGGCGCATCACAGCGATACAGCGTTGCACCGTCAAAAAAGAGTGCGGACTTGTCGTCAAAATCAAAGGCAACCGCAGCACAGTCGGCAAGCGCTTCGAATAATTCTTGTGCGCTGACCGTTTTTTCTTCCCATGCCGTTTCGGTCTGTTCAACCGAAACCGTTTCCTCCTCACCGTCAAGCGCAAAGCGCTTAAGAAAGGCGGAAAACTCCAAACGCAAAAACAGCGCCTTCATCGCCGCACGGTCGGGGGCGGGAGTCATGCTCTCCAAGGAGCGATTCACGGGGACTGTTCGGCAAATGCGTGCCAATTCTTGTGAAAGATAGGCGCTGTCGCGTCCGTTTTCCAGCTTTGCTCTTACCGATGGCGTATGCTTTGCCACAGGGAGCTGCTCGTAGACGCCGTCAAGGCTTCCAAACTCCGAGATGAGTTTCAGCGCTGTCTTTTCACCGATTCCGGGGACACCGGGGATATTGTCGGAGCTATCTCCCATCAAAGCCTTGACATCGACAAACGAAGAGGACGGCACGCCGTACTTGTCCATAAATTTTTCCTCATCCATGTCCACTGTTTCGTTGTTGGTGGCAAGCAAAACATGTACGTTCTGACCGATCAATTGGAGCGCGTCACGGTCACCCGTCATTAAATACGCCTCGGCATCCTCGTTCGCGCACATCTGCCCAAGCGTACCGAGAATATCGTCTGCCTCGTACCCTTCCAATTCCAAAACGTGATAGCCCATCGCCGCCAAAAGTTCCTTTGCCACGGGAAACTGCTGTGCAAGCTCCTCAGGCATCGGCTTGCGCCCGGCTTTGTAGGCATCGTACATTTTATGGCGGAAGGTGGGGGCTTTGAGATCGAATGCCACCGCGCAATAGTCGGGAGAGAGCGTCTCTGCCTGCCGCGAGATCATCGTCACAAGCCCATAGAGGGCGTTTGTGGGAAAGCCGTCCTTGGTAGTCAAGGGGCGGATACCGTAAAACGCGCGATTGAGAATACTGTTGCCATCGATGGCAAGTAGTTTTTTCTTCATACTGCTCCTATCAAGCAGGAAAAAGGAGACGAACGAACAATCTCCTTTCCCTGCCGCTTTCAAAATTTCTATAGCATGATTGTATCATATTTTATACCGTTTGTCAAGAATGAGTATTCCCCTTTTCCCTTGGAAAACAAGCAGAGGGGCGCCCAAATGCGGAACACATTTGAAACACCCCTTACTGATTTGTTATTTCAACGGGACCTTCGGCAATTCCACCGTGCCATCCGGCTTTTTCGTGGTTCCTTCTTCGCCGTCTGCGTTTCCATTCTCTCCGTCCTCTTCGGTGTTGCCGTTTTCATCGCCTCCTTGATCCGGCTCCTTATCACCGTCCGCTTCGCCGTCCAAAGGATCGTCCGGATCCTGATTTTCTGCCAAAGGTGGGATATTGTCGTCACCCGTCGTTGTTTCCTCGGCGGGATCGGTGCAAGCCGAGAAGCAAACCGTCATACACAGTGCCAAAAAAAGAATCAAAAAGCGTTTCATATTGAAAATCTCCTTTGCGATCAAAAGCATTGATTGTATAGGATCATTATATCACAGAAAGCGATCCGTGTCAATCTCTTTTTCGAGTCTGCCGCGAAAGGCTCTTTTTTAATTTTTTTATACAAACGATTGACAGAATCCCGTTTTTATGATATACTAATATGTAATTTTGAAGTAAAATCACCGAAAGGATCGATCGTTATGAAATGGACATCTCTCAATGACCTGCGTGAGAAGTATCTCTCGTTCTTTGAATCCAAAGGACATCTGCGTCTGCCCTCTTATCCGCTGGTCCCCATCAACGATAAGTCTCTCCTCCTCATCAACTCGGGCATGGCTCCGATGAAAAAGTTCTTTACGGGCGAGGAAGAGCCCCCGCGTAACCGCGTTACCACCTGCCAGAAGTGCATCCGTACGCCCGACCTTGAGCGCGTCGGTCACACCGCACGTCACGGCACGTTTTTCGAAATGCTCGGAAACTTCTCCTTTGGCGACTATTTCAAGGAAGAAGCCATTCCGTGGGCTTGGGAATTTTTGACCGAGACCCTCGAGATCCCCACCGATCTTCTCTGGCCCTCTATTTACGAGGAGGACGAGGAACCGTACGGCATCTGGGTCAACAAGGTCGGCGCCAACCCCGCTCACATCGTGCGCCTTGGTAAGGCGCACAACTTCTGGGAGCATGGAACCGGTCCCTGCGGACCTTGCTCCGAGATCTATTTTGACCGTGGCATCAAGTACGGCTGCGGCTCTCCCGATTGTAAGCCCGGTTGCGATTGCGACCGCTTTATGGAAATCTGGAACAACGTCTTCTCCCAGTTTAACAACATGGGCGACGGCACCTACACCGAATTGGCGCAAAAGAACATCGATACCGGTATGGGTCTGGAGCGTCTGGCATGCGTCATGCAGGGTGTAAACAACATGTTCGAGGTTGACACCATCCGCAAGGTATTGGACAACGTCTGCGCCATCGCGGGCAAGGAGTACGGTAAGGACAAGAACACCGACATCTCCATCCGCGTGGTCACCGACCATATCCGTTCCGCAACCTTTATGATTTCCGACGGCGTTATCCCCTCCAACGAGGGTCGCGGATACGTGCTTCGCCGCATCCTGCGCCGCGCTTGCCGCCACGGAAACCTCCTTGGCATCAACCGCTCCTTCCTGCCCGAATTGGGTCTTGTCGCAATCGGTGAATCCGAGGGCGCATATCCCGAGCTTGCGGAAAAGAAGGATTATATCCTCAAGGTTATTTCCATGGAAGAGGAGCGTTTTGACGCGACCATCGACTCGGGTCTTTCCATTCTCGGCACAATGATCGAGGACGCAAAGAATGCAAATGCGACTACCCTGTCCGGCGAGGACGTATTCAAGCTTTACGATACCTTCGGCTTCCCCATCGACCTGACCCGCGAGATCGCGGAAGAGGCAGGTCTTTCCATTGACGAGGAGCGCTTTGCGACCCTGATGCAGGAGCAGAAAGTGCGCGCACGCGAGGCACGTGCCAACATCAGCGGTTGGTCCAACGCCTCCAAAACACTGTTGACGGGACTTCCCGCAACGGCATTCGTCGGCTATGAAAATCTCACCTCCGAAGCAACCGTACTGGCAATTTTGACCGACGAGGAATCGGCAGACACCATCAGCGAGGGCGAATGCTCCGTCATCCTTGATACCACTCCCTTCTACGGTGAAGGCGGCGGTCAGATCGGTGACACGGGTGTGATCAAGACCGCTTCGGCGGAACTGACCGTGACCGACACCAAGAAGACTGACGGCGTCTATATCCATCTCTGCACCGTTGTGTCGGGCAGTGTAAAGGTCGGTGACAGAGTAACCGCATCGGTCGATTCTGCTCGCCGCTTGGCAATCATGAGAAATCACTCGGCGTGCCACCTTCTTCAGAGCGCATTGCGCCGCGTGCTCGGCTCTCACGTCGAGCAGTCCGGCTCGTACGTTTCCGACAGCGTATGTCGCTTTGACTTTACCCACTTTGCCGCAATGACCCCGGAGGAGATCGCTCGCGTCGAGGCAATCATCAACGAAGAGATCCTTGCGGGCAGAATCGGTTCGATGACCGAAATGCCCATTGACGAGGCAAAGAAGCTGGGCGCCATGGCTTTGTTCGGTGAAAAGTACGGCAAGATCGTTCGCGTTGTCCGCATGGGCGAAAATTCCGTGGAATTCTGCGGTGGTACGCACGTGGATAACACCGCAAAGATCGGGCTCTTCAAGATCCTTTCCGAGTCCTCCGTTGCCGCAGGCGTACGCCGCATCGAAGCAACCACGGGCGAAGGGATTCTTAAGCTGTTGGCAGAAAAGAATGCACTGATCGCCGAGACCGCAAAAGAGCTTAAGGTACAAAAGCCCGCCGATCTTTCCAAGCGTGCATCCCAACTCCAAAGCGAGATCAGTGCTATGAAGAAAGAGATCGAGGCACTGGGGGCTAAGATCGCGGCTTCCAAGCTGGATTCCATTCTTGCAGGCGCCGAGAGCGTTGGCGCTGTCCGTCTTGTCGCAGTGGACCTCGGCGAGATGCAGGCTGACACTGCAAGAACGCTTGCAGACGAGCTGAAAGCAAGATACGACGATATCGTAGCAGTCCTTGCAACCAATGCAGACGGCAAGCTCAACTTCCTCGCGGTGGCGGGCAAGGCGGCGGTCAGCGCAGGCGCACATGCCGGAAAGCTGGTCGGCGCAGTCGCTTCGGTTACCGGCGGCAAGGGCGGCGGACGTCCCGACAACGCCATGGCAGGCGGCAAGGACGCATCCAAAATCGCAGAAGCGCTCGCATCCGCCAAGGATACTTTGGCAGGCATGCTGAAGTAATGCTACCCCTGTTAAATTTATATGAACTGCGCAATTCTTATTGACATTTTCGCATCATCGTGCTATAATATTCCATGGTGGTCACAAATCCATCACACAAAATTCAATCAAAAGGAGAAAAAACAATGAAAAACACCCTGAAAATCATCGCTCTGGCTCTCGTTTTGGTTATGTCTGTTATGACTCTTGCGGCTTGCGCAAAGACCCTTTCCGGCAAGTATCAGGCAACCGTTTTCGGAAACGGCACGGTTCTGACCTTTGACGGCAACAAGGTTACCATCGCAATCACCGTTCTCGGTCAGGAGCTTGGCGCAATCGAAGCCGGCTACGAGATCAAAGATGATAAGATCTCCTTCAACTTTACCGACACCGAAAGCGCAGACGCTGCTGTTAAGGCGTTCGTAGAAGCACTTGAAGAGCCCGTTGCTTTTGAAGAAGGCGAAGATTACATCAAGATCGCCGGAACCAAGTACAACAAAGTGAAAGACTAATAACTTATATACCCCAAAAGAGAACCGCCGCGGCGGTTCTCTTTTTAGATCAAAATACGGGCGAGCCGATGATCGGCTCGCCCGTATGTGTTTTATTCGCCCCATGTGCTGATGGGCGCGGTATCGTAAAGCTTTTTGGTCGTGGGCTCGTCCGCATCGATCAGTGCGCATGCAACCGACAGGCGCAGACGCTCCTTAACGTCAAGCTCAATGAACAAGCGGGTCAGATCGCATCCTTCTACCGCTTCACAAGCAAATTTTGCCTGCCCGACACCACCGACCTTGCAAAGCAGGGTCTTGCCGTCCTTTTCGAGCTTTGCGCTCTTGTTCCCGTTGCAAAGCGTCACTGCGGCAGGCGTGTAGACTGTCCAAACGATCTTGGAAGGAGCAGACAGCACCAGCTCGTCCTGAATGACTACAGTGGAGCGGTTATCGGTAAGCATCACGCCACGCTTACCGCGCAGGATCGCGTCATTGGTGGACGCCATATCCACAACGGCGTAAATATGCTCTGTACTTCCCTTCATCTCGGTAAGCTTTGCAACCGCAAGAGGATTCTGATCGGGCGCCGGCTCCTCGGTGGGATTGACCACAATGGTGTTCTGCCCTGCGGCACGTCTGCGGAGCATAACGGGAAGCGATGCGATTCCGCCTGTCTCGGCAAAGAAGCGCACACCGCCCGCATCCAGCACAACACTGCCTGCGTCAAGGTCACCGTTGATCTCTGCGTTGTTTCCGCCGTGCAGACCAAGGAAAATATCCTCACGTCCCCATCCCGAGCGCATGATCGCAAGACCTGCCTTGCGGTATACGGCATCGGTGGGAAGTCTTTGCGTCAAACCGTCATCGACTGCGGTATAGAATACAATGTCAAAAGGATGTACCTGCTTTTGACCCGACAGAAGCTGCTGACGGCGCATCCATGCGGGGGTGGGATTGCCGATCTGCTCGGAAAGCCAGAACATCATCGACGTGTCGATGGGAGCTTGCGCGCTGTTATGGAAGTTCCATGCGCCGTTTGCGGTCTCGGTGCAGATCGGGAAATATGCGGTTGCGGCAAAGCCGGGAGCGGACAGAAGACCGTAGTCCTCGCCGCACGCCTTTTGCAGCATTGCGATGATCAAGGAGAGAGAACGGAAGCTCTTTTCCCATGCAGCAACGCCCTCGCAGTAGCCGCCGTCGGGCGCATAGGATGCAAAGCAGGGCTCTACATTGCGCAAAATGCGGTCAAGGAGCTTATGCGCGGTCTCGGGATAGATGTCGGCAAGCGCCAAAGACACGGCAAGCATTCCCGCATTGACCACAGCCGCCGCGGTTCCTCCCGCGATCCACATCTTTCTTTTTCCGTCATAGCAATCAAGACCGACACGCATACCGTTGCGAAGCAGTGCGCGTTCAACGATCGCCTTTCTGCCCTCGCTCCACATATGGTGACACCAGTCGTAACAGATTGCCACGGAGAGTGCGACCGTGCCCGTCACCGACATGGTCTGCGAACACCAATCCTTGAATTCTGCCAGTGCCTCACACTCCTTTGCGGCACGCTCGCAGTATTTCTTGTCACCCGTTACGCGGTAAAGGGTGGAAAATGCCAAAATCTTATCGGCGGAGTCGTTCAGCTCGTCCGCCAGCTCTTGTGCGCTTCTCGGCAGAAGCGCGGGGATCTCGGAAGCTTCGAACGCCGCCGTTCCCACACCGTAGCGGGACTTGAGCGCGTTGACGTATTCCTTAAGATTCGCATCCTCTTTGGTGTTTCTGCGGAGCTGCATCAGCTCATCGTATGTCAAAAGGAGTCTGCCGCGTGTGGGATTCGGGAAGCGGCGGTGCAAATCGTTCAGGATGCGCTCGCCCGTGGGACGCAGGAAGGTCATGTCGGCAATCAACTGCCAGATCACCTGCTCGTCACGCGCGCTTTGGAAAATTCCGCGGCGGTTGGAAAGAACGATGAGTCCCATCGGATCGGTGAAGATCTGTCTCCAACGGAAGAACTCACGCACGAAGTCTGCGGGGAAAAAGAGCATGCCTCCTCGCGTTTGCGGATAGAAGCCGAGTGCTGTGGGCTCGCCGTCCACGGTCATTTTGTCGGAATCAGCCGCGAATGCGTACTTCTTACGACGGTACGTAAAGGTCAGAGTCATCGCGCGGTTATCCGCAACGGTCGAAAATGCAATACCTGCCGCAACGGGAGCCATGGGAAGCCAGAGCACACCGTCGTTTTCAAAGGGCTTGGCGTCCGATCCGTCGAGCGAGTTGGGGATGCGCTTGCGGTCAACGATGCTGAAATTTCCCGTCTTGGAGAACAGCGCCGCGCCCTTAAGCTCGGGCATCTTGGTATAGAGAGGTGCTGCATAATCGGTGTACACGAAAAAGCTGTCAAAATACAGCGTTGCGGCACGTGTGCCGTTCAGACCCGTGAGATATTCGAGCGTAATGCTTCCGATATTATCCCAGCCTGCGGCATCTCGGACGCTGTGCATAAAGGGCAACTCAATACGGTAATCGTTCCAACCGTCTTTGGTAATATTCAAAGTAACGGCATAACCGTTTTTACCGTCTCCGTCAAGGCTGTTGTCGAACATCAAACGGAAGCTAAGTCCCGAAGCGCCCGTGCCAAACACCGAAAAGGTCAGATAGCGATAGCCCGACAGGTCCGATCCCCCCATGGGAATGACCGCGCGCGAAAGCTTTGCGGGATTCCATGCCGCTGTCATATGCGCGCTCTTCTTATGTGCCAGATTGGGGAGCATTCCCGTGCTCTCAATCAAATCATACTGGTTCATGTCCACCAGACACTGCGGCGCGTCCTGCGGCAGAACCTCGATCATGCTTCTCAAATTCTTTTTCATGCGTTACGTTCCTCTCTTTTTGTCCGAAATCATATTGCGATCTCTATAATTATCCATTTTCAGTATAACACAAACCGTTTCGAAAGTCAAGAAGAAAAACTGCGCGAAGCGTGTTTTTTATTGATGAAAAGGATACAATTTTCGGGGTGTCTCAAATGCATCTCGCATTTGGTCGACACCCCCGTGGTTTTTGCTTTGTGGCTGTAACACCGCAATTTTCGCCCTTTGTTTGATCAGATTGGATCATATTGATCAGCGAAAACCGCAAATTTCCCCACACGAAAAAGCCTACCGTCGCCTTTTTTGTGCGAGGGGCTGTCTCAAATTGCCATTTGAGACAGCCCCTGTTTGATAGAATTCCTCTCCTTTTGGGATTGTTCTTATTTTACCGTGTTGACAAAGCGCAAAAACGCCTCTCTCCCCTCGGGAGTACATTTGTAAACACCTGCGTCCTCAAGCACACCTTGGAAGGTGCGCCCGATCTCGGCACGGAGAATTTCGTCAACATTGTCGGCGGTAAAGGTATAACGGTCGCGGAAAGCATCCACCCATGCGGCGTGCTTGGAAAGCGTTTCGTCCGCGTAGAGGTCTTTTCCCGCAAGGATCGCCTCTCCCAATTCCGCCATCTCGGTTTTGAGTCGTGCAGGAAGAACCGCCAGACCCATGACCTCGATCAGACCAATGTTTTCCTTTTTGATGTTGTGCTTATCCGCGTGGGGATGGAAAAGCCCCAGGGGATGCTCCTCGGTGGTCAGATTGTTGCGCAGGACCAGATCCATCTCGTAAGCCTCACCGCGGCGGCGCGCGATGGGGGTCACGGTGTTGTGTGGCTCGCCGTCAGTCTCGGCAAAGATGCTTGCCTCGGGATCGGAATAAGCACGCCAAGCAAGCAGAATCCGTTCGGAAAGCTCGATCAGCGCCTCGGGATCGTTCGATTGCAAACGGACGACCGACAAGGGCCAGCGCACAATGCCCGCTTTGACGTTTTCAAATCCTTGGAAGGTCAATTCTCTCTCAATTTCGGCTTTCTCCATTGCAAAGGTATAACGTCCGCCCTGCATGTGGTCATGCGTCAGAATCGAACCGCCCACGATGGGAAGATCGGCATTGGAGCCCAGCATATAATGCGGAAACTGACGGACAAAATCCATTTGGCGCTCAAAGGTGGCGCGATCGATCTTCATGGGCGTGTGCTCGCCCGAGAGCAGGATGCAATGCTCGTTATAGTAAACGTAAGGAGAATACTGCAAAAACCATTCCCTGCCGCCGATCTGCAAAGGGATGAGTCGGTGGGACTGGCGCGCCGCTTGGTTCAGACTCCCCGCAAAGCCCTCATTTTCGCGACAAAGCGCGCATTTGGGGTAGCCCGCAGGCTTTTGCTTCTTGGCTGCGGCGATCGCCTTGGGGTCTTTTTCGGGCTTAGAGAGATTGACCGTGATGTCAAGGTCTCCGTACGTTCCGTGATAGACCCATTTGAGATCCTTTTTGATGCGGTAAGTGCGGATGTAATCGGAATCGCAGGCGAAGCGGTAATAATAGTCGGTTGCTTTCTTGGGATCCTCGCGGTAAAGTGACCAAAACGCACGGTTGACCTCGCTCGGGCGCGGCGTCAGAATCCCCATCAGCTTGGTGTCAAACAGGTCTCTTCCCGTGACGCCTCGGTCGGGGATGATCTTGTTCTCTACGGCATAGTCGCAAAGGGCGGCGAGAATCTCTTCCAAAGGGCGGCTTCCATCGGGCTCTCGATCGGGAGCATACTCCGAGACGCCAAGCTCCTCCATAAGACGATTGCACAAAAAGACGCGGTCGCACTCCTCTGCCAAACCTCTTTGGATGGCGTAGTCACAAAGATCTGCGATTTGATTGCTTACGTTGGTAGTTGTCATATTTCGGTTTCCTCGTTTTGGCAGTATTTCTTCAATATAACATATTATAGCACTTCCCGTGGCGTTTGTAAATGGGACAAAAAAGTTTTTTATATTTTTTTAAAAAAACTATTGACAAGAGCTTGTTGATATGTTATACTCTTATCGAGACAAGGTATCAATAAGGAGGTGGAACATGCAAAGAAGAACCACCAAGCAACGCGATACCGTTTATGAGGTGCTGTGCTCCCTATATCATCCAACAGCCAACGAGGTTTACGAAGCGCTGGCAAAGACTTGTCCGTCGATCGGGCGTGCCACGGTTTTTCGCAATCTGACGGTGCTGGAGGAGGAGGGCAAGATCATACGTCTCATCTTTCCCGGCGAGGGTGCCAGATACGACCCGATTATAGACGGTCACGCGCATTTTTCCTGCAAGCATTGTGGAAAGATCATCGACCTGCCAACTCCCCAAGATCTATCACTCCCCGTGAGTAAGGATTTTTTTGCGGAAAGCTGTTCGGTGAAGTACTACGGTGTTTGCCGCGAATGCCATGAGCATTCCAACCCCATTCAAAATTAAAAACATATTTTAAAGGAGATTACGAACATGAAAAAGTACAGATGCCTGATGTGTGGTGAAGTGTTTGAGGTTGCCGAGGGTGTTGAACCCGTTTGCCCCAAGTGCGGACTCAAGGGAAAGAAGCTTGAGGAGATTGTTGAAGCTCCCAAAGCAAACAAGTATGCCGGCACGCAGACCGAAAAGAACCTTGAGGCTGCTTTTGCAGGCGAGTCTCAGGCAAGAAACAAATATACCTATTTTGCATCCGTTGCAAAAAAGGAAGGCTACGAGCAGATCTCTGCCCTCTTCCTCAAGACTGCCGACAACGAAAAAGAGCACGCAAAAATGTGGTTCAAGGAGCTGAACGGCATCGGTGACACCGCAAAGAACCTTGTAGAGGCTGCAAACGGCGAAAACTATGAGTGGACCGATATGTATGCGGGCTTTGCTGAGACCGCAGAAAAGGAAGGCTTCCCCGAATTGGCAGAAAAGTTCCGTCTCGTTGCCGCAATCGAAAAGCATCACGAGGAGCGTTACCGCGCACTGCTTCACAACGTAGAAACCGCTGCTGTTTTTGCAAAGAGCGAGGTGAAGGTTTGGGAGTGCCGCAACTGCGGACATCTCGTCATCGGAACCAATGCTCCCGAGGTATGCCCCACCTGCGCACATCCCCAGAGCTACTTTGAGGTTCACGCAGAGAACTATTGATTTAAAAGTTGATAAAAATGCGAGGAGAAGCCCAAGGGCTTCTCCTCTTATTGTATAACAAAAGCGAGCCGTTTTACGCAGCTCGCTCAAATTATCGATTCTTTGCATTTTGCTCATATTTTTCTATACACTTGTCACATACGGGAAACTCAACTGTATTGTTACCTTTATTAATCTTGCAAAAAGATATATCGGGATAAAACTCGTAACATCCAAAGCATTTGCCGGAAGTAACTTTTTCGGTCTTGATGATGGAATTGCAGGTATAACGGTTAAAGGCAGCATTTGTAGTAGGATTTGCCTTGTTTTTTAGAATTGTATTATTTAAAGATATGTTTGGCAAGGCGGCAACATAAATATATCCGACAATACCAAGCCAGAAGCACCATGCAAAGGCATGTGCATTTGGATGTCCTTTCATTATAGCAATTTTTTCAAACTGTTTTGCTATAAAGAATTGAATAACGAGCGCAATTGTGATGCCCAAAATGATAACAATCATTCCACCGAACAGTGTGTCAACTTTTTGATTGTCCATAAAATATTCCTTTCTTAAAATAAAAACCTGCTAAATAAAGTCAATAGATTTTGCAAAAAAGTTTAATAAAAAATCTGCACTTTTATTGCCTCCTCTTTTAGTTGAATCAAGATTTCAAAACATCTTGTCTCCTTTTTACACCTAATTATATCACAAATGTATTATATTGTCAATACATATGGGTAATTATTTTTTTACAAATGTGTACTATAATATATACAAAGAGGAACTAAGGAGGAGCATTATGAATATTTTAAAACGAATCAATACGCTCCGCATGAATCGAGGATGGTCAATTTATAAACTCTCGGTAGAATCGGGAATTGCTCAATCTACGCTTATCAATATGTTTAATCGTGAAACACTCCCGTCCATTACAACCTTGGAAAATCTTTGTACAGCATTTGGAATTTCAATGTCCGAATTTTTTGAAGACAGCAGTGACACTTCCATTCCTTCTAAAAAGAAAGAATTTATCGAAACCTACGAAGCTCTTTCACCACAAACCAGACAAGCCGTTTTGAATTTAATGAAAGATCTTGCAAAGTAAAAAAATATTCCTAAATGCACAATACATTTGGGAAGGCAAATTGACGAAACTTGATTGCGTTGTCTATCATTTGCGGGGGTGAGTACCAACTGCGTTTTCGCATTTGGCTCACCCCCGTTTCATGATCCCCCATTAAAATTTGATTGCCTACCGATACTCCGACGGTGCGTATCCCGTTTCTCTCTTGAATTCGCGGCAAAAATAGGAATAATCGGCATACCCCGAAAGCTCTGCCGCCTCACGCATCCCATAAAAGCCCGACGCGATCAATTCCTTGGCGCGTTTCATGCGGTGCGCCCGAAGGCGTGTGACGGGAGTCGTTTTCAAAAGCTCCCGATACAAGCGCCGCAAATAGACCTCGCTGACACCGCACACCGCCGAAAGCTCCGATATGCGCAGCTCGGGATCGGCGTAATGCTCGGCAAGGTACTGCTCCGCTCTTTGCACAAGCCTCCATCTCGGGTCCCGTGTCTCGATCCGCTCCCGCTCCCTTTGCAGATGTGCCAAAACATCATACAGTCGGGCGCGAAGCTCGCTTTCCCGTCCGGCGCTCGATTGCCCCCACGTGCGCTCCGCCGCGACAAACGCTTCGGTCAGCAAAAAGGGATCCTTGATCCTCATATAAAACGGTGAAAACGGCTCCTCACGATCGATCTCAAAGTTGATGGCATAGGTTTTTCCAACCTCGTGCGTGCGCACCGTATAGCTTGAGCCTTTTGGAAGATAGATCAATCCGTTTTTTTCAATCGTAAAGTTCTTCCCGTCCTCAAAGACGTATTCCCGCCGCCCTTCAAGCTGTAACGCCAAGCCGTGCGAGGGGCGGTTGCGGTGGATCGGCGCGCCTTTTTCGACACAGATCGCCAAAACGATTTTCGTGACTGTGATCTCCGACAATGATAAAAAATCCATCTTTTCTCCTCCAATCTCACTTTTATTATACCTTTTAGTTTCGAAAAAGTCAAGTATGATCAAAATATTCATTGACTTTTTGATAAAAAGACGTATAATGAAAGTAATCAAGCGTTTGGGAGGAAGAACGAATGTTTGCTCAACTTGAAAAGGATCGCGCATATCTGGAAAACAAATACCACCGCACAGATCTGCCCTTTGACCCCTACCGTCGCATGGAATACCACGGCTACGAATATGATCCTGCCACTGGAGACACAGATGAGGAAATTGCCGCGGGGCTGCGCCGTTTGGAGGAAACCCATGGGCATCTTCCCCGTCCCGTTTTTAAGGCGCGCGCCGTGGAATATGTCCTTGAGCATACGCGCATCGACATTAATGAACACGATTGGTTTGTGGGCATTTACACTTGGAACCGCGCCATCGGTCCTGTCACCGTGAAAAAGTGGGATCGTGAGCTGTTTGAAAACACGCTGCCCGACGACAAGGCACAAATGGAGCTGTTCAACCGTTCGGGTACTGTAACTACATTTGTGGATTACGATCACATCGTCCCCGATTGGGAATCCTTGATGAAGCTTGGCTTCCCCGGAATTTTGGAGCGCGCGAGAGCATGGCGCCGCCGTCACGAGGAGGCGGGGGAGCTGACCGATCGCCAAAAGGCTTATTTTGACGGTATCGAGATCGAATACACGGCGGTCTTGCATTTTTTGGATCGTTTACACACCTACGCCACGCAACAAACGCATGAAAAAGCGCCTTACGTGGCAGACTCCTTGGCGCATTTGCGCGACGGAGCGCCTCAAAACACCTACGACGCGCTCCAACTGATGTATCTCTATTTTATGATCAGCGAATCCGTGGATTTCTTCCAAGTTCGTTCGCTTGGAAACGGATTGGATCGCACGTTGCTCCCGTTTTGGGAAAAGGATCTGCAAAACGGTGTTTCGCATGAGGAGCTTTGTGAGCGTCTCGCCTACTTTTTCATGCAATTCTCCGCCATCGGAAACTATTGGGGTCAGCCCTTCTATCTTGGCGGCACCAAGCCCGACGGCTCAACACGTGTCAATCAGCTTTCCTATGACATTCTCAACACCTATCGTGCTTTACAGATCTACAATCCCAAGATTCAGATCAAGGTCAACACGAACACACCGACCGAGTTTTTGGATCTTGCTCTGGACATTGTGCGCGCAAGTGAGGGAGCGATCGTCTTTTGCTGCGAGCCTGGACTGATGCGTGCCGTGATGAGCTACGGCGCAACCCTTGAAGAAGCACGCGACATGGATCTGCGCGGCTGCTACGAAACGGGCGTACGCGCCAATGAGGTCTCCACCGCCGACGCCTACATCAATCCCTTAAAAGCGGTGCTCTACGTGCTAAGCAACGGATACGACAGCACCTCTGACGAGATCGTCGGCATTCAAACGGGATCACTTGATACCTTTGTCACCTTTGAAGATTTTTACCAAGCAACACTTGCACAGTTGGAATCCCTGATCGAGCGCGTAATTGCCATGGATAACCGCATTCAAGTGCATTTAGAGGAGGTCAATCCGTCCTCGCTATACTCCGCAACGGTGGAGCATAGTCTCGAGAAAGCCTATGATGCCTACGCGGGCGGCTTGAAATACAACAACACTGCCGTTTTGTGTTGCGGCTTTGGCAGTTTTGTGGACGCTTTGATGGCAGTCAAGGAATTCGTTTACGACACGCACACAATCACGCTTGAAGAGCTCGCCAACGCTCTGCGACACAACTGGAGCGGATATGAAACGCTACGTGCGCAGATCCGTGCCTCGCGCCGCAAATACGGAAACGGTGACCCCGAGGTCGACTGCTACGCGCAAGCGCTTTCCCACTGGTTTGCCATGAAGGTCGATCACCGCCCCAATGCGCGCGGCGGCGTCTACAAGGCATGCATGCATTCCGCGATGCAGTTTATCTGGCAGGGTGAGAAAACAGGAGCGACCCCCGACGGTCGTATGGATGGTGAGGAGATCTCCAAGAACGCCTCTCCCGCAGCCGGAATGGACCGTGGCGGCGTAACGGTGCTGATCCGCTCGGCGCTTTCCCTCTCCCCGTACATCTGGACAGAATCCTTCTGCACCGACATTGTGCTTCATCCCTCTGCGGTAAGCGGAGAACACGGTCTTGCAGCCATGCGCGCTTTGATCATGGCGTATCTGGAGGGTGGCGGAATGTCCATCCAATTCAACGTATTTCAAACGGAAATGCTCCGAGACGCGCAAAAGCATCCCGAAAATTATCGCAATTTGCAGGTACGTGTGTGCGGTTGGAACGTTCTTTGGAACAACCTTTCCCCCACCGATCAGGAGGCTTACATCCGCCGCGCCGAGGCTCATGAGGCGTAAGAAAAACAAATCGGCTGTTCAAATTTTCGGGGCTGTCTCAAATTACTATTTGAGACAGCCCCGAAGACTGTAGACAAAACTGCTGGCTTTCGTCAGCTTGGCGAAAGTTTTGATCAAACTTTTTCAAAAGTTTGTGGGGTGGAGGGGCAAAGCCCTCCTCGCGCTCCGCAGAGCGCGAAATCCCTCAAAAAACGGCGCTTTTCTTTTTGCCAAGCTGCAATTGCTTGCAATTGCGGCTGAGCTTGCGAAGCCTCTTTCATTTTGCGCCTTTTTGGTCAAAAGAAAAAGCGGTATGAACGAATTTGTGCAAACTAACAAATTGCATACCTTTGGTCTACAACCTAAGGGGCTGTCTCAAATGGTAATTTAAGACAGCCCCGAAGACTATTCTTATGATCAGATCCGATAAACCCTTGCTCCGCGGTCACAAAGGATCTCTTCCACTGTTTTTTCAACTTTTTCGTCAAACATCAGCATCGGCGGTTCGGTTTCGCGATTGGCACCGTACTGCCCCAATGTCGCGTTCGCGTTTTGTACGTACACGTTGTTCCACATCTTGGGAAGGCTTGTCTCTTCCTTTGCTACAAGATGCAGCATCCGATAAGCGGCACGGTCAAAGAGATTGTCATGGATGCGATAATCGCGCGCAGTGTTCTCATAACTCCACCCCTTGATATGCGCGGGCGTGTGCGTGTTATGCCGCTGCTGTCCCCATCCAAATCCCGAAAAGCGCAGGATATTGTGCGACATTTCACAATCCTCAATATAGCTTTCGGTGTCCCCTGCGGTCTTTTCCAAAAAATACTCGATGGAATAGACGCAATACTCGATCAGATTGTTTTGGTAGCGGATATTGGTCATGGTAAATGTTCTGCCGCCCGTTGTGATCTGATGCGTTATGCCTGCGTCGTACACCTGATAGATATAGCAGTTTTCGACCAGATAATCCTCGCACCCACCGTAAATCTCAATGGCGTTACCGTATCGGGTTACAGTTCCCCGTCCGCCCTCGGGATAGTTGGGGTCGGTTCCCATATAGTGTTGGATCGAGCCGCCGATCCAACCGATCTCGCAGTTGGAAACGTGCAGACCCTTGACCACGGCTCCCCCCGCCCCGATGGCGTGTGCGCCGATGTATTTGAGGCAAAGATTATCAACGGTAACATTTTCGTGATTTCTAATGAGGATCATATTTCGCTTGGGAAGCGCTTCGATACTGCGGTAAAGCGCGCCGGGATTGCCCTTGTCGCAACGCAGAAAAAGACTGCCGTAGCTTTCAAAATCCACCAAGGGAACGGGAAAATCCTGCCCTTTGGAGGGCTGTGTCGTCATACGTTCTTCATAGAAGCAGACCATGTCAAGGTCTTGCGTCATCTCACGAGCCATCTCAAACGGTCGATTTTCATCCTCGCGGCAAACAAAGCGTCCCCCAATATAGGAAGGGATCAGCTTGCGGCAGTGCGCCGCACCTTCGTCAAAGACCAACGTACCGCAATCGAGAATGGGCTTTGTCATCTTCCAGATATGATGCTCCTCGTCGGTAAGCTCCCAAAGAGTGGGATCGGCAAGGTCGTATTCCCAGCCGTAAAAACGGGGTTTGTCCCCTTCTCCGTAAGCGGCATACGTGACCCCTTCTCTCGTTTCAAGGAAACCGCGGAAAAGGTCACCACGGCAAAAGCGGACACCGTCACCGGGGAGAAGGTCTGCCGCCGACACGCGCGCAAGCGTTTTCCATGCACGCTCAGGTGCTGTTCCATCGTTTTCGTCGTTGCCCGCGTTCGAGACATAATAAGTATTTCCTGTGACCGCGACACGATCCTCCGAGGATAAAATTTCCCGTTTTCGCGTCTCGCTTATCTCGTCCAATCGCTTCAAAAATTCCTTTGTTGCAATCATAACGACACCTCCGTGCATCAAATTTCGGTGGTTTGATTATAACACAGCGGTTTGGAAAAATCAAGGGCAGGCGTCGGGAGGATAATTTTTTGCCAGAAAAAGTTAATTTTGAGAAGAGCAGGAAAGTTTACACCGTGATTGATCAGGAATAACTTCCGCCATAGCAAAAGGGCACCCGTTTGGGTGCCCTTTTGCTATGGCGGAGCGGATGGAACGTAAAACGACCTTATGTATTCGATATTCTTTTGCATCGCTTAGATTTTTTCGTTTCGCTATAACGAAGGTCGAACGGTTTATGCAGAAGCGCTTCAAGTTTGTTTTACAAAAACTCTATTAAAAAGCATAGCCAAGCAATTTGGTATAAATAGGACTTTTCTTTGTATTCACGCAGTCAATCAATATAAAATCATCATTCAGATATTGAAAGATAATTAAAAAGTCAGAACAGATACACGCAATAAACGTATCTTTATTTGGGCAATGCCCAACTCTTAATTTCATTGATACAGCGAAGTCGTTTTTTATTGCATTTCTTATAACCGATACGAGATAGTTAAAATTATATTTTTTTACGGAATAAAAGCTGTAAGGAAGAAAAATAAACAAATTTTTATCCCTTTTTATAACTTTCAAAAAATCTTGGATATCGTGTTCAATAGCTCCATATTTATATGTTTCTGATTCTATTTTGGAAAAATCATCAACAGTTAAATATCTAACGGCGGAAAAAATTCTGGTAACGGTCATAGAGCCTTCTTTGTTGGGCGTGCTTGTTACAACAATGCCATTCGCCAAAACATATTTAGAACTTGACAATTCTCGCTTTGCTTGACACGCAGTAGTGCTGACCAACAACTTAAAATCCAACCCATAATCGTCCGCATAGGCATCTAATTCGCCGTTGTCCTGTTTTTCCTGCCAAACAAATTTCGAAAAATGAACTTTTTCCCTAAACCATATAGAATTATTTAGAAACTCGACGAGATATTTTTCATAATTGCAATCTTTTTCGCCTTGTACAAAGTCTTTTATGAATATAGGTGCAGGTAACAAATCTGCTTTTAAATTCTCATCTATATCATTACAAAAAGCTGGCTTTTCAATTCTTGCATTTTCCATCATTTAATTTACCTTGTTTGATTCCACGTAACAGAATAAAAGTTCATGCCGTTATGATTCCAATAAGAATCCCAACCAGTAGGACAAGATGAAGCTTCGCAACGAATAGAAAATTTCGGGTTCAGATAATAAGAGCCTGCATTTTTGAAAGCATAGTTCCCTATAGTTACAACAGATTTAGGAATAAAAATCGACAACATAGCATTGCAACTTTCAAAGCAACGTGCACCGATTATTTCAAGCCCGTCAGGTAAATAAATTTCAGTAAAAGGACACGCTTTAAATGCCGAAGCTTTTATTTCCCGTATCGTATTTGGCAAATCTATAGATTTTAATCCTGTTTGTTGAAATGCTCCGCAACCAATTGTAACTACTTTTTCAGTTAAATCTACATCGCTGATAGAAGAGTACGTAAACATATAATCTGGCACATTTTGAATATCCAAATAAGCGTAACTTAAATTAGCGCAAGAACTGAACATCCAAGCTCCGCCATTTAAGACATTGCCACTAATATAAACGGACTCTATAGCTGAACAATCAGCAAAAACCGCCTCTCCAAACTCGGTGTTTCCAACAGACAATTCTAATCTACCACTAACAGCAATATTTGAAAACGCAGAACCTCCGATGTTTTGAACGTTGCGCAATGATGGCAAACTATCCAAACTTGTGCAATTTTTAAAAGCACAAGCTCCAATACTTTGGATATTCTCCAAACTTGGAATTGACTTTAATTTTGCACAATTTTCAAAAGTATTCTCTAAAATAACATTTACTTGTCCGAAGGTATTGATTTGTTCAAGTGAAACGCAATTTTTAAAGCACCCTTTACCTATAGTTGATATTTCATTAGGAAATTGTATAGTCTTTAACTTTTCACAACCCAAGAAAGCATACTGCCCTACATATTGCAACTTGGAGTTTTCTTCAACGGTGATTTCTTCGATATTTTCGCAATCATAAAAAGCGTTGGTACCTATGTACATAACATTAGAAGGAATCGTAACGGATTTTATATTATCGCAATTAAAGAACAAATCACTATTTATCCATTTTGTTGTTGAAGCGAATTCAACATTGATAATCGTTTTGTCTACAAAACTGAACGCAAATATTTTGTCTTTATTTAGATTTTCAAAATATTTAGTTCCTTTTTCTATTACTAAATCTTGTAAAGGGCAATTGGACACAAACTGATTGCTGATAGTAGCTATCGAATTTGAAAAAACTATATTATCTAAATTACCGCAATTTACAAAAGCACCTGACTGAATCTCCTGTACATTACTACCTAATACAACTTTTTTAATGCCTTGCAAATTTACGAAAGCGTTAGATGCTATTGTAGTAACGGCTTTTCCGTCGACAAAATCTGGAATGATTATTTCTGAATCATAGCATTGACCAATTCCAGATACGGACAAGGTTTGCCCATCAGAATTCAATACATAATCTAATCCAGCAGAAACCTGTTTATTAGTATCGTTTTCATTATTGTTATTGTTTTGATTGTCGCCACTCGAAGATTGCTTGGAATAACCACAAATAGAACAAATATCATTTTGAAAAGTATGAGATTGTTTATCCTTAGTTATATCACAGGTTTCATACGCACATACTTTCCAATGGTATTCATTATTGTTTGACCACAATTCAGAATAGTTGCAAATGTGTTTACCGTCTACATTGTCGTCGGGAGTAGTATCGCAACCAACGAATAACACGGCAGAACAAAGCAAAAATACAGATAATAATATTAGCAAGAAATGTCTTCTCATATTTACATCTCCGTTTCAACATAATAATACAGTTTAATTATATCATAACTTTGTGAATTATTCAATCCTTTGCACCCATAAATAAAAGGCAAAAATTATTATTTTTTTGAATTTTGGCACCGTGGCGTGTGCTTGTCTTGATACAAGTCGGCTCGCTACGCTCCCCGATCTTCGGGCGGCGATTGCGAACCCCAGCCTTGCTTTGCAAGGCAGTGTTCGCGTTTGGCTCTCTCTCCGCCATAGCAAAAGGGCACCCGCTTGGGTGCCCTTTTGCTATGGCGGAGAGAGAGGGATTCGAACCCTCGTTAGGGTATTAGCCTAAACACGATTTCCAGTCGTGCGCCTTAGACCAGCTCAGCCATCTCTCCATGCCGACTTATATATGATATCACAAGCGCCCCGATTTGTCAAGCCTTTTTTGAACATTTTTTTATTTTTTCTTTTTTCGCTCATCTCAAAGCACCTCTCCCTTTCGATTTTTGTCATTTTGCGCAATCGCTCCCCTCTCCACTTTCGACATTCCCCTGTCCCTTTTCTTCCCTTTTTCGGGACATCTGTCGCACGCAGTCGAACGAAAAATGCCTGAAAGCATGATAAATTTCGAAAATGGTCTATACAAAAAAGATTTTTCATGTTATAATTATAGTAGTAACGATTTTGACGGTTTTGGGCGTCAGGAAAGGACAACCCTTACATCTATGGAAAACAGAAAAAACAAATCTCCTCGCCGTAAATTCGACGGCAAGCGCGAAGTCTTTGATCAAAAACAGCCCCGTCGATCCTTTGATCCCAAGGCACACAACGCCAATGTGGAATCGGATGCTGAAAGCATTCACGGCGACTACGAAAACGGCGCTGTGATCGGCAGAAACGCCGTTCGTGAGCTTCTCAAAAGCGAACGCTCCGTGGACAAGCTGTTGGTTCAGCGCGGAGAACGCACGGGTTCGATCGTCGTTTTGGTCGCACAGGCAATTGAACGTGGAATTCCCGTAATCGAAACCGACAAATCGCGCCTTGACGCCATTGCAGGCTTTGCTCCCCACCAAGGAGTCATCGCCTACGCCGCGGAAAAGGAATACTGCACAGTCGAGGACATTCTCGCCATTGCCGAAGAACGAGGTGAAGCGCCCCTCATCGTCATCTGCGACGGCATCACCGACCCCTATAACCTTGGTGCGATTATCCGTTGCGCCGAATGT
Source organism: Eubacteriales bacterium (assembly GCA_045632805.1). GTDB lineage: Bacteria > Bacillota > Clostridia > Oscillospirales > CAG-272 > UMGS1865. The sequence continues at coordinate 29,546 of JAZQXI010000167.1, read as the reverse complement.
TGCGGAGCACACGGGCTTATCATCCCCAAGCGCCGCGCCGCGGGATTGACTCCGCTGGTCACAAAAGCCTCCGCGGGTGCAATCGAGCATCTTGCCGTTGCAAAGGTCGCCAACATTGCATCCACGGTGGAACAGCTCAAAGAAAAGGGTGTTTGGACCTATGCCGCAGAGGCGGGGGGGCAAAGCGTTTACGAAACCGATTTCAAGGGGCCCTGCGCGCTGATCCTCGGCAGTGAGGGAAACGGTGTTTCCCAACTGGTCAAAAAAACGGCAGATGCGGTGGTCTCTATCCCGATGTACGGACACGTCAATTCCTTTAACGTCTCTACCGCAGCCGCAATTCTCTTGGCGGAGGCTGCACGCCAGCACCATCCTGCAAACTGACAGTACGGTTTTCTCGATTTCTGTCGGAAAGGAGCATTATGAAACAAAATCAACCAACAGATCCGCAAGCGGGAACGGAACGTAAGATTCCCACAACCGATCAAAAGCAAGCCCCAAACACACAAAGGAACGGTAACGTGTCGATGTACACCTCATCGAACGCTCCCGATTTTCATAAAAGCGTAACAGGCGGCGACTCCTCTGTCCTTAAAAAGCCGCCGCAAAAAAAGAAGATCCGCCGTGTGCATCACACCAACGTGACCGAGCTTCCCGATGACGATGGCTTGGACGAGGCTTTGGACGACATCATCGAGGAGGATTCTCCCGAGGAGATCCCCTTTGATACGCCCGAGGATCTTCCCGTCGCTGGTGTAAAAGCGCAAAATCTGTTCAGCAAGATCAAGGAACGCCGTGAGCGTCAAGCCGCGCAAAAAATGTCCGCCTTGGAATTGATCCGCCAAAAAAGCGGATTTTCGGAGGATGATATCGCCATGATGCTGGAGCTTGGATATGAAAGCGAGCTTGGACGCGTGGTGGGTTATGAGAATCTGAAAAAGCTTAAGCGCGATCATTTTATGCGCATGAATAAAAACCAGCACAAGAACTACCGCACGGCGTTTGGCTACTGCGGTGTGGAGGATGTCAATGAGCACAGCAGTGCGGCAATTATTGCCACCTACATGCATGATCGCAAGTTTTTGATCCTGCGCACCTTGCTCACGGCGCTTGCCACCATCCTTTTGCTGTTTTTGGATTATCCGCTTCTCATCGGCGGTGCATATCTCGACCTTGCCGAGCAATATCCGCTTCTTCTCCCGCTTCTCTCGCTTGGAATTCTTCTTGGTGCCGCGGCTCTTTCATGGCGTCAGATCAACGCGGGAATGCGCAGCTACTTTAAGCTCAAGCCCTCTCCCTATTCCGCCATTGCGGCAATTCTCCCCTTTACTTTGGTCTACGATATCATTTCCCTCTTTACCGAGCAGGAGATGCTTCGTGTGAACTTTATTTCTGCCGGAATCCTGCTTTTGATCGCTTTTTGCGACACGTTGCGCATAGTATGCGAAATGCGCACCTTCCGTCTTTTGAGCGCAGAGGGTGTCAAAACAGTGTTGGAGTCTACCATGCCTCGCAAAAAGAAGCTCCGCCAAGGCAAAAAGCTGGTTAAGATCATTAACGATGACATTGATGAAAGCTTTTACCGCGTGCAAAAAGCGGAAACGGTCACAGGCTTTTTCCGCCGCTTTAACACGGCAAAGGCATCGCACCGTCCCCTCCACATTCTGTTGGGGCTCGGTCCTGCGTGCGGCTTTTTGGGCGGTTTTATCACCTTGATCGCAACCGAGAATCCTTTTTCGGCACTCTCCGCATTCATGAGTGTCTTGATGCTCGCCGCCCCCTTTACCGAAATTCTTTCCTTCTTCTTCCCACTTTGCCGCGCTAACAAGCTGCTTTCGCGCTATAATTGTGCTTTGGTCGGAGAGGAAGCGGTACAGGAATTCGGAGAATCGACAACCGTGATCTTTTCGGACACCGATCTTTACAGCGCGGAAAAATGCACGGAGATCGCTGTGCGCGAGAGCGATGATTTTCGCCGTGATTTGCGCCTTGCCGGAATCCTGTTCCGCAAAATCGGCGGAACGCTCGCGCCGCTTGGTGCTTCTTACGCCACCAAAACCGCAGACCCCTCCGTTGCTTTTGTCCGCATTGCGGATTACGGTGTGGAAGCGGTTGTAGACAACCAATACCACATGATTGCGGGAAGTGCGGATTTTTTGAAAAAATGCGGCATCCGTATTCCCAAGGAAAGCGCCGACCGCGCTCTCCGTCGCACCCCCAACGTCAGCATCATGTACGTTGCCATCGACGGTATGCTCAAAATCAGCTATGAGATCGAATACAGCGTCAAACCTGCATTTGAAGCGCTGGCAAACGATCTTTCCAACATCGACACCGCGATTGCGATCCAATCCTATGACCCGAACCTTAACGAGTATTTCTTACAGATCAGCCGCGAGGAAAACGCCGCAAATATCCGTGTGATCAAGCCCGGTAAATATGAGACCGAATCGGTGATGCGCACCTGTGACACGGGTGCTGTCGCACTGGGGCGTCCCGAGGATATCGTTTATCCCTTGCATGCCGCAAAGGGGATTCGCACATCCCGCACCTTTGGCATGTATCTGCAATACGCGGCAAGCGCGTTCGGTGCCGTAGCGGCAACCGTGCTCTCCGTCATCAGCATAGGCGCGCCTTTTGAGTGGCTTCACCCCCTCACCATTGCCGCTTATCATCTTCTCTGCATGCTGATCGTACTCGTCTCATCATTTGTCTATCTCAACAAGCATACGCTCTGCATCCGCAGATAATCCACCTTTTTGGAAAGGCATTGCATCCTTATGAATCAAACGAAAGAAAAACGACCAAACAGTACCATCTTGAAATCCGTTTCCAAGCCCGGCAGATACGCAGGCGGCGAATACGGTCAGATCATCAAAAATAAAGAGAACGTCAAAGCGCGTTTTGCGTTCTGCTTCCCCGATACGTATGAGATCGGCATGTCGAACCTTGGTGTCCGCTTGCTTTACGGAGCGCTCAACGAGCATCCCGATATTTGGTGCGAGCGCGTATATGACCCGTGGGTCGATATGCAAGAGCAAATGCGTCTGCACGATCTCCCTTTGACGGCGCTGGAAAGCGGCGATCCGTTGCATTGCTTTGATTTTGTTGCCTTTACCCTGCAGTATGAAATGAGCTATACAAACGTACTCAACATGCTGCAGTTGGCAAAGATCCCCCTGCGCTCCGCAGACCGCGAAGAGGATGACCCCATCATCATCGGCGGCGGTCCTTGCGCGTACAACCCCGAGCCGGTTGCTGACTTTTTCGACTTGTTCAACATCGGCGAGGGAGAGGACATGCTCCCCGCGATCGTCCGCCTCTACATCCAAATGAAGGAAAACGGCACCTATACGAGAAAAGCATTTTTGCACGAGGCGGCAAAAACCATTCAAGGTGTCTACGTTCCCTCTCTTTATGAGGTCAGCTACAATGAAAACGGCACCATCAAGGCATATACACCGATTGATGACGACATCCCGCGGCAGGTAACCAAGCAGATCATCAAGGATCTGGACCAGGTCTATTTCCCCGACAAAGTAGTCATGCCTTACATCGAGACCGTTCACGACCGCATCATGCTTGAGGTCTATCGCGGATGCATCCGCGGTTGCCGCTTCTGTCAGGCGGGCATGATCTACCGACCTGTACGCGAAAAGAGCGCCGCCGTGCTGAACGAGCAGGCGAAAAAGCTTTATTCCACTACGGGATACGAGGAGATTTCGCTTTCCTCTCTCTCCATCAGTGACTACACCGAGCTGGAGCCGCTTTGCGACAAGCTCCTTTCCTGGACGGATGACAGCATGGTCAGTCTCTCGCTCCCCTCTCTGCGCGTAGACAGCTTCAGCAAGGATCTGATGAACCGCATCGACTCGGTCCGTTCCTCCTCTTTGACCTTTGCGCCCGAGGCGGGTACGCAGAGACTTCGCAACGTCATCAACAAAAACGTGCGCGAGGAGGACGTTCTGCGTGCGGTCAACGTCGCGTTTGACGCCAAGAAAAATGCCGTCAAGCTCTATTTTATGAACGGACTCCCCACCGAGACGTATGATGACATTGAGGGGATCGCCAAGCTTGCCGAAACGGTTGTGGATGCCTACTATCAAAACCCCAACCGCAACAAGGCACGCCCCGTACAGGTCACGATCAGCGTCGCATGCTTCATCCCCAAACCCTTCACTCCCTTCCAATGGGAGGCGCAGGACACGATGGAGCAGCTTGCCGAAAAGCAGGAATATCTCAAAACCAAGATCAAAAGCCGTCACATTCGCTATCAGCACCACGACGCAAAGGTCTCACGTATCGAGGCAGTTTTAGCGCGCGGTGACAGGCGGCTTGGCGCGGCGTTGGAGCTTGCCTGCAAAGAGGGCTTCTGCTTTGACGCATGGGATGAATATTTTGACTACGACAAATGGATCTCCGTATTTGAACGCACGGGTATCGATCCCGCATTTTACGCAAACCGCGCCTTTGGTATCGATGAGGTTCTTCCTTGGGATATCATCGACTGCGGTGTCAGCAAGGAATTCTTCTTGCGTGAGCGCGAACGTGCGTATGAGGCGGCAACCACGCCCAATTGCCGTGAAAAATGCTCTGCGTGCGGCGCAAACAAGCTGGGCGGTGTCCGCGCGGTATGCCCCGGATGCAACGGTCAAGGCGCTACGGCAACGCTTGAACCCGTGGAGCTTTCCACTCCCGATTGGGCGCCCCTTGAAAGCTTTAAAACCATTCGCATCAAGTTTCGCAAGGTAGGAGATCTGCAATACATCTCGCATCTTGATCTGCAACGCACCGTTTCTCGCATTCTTGTGCGCGCAAAGCTCCCTATGTGGTATACGCAGGGCTTTAACCCGCATGCAAAGGTCACGTTCGGTCTTCCTCTTTCCGTGGGAACCGAAAGCGAGTGTGAATTCATCGACCTGCGCGTCGATCGCGATATTTCCGGGGACGAGGTCAAGGAGCGCCTAAACCGCGAATTGACCGACGAGATGCAGGTTCTGGAGGCTTATGAGCCAACCGCAAAATTCCAGGATATTGCGTGGGCAAGATACCGTATGCATCTTTGCTTTGAAGATGCAAACACCGTAACTGCCGAACAGATGCAACAGCTCTTTACCGTCTCTCCTCTGACCGTGACCAAAAAGTCCAAATCGGGGGAAAAAGAGGTGGATCTGATTCCCATGATCAAGGAAGTATGCGTAATCTCCGTTGCGGATGGCGAAATTCTTCTGGATGCGGTGCTTGCCGCGGGAAGCCAAGAGCATCTCAATCCCGAATTGCTCATCAAAGCCGCAAAAGACAAGCTGGGGATCCTTTCGGGGGATCCCGCCAAGGAGCATTACTCCATTTTGCGAACCAACGTCTATACATCCGACGGCGAAACCGAGTTCCGCTGAGAAAGCGAGTAAAGGATATGATTGCAACCGACATTCACCTCTTAGGGGGCGGGTACGAGGCGGATATTTCCTCCCAAAAGGGCGGCATCTGCTTTCGACTTGTTCACACGCCTACGGGCGCTGATCTTTTGCGCACTCCGCGCGATGAGGAGCATTGGAAGGAAAACGTCTACCTTTTTGGCAATCCCCCGCTCTTCCCCCCCAACCGAATCGTAGGCGGAACATTTGATTTTAACGGAAGCACCTACACACTACCGCTCAACGAGCCACAAACGGGCTGCCACATCCACGGGGCGCTTTGGAATCTGCCGTTTATGGTGGAAGACCCGGAGCGCGACCGCGTCAAGCTGGTCTATCGCGCCAAAGCGAATGAATACATCGGATTTCCGCACGCATTCACCTTTGTTCGCGAGTACCGTTTGGACGAAGCGGGCTTGACGGAAACCGACACGGTGACCAACGACTCAGATACCCCAATGCCCTTTATGCTGGCGTACCATACCACCTTTAACCTTCCCTTTTTGAAGGATGGGAAACGCGAAGATCTGCGTTTCTCGCTTCCTGTTGGGCGTGAGGAGATGCGTACCGAACAGTTTATCCCGACGGGTGTATTCCGTGATCCCGCAGAGCGTGAAGCGGAAATGCAAAGCGGTGCTTACGTTCCGTTTGGAAAGCACCTTTCTGCGTTTTACGAGTGCGCGGGCGAGATGCTGTTGACCGACACAGCAAGCGGCATTTCGATCTCCTACACAGGAGACGAACAATACCCCTACCGCATGCTCTTTCAAACGGCGTCGGGCGAGTTCTTTGTCTGTGAGCCGCAGACCTGTGCCATCGATTGCTTCCATTTGGAAGGAGATCCGATGGATCACGGGTTGATCGTACTCAATCCCACAGAGGTCCGCGAATTCAAGACGCGGATTGCGGTGAAATATTAACTAAAAAGGGTGTCTCAAATTGCAAATTTGAGACACCCTTTTTAGTTAGGTATTAATTCATTTTTTCTTTTGCGGCGCTCTCAAGAGCGCTTTTTTCGTTTGGAATTCGCTCGTCTAAAACGTCCTCCAAAAGAGACTCCAAAATTTCTCCGATCTGCTTTCCCACAGGCACTCCCATGCGGATCAGATCGTTACCGTTGATGCAAAGGTCCTTGACGCATAGACATGCCTCCTCGGCTCTGAGGAGCTTGACGATCTTCGGGATCTCCGCAAGCTCGGGCGGCAGTTCGCGGAAAAACGCAGCGTGTGCCAAACGGTCGCAACGCTTGATTTCCATCAACCGATCAATGTCCTCATCCGACATCCGTCGCATCAAGCGCTTGACGGCTTTTGGCTCTGCCGCAAACGACAGATCGTGCAGCTCCACCAAAAGCTTGACCCGCTCGGTGGTATCCTTATCAAATCGCAGGCGATGCATCAGTGTTTCCGTGATCTCCACGCCAATGGGAGCATGTCCTTTGAAATGTCCGCCCTGCTCGTCCTCGGTGTAGCACAACGGCTTTCCGATATCGTGAAGCAGAATGGAGAGACGTGTGAGAAGATCTCCCGACGTCTCCAGTTCCAAAGCGTGCAGGGTATGCTCAAACACGTCGTAGCAATGATACTTAGTGTTTTGATCAAACCCGACGCACCGCGCAAGCTCCGGGATAAAACGCGCGATCACGTCAATATATTCCCGTAAAATCGCAACCGCACCCTTGCCGCACAAAAGCTTGCAAAACTCCTCGCGGATACGCTCGGCTGCAATGTTTTCAAGCAGGTGCGCACATTCCTTGACCGCTTTTGCCGTATCGGGATGGAGCGTAAAGCCCAAAACCGATGCAAAGCGGATCGCTCGCAGAATACGCAAGCCGTCCTCGCAAAAACGCGTCGTCGGATCCCCAACACAACGGATGACACCATTGGCAAGATCCTCTCTGCCACCGTAAAGATCCACGAGTCCCCGCGTGGGATGATACGCCATTGCATTGACCGTAAAATCTCTGCGGCATAAATCATCCTCCACGTGCTTCGAAAAAGAAACACTTGTGGGATGCCGGTTATCCGCATATTCTCCGTCGCTGCGGTAAGTCGTAATTTCCATCAGCATCCCGTCGAGTAACACACCGACCGTGCCGTGCTTGGCTCCGATTTCGATGGTACGGCAATCGGAAAAGCACGCGGAAGTTTCTTCGGGATGTGCGGAAGTGGTAATATCCCAATCGTTCGGAAGTCTACCAAGAAGACTGTCCCGTACACATCCGCCAACCGCGTATGCTTCATAGCCGTTTTGCTCCAAACGCCCGAGTGCTTCCTTTACCTGCATGGGCAAAGCAACATATTCCATAGCAGACTCCTTTCTTTTAAAATACAGATTTTGAAAACGGTCAGCGAAAGATCTTCCCCTCATATCTTCGCAAGGTCACAAGCAACAGCATCCCCAACAGGTATGCCGAGATCACCTCGCCAAGTCCCACCGTCAGCATCAAAAACGGGATGCCGTCGGGAACGCGATAGGCAAACGCCAAAACCAGAGGGATGATGACGGTGTTAGCAAGCACCGTGGGAAGCGGCACCAAATACGGAACCTTGCGCAACAGGTACGCGCCAACGGCACCCAGCAAGGTAGCCAGTGTGCCAAACAGCACGTCCTGCCAAAGCCCACCCGTAAAAAGATTTGCCACCAAGCATCCCAGTGTCAATCCGGGAATTGCCGATGATGTAAAAAACGGAAGCACGCACAGCGCCTCCGATACCCGACATTGGATGGCGCCACTTCCAATTGGGGCGATGAGCAGTGTGATTGCCGCATACAATGCCGCAATCACACCCGCCTCACAAATGTAGACCAACCGTTTCCGATTTTTGTTGTTTCTCATATACAGTTTTCTCCTTAGTTTTGTTTATCGTGAGGATGGTTTCGAACTCACGTTGATGTTCTGCCGCACAGCAGGCAAAACATTCGGAAATCAAAGGGCGTTTGTCAGTTTTTCAACCTCATTCGCCACATCGGAGTAAAGATAGAGCGACCCCAAGCAAATCAAGGGAACGCCGTTTTCACGGCTATCGCAAAACGCGGCACGCACGCCGTCCGCAATGCTGTCAAAAGCAGCGGATGGAATCTGGTGCGATGCAAACTGCGCGGCATACTCCTGTGCCGACAGTGCGCGAGGGGTTTGGGGAGTTACGGTAAAGACACGGCGGCAAACGCCCTTCAGCTCCTCGACCATCGCGTCAAAATCCTTATCGGTCATCACACCGCTGAGGATGTTGACCTGCTGCTCGGGGAAATACTCCCGAATACTTTTGACCGCGGCAGTAACGCCCTGCGGATTGTGTCCTCCGTCATAAATGACAATCGGATCGGTTGCCAAAAGCTCAAATCTTGCCATCCAACGAGTATTGGCAAGCCCTTGGCGAACCGCCTCTTCGGGAATCGAAATGCCTCTCTGCCCCAAGATGTCAATTGCCGTAAGCACGACCGTTGCATTGTAAGGCTGATAAGAGCCAAGCAATGATAAATGCAAATTCTGATATTGATCAAAGTCAAAGACCGTGCCCGATAAATCTGCTTCGGTCTTGCGGTAAGAGGAGCGGTCCACCGTATAAAAAGGTGCGTGACGCATATCCGCAAAGGTACGAATGGTACGGTAAGCGGCATTTTCCTCTCCCCCGTAAAGGCAGGGACAGCCTTCCTTGATGATTCCCGCTTTTTCGGCGGCGATCTCCTGAATGGTGTTGCCAAGGAGCGCGGTATGGTCAAAATCAATACCCGTGATAATGGAAAGCAACGGCTTTTTGATCACGTTGGTCGGGTCAAATCGACCGCCAAGTCCTACCTCTAATACCACGTAATCGACCTTTTGTTGCTTGAAATAGAGAAACCCGATTGCCGTGATGAGTTCAAACTCGGTGACCTTGATATCAAGAGCCATCACGGTTTTCTTGACCTCCTCGGTTAAGGAAGCAAGCTCGGTATCTTTAATATTTTGCCCGTTGATGCGGATGCGTTCCGCAAAAGCGCGGATATAGGGAGACGTAAAAAGGCCTACGCGGTAACCTGCCGCACGCAGGATCGAATCCAACATGGCACAGGTGCTGCCCTTACCGTTTGTGCCTGCCACGTGGATACAGGAAAGAGAATCCTGTGGGTCGTTCAAAGCGTGGAGCAGTTCTGTCATACGGCCGGTTCCCGGTGTGGAGCTATGCCATCCAACAGAATGGATATATTGGATCGCTTCTTCGCAATTCATAAAAAACCTACCTTTAATCGTTTGTTGAAGAGGAGCGCGGGAATAGCTTGGTTAAAACCTTATGCAAAGGGGTGTAGAGTAACGGAACGAGAATCGAGGAAATCACCGCACGTGCTACGCCGTTGAGCAGACGCGCGGGCAGGAGCAGATGAAGCGCCTTGACTGAATATCCGAGAATCGCACCGTCAATATACAGCGCAACGGTATTCAAAGCGGTCAAAAGAAGCTCCGCGATCACAACGGTCGCAACGGTTACCATCAACCGCACGCGAACGGACGCTTGACGGCGGGCATAGATTGCCCCCAAGGATGCAACCAAAGCGACAACCGTTCCCGGAATCAACCACATCGGCATAGTCACAAAACCGTATGGTGAGGGATCGATCACCTGCTCAACGAAAGTGCCGAGCAGTGCGATGCCCACCGCATCCAACGGGCGGAACAGAAACGCCGCCAAAAGGATGGGCAACGTGGAAAACGAAATCTGAATGACACCCGGTATCTTGATGGACGCAAAGGTGCTAAGCACCACGTAAAGGGCAACAAACAAGGCGTCCAACGTGATGCGGTAGATGTTCGTACGTGCAGAAAATGAGCTTTTCATAAATATACCTCCTTTTCCACCCATAATAAGCAGAAAGGAGATCGTTTGCAAATCTTCCGTCGGCTTTTATGAAGCGGGATGCAAAGCACAGACCGCAAGCGGGATGACACTCCTGTCTTTTCGTCCAAACGGCAACTCCCCGTCCGTTCGGCACTGCGGATCTCTCCAACGCCTATGCTTTTACTCTTCACAGTTGCAAAAATCGCAACTCTACGCATTGTATATTATACCCCCAAAATCATCTCTTGTCAAGCAGGCAAAACACCAAGCATTTGTATTGCCGCAATCCCATTTCTTGGTGATTATGACATGTTATAGCCTTTGGCAAGAAAAAACGGTACAAACGCTGTCGCATCTGTACCGTCTTTCATCCATTTTATTCTTTGTCGGAGTCCTCGTCCGTGTTGGCATCGGGCTCCTCCGCATTTTGCACAAGGTCGTTGCCGTCACCTTGATTTTCTTGGACGCTCGCATCCGTTTCCGCAGTTGCGGGATCGGTTGCTTCCTTCGCCTCGCGTGCAGCCTTTTCGGCTTCCTCAGCCGCAATGCGTGCGCGCTCCTCGTTGTCGCGTCTGCTCTTTTCCGCTTTCTCCGCGGCAATCGCCTCCAGGGCTTCCACCGTTGCGTCATCCTGCATCGCAGCCGCAAACTGATCGCCGTCCATGCTCTCGTGGCTCAACAAATACTGTGCCACAAAGTGGAGTCTTTCAATATGCTCGGAAAGGATCTTCTTGGCATTCTCATATTCCCCGCCGATGATGCGCTGAATCTCCGCATCGATCTCAGCCGCGGTCTGCTCGGAGTAGTTCTTACCCGTGCTGTAGTCGCGTCCCAGGAACACCTCGCTGCTCGAATGCTCGGAGCCGTAAAGCACCGTGCCGAGCTTTTCACTCATACCGTATCTCGTGACCATTTCGCGAGCCACCTTGGTTGCCTGCTGAATGTCACCGGACGCACCCGTAGAGATGTCTCCCATGATCAATTCCTCGGCAATTCTACCACCAAGGCTCATGCAGATATCATCCAACATCGAGCCGCGCGTCTTGTAGGAAACGTCCTCAAGCGGCACACTGACCGTAACACCGCCGGCACGTCCCGAGGGGATGATGGTGATATGCTTGACGGGATCGGTATGCTTACAATAATAGGAAACGACCGCGTGACCCGCCTCGTGATATGCTGTGAGCTTGTTGTCCTCCTCGCGGCGTACACGCGCCTTTTTCTGGGGACCGAGCAATTCCTTCATATATGACTCCTCGATATCATCCATACCGATGAGCGCCTTGTTTTTCTTTGCCGCAAGCAGTGCCGCCTCGTTGAGCAGATTGGCAAGATCCGCACCTGTGAAGCCAACGGTACTTTGCGCCACCTTGTGGAAATCAACGTTCGATTCCAAGGGTTTGTTGCGTGCGTGTACCTTGAGGATCTCTTCTCTGCCCTTCATATCGGGATAGTTGACCGTAACCTGACGATCAAAGCGTCCGGGACGCAGAAGCGCGGGGTCAAGGATATCGGGGCGGTTGGTTGCCGCCATAACGATGATACCGTCATGCGAGCCAAAGCCGTCCATCTCGACCAATAACTGGTTCAAGGTCTGCTCGCGCTCGTCGTGTCCGCCGCCAAGTCCTGCACCTCTGTGACGTCCGACGGCATCGATCTCATCGATAAAGATGATTGCTGCGGGTGACTTGCGCGCGGTCTCAAACAGATCACGCACGCGGGATGCACCGACACCGACGTACATCTCAACGAAATCAGAACCGGAAATGGAGTAGAACGGAACGCCCGCCTCTCCCGCGACTGCCTTTGCAAGCAGGGTCTTACCCGTACCGGGAGGGCCCATCAAAAGCACACCGTGCGGAATCTTTGCGCCAAGTCGCGTGAATTTGGCAGGATCCTTCAAAAACTCGACGATCTCCACCAGCTCTTCCTTTTCCTCGTCCGCTCCCGCTACATCCGAGAAAAGCACGCGGCTCTTTTCGTCCACCGAGGGCGTTTTGACCTTTGCCTTACCGAAAGAATTAAACTTTCCGCCGCCTCCGCTCATCTTGTTGAAGGAGATGAAATAGATCACCACAAACAAAATGATGATAAAGACCGTGGGCAAAAGGCTCACCCACCAAGGAAGTGTCGTCGCGGGCTGATATTCCACGGTGACACCGTTTTTCTGCAAGGTTTCGGCATAATCGTCATGGAAGAAAGAGACGTATGCCAAGGTATAGGTCTTGACCTCATCATTCTTCAACGTTACGGTCACCTTGTTGTCGTTTGCAACGTAAACAGACTTGACCTCGTTCTTTTCGATATAGCTTCCAAGCTCGCTGTAATGCTCGATCGCGGTCGATTTCGCATCGTTTTGCAACAGCGTCGAAAGCATCACGATGATGATCGCGAAGATCACCACGTAGAACAAAATCTCTCGAACGAAACTGCGTTTCTTCAAAATCAAACTCCTCCGTTAATGGAAAAATACAGGTATATACGCCACTGCCAAAGCGTGTTACACGCAAGGCAAGCAGATCTGTAAATAATATCCGGCGCCCGACGCGCATTCCTTGACGCCATCGCGGCATCCGACACCCGGCGCCCACAGCACACCGTCTCCATCGCACAAAAGCGGCATTTTCTCTCTTAAAGAAAGTGGAATTCCCGCCTCGGCATAAAGCTTTCGCAATTTGCGATGCATTCCGCGAAGGAGCAATCCATCTCCCGCGCGGCGCGGCCGCCAATAGGCATCCTTTGTTATTATATCAAATCCTACCGTTAAATTTATATACGGGGCTGTTGATAAATTGTGAACTTTTCTGATATCAGCCAGAGATTCGGTGAGCGTCACAAGGATTTGAATGCCCGTGTCTCCCGCCCAAAACGTTCCCTCTGCAAAAGGCAAGCAATAATCGACCGCGGGGGCAAAGCGCTCCCCCGTTAGGATCAGACATTCTCCAAAAACGCATGCATATCTGCCATTTGGCAAGGCAACACGTGCGTGCGGCGCTTCATTTTTGAGCAGACGCATCAATTCTTCCAAATGCACCCCTTCAAGAGAAATGCCCTCTTCCTCTGTCCACAGCATCAGCACTCTTTTGCAGATCGGCACTTCAAGAATTCGCAAACGTGCGATCGGCAAACCGTTTTGGGTTTTATGCTCTGCCAAAAATGAGTGCGCGACCGCACATAGATATTCATCATCCTCGCGCAATGCCTGCGCCATGAGCGAGACGCGTTCGGCACTTCTCGGGAACAGCTCCTCAAGGATCGGAATGACCTCACCGCGCAATCGGTTACGCGCATAGGAAGGATCGTCATTGGTGCTGTCTGTGACATAGGAGAGTCCGCGCTCACGGCAAAACGCTTCGACTGCCGCGCGTGAGCATCTCAATAAAGGGCGCACCAAATAGCCGTTTGCAAATTTGCGAACGGGAGCGATCCCCCCCAGTCCATGCAAGCCCGTTCCGCGCGCAAGGCGGAACAGTACCGTTTCAAGCTGATCGTTTGCGTGGTGTGCCGTTACGAGAATCGGGATCTTGCGCTCACGCATCAAGCGTTCAAAGTAGGCGTAACGCACAAGGCGCGCTTCCTCCTCCAGTCCCCGTCCGCTTTGTGCAGCAAGACTCGGAACGTCAACGTCCAGCACACAGATCTCCAGTCCCTCACGCTCCGCCACCGCGACGCAAAAGTCACGGTCGCGCAACGCTTCCGCACCGCGGATACCGTGATTCACGTGCGCCAAAATCAGCGGAAACGGGTGTTCGCGCCGCAAATCCAGCAGCATCTGCAACAGTGCTGTGGAATCAGCGCCCCCGGAAAAAGCCAAAAGCACTGCCGCATCGGCATTTACCCCCGCCATGCGTTGCGGGGAGTCCAGCCCCTGCCAAAGCTTGGTCGCGTGTGTCATGCGTTGCCTTCCTGTTGATTGTCGATGGTAATAAACTTGGTAAACTGTCCGTTCCAGCCCATGTTGACAGAACCAACCGAACCGTGACGGTTTTTGGCGATGATGACCTCCGCAATGCTTGCGTCCTGATTGGCAGCATCGGTTTTATAATATTCGTCACGGTACAGGAAAATGACCGTATCGGCATCCTGCTCGATCGCACCCGAGTCACGCAGATCCGAGAGCATTGGACGCTTATCGGTACGGGATTCGGGTCCACGCGAAAGCTGCGCACAGCAGATAACGGGAACCATGAGCTCCTTTGCCATGATCTTGAGCGAACGTGAGATCTCGGAGACCTCCTGCACGCGATTATCGTTGTGGCGATCACCTGTCATCAATCCCAAATAGTCGATGACGACCATGCCAAGATTTTTCACACGGCGAAGCTTTGCTTTCATCGCGGTAACGGTCATACCCGAAGTGTCGTCGATCAGAATATCACAGCCTGCCAGTTCCCCTGCGGCAACCGCAAGATGCTCCCAATCCTCAGGACCGAGATCTCCCGTACGAAGCGTATAGCTGTTGACCAATGCTTCACTGGACAAAACACGGTTGACCAACTGCTCCGCAGACATCTCGAGTGAGAAAATACAAACCGCTTTTTTGGTCTGCTTTGCTACGTTTGTGGCAATATTGAGTGCGAACGAGGTCTTACCCATACCGGGACGCGCACCGACCAGGACCAGATCGCTCTTTCCCATGCCCGCAAGCACGCGGTCGAGCGCCGAAAAACCGGTCTGCGTTCCCTGCGTGGCTTCCTTGTTGGTGTTGAGCTCATGCAGGTGGTTATAAACGTCTCCCAGCACCTCGCGGATATGACGGAAATTCTTGGTATCCCGCCCTTGCGCGATGTGGAAGATCAGGTTCTCGGCGTGATCGAGAATATCCGTCACGGCCTCCTGCTCGGAATACGCACTTTCGGAAATCTCACTGCACGCACCGATAAGCTGACGCAATACACTTTTTTCCTTGACGATGCGGGCATAGTCCTTGATGTTCAGAGCATCCGGAACCGCCTCGGTCAGCGTTCGGATATAGTCCTCGCCGCCCGACTTATCATAAATGCCCTTGGTCACCAGCATATCGATCAACGTAACAACGTCGATCTCGCTGTTTGCCAAAAACAGCTCATGCATCGCAAGATAAATCTGTTTATGCTCCGACAGATAAAAATCCTCCGAGGTGATCAGATCCGCGACCTCGTTTAAAGACGCGGGATCGATCAGAACTGAACCGAGAAGCGATTGCTCGGCAGGCATGGAGAATGGGAGCTTTCGAATCAATTCCTCTTGCATGATCTTACTTTTCGCAAACCAGGATATAAAGCTTACCCGTTACCTCGGGATAAAGCTTAACATCCAGCTCGTATTTGCCGTATGCCTTGATGGGATCGTTCATCACGATCTTCCTCTTGTCAATGGCAATTCCGTGGTCCGCCTGCAATCTCTCGGAAATATCCTTTGCGGTGACAGAGCCGTAGAGTCTGCCGTCTGCCCCCGAGGATGCGGGGATCTTGACCAAGGTTTCCTTCAGCTTTTCAACCAGAGCGCGCGCTTCCTTTTTCTCGGTCTCGATGCGGTACAAACGTGCCTCTTCCTTAACCTTGACGTCATTGAGGGATTGCGCATCTGCGGCTTTTGCCAGCTTACGGGGAATCAAAAAATTCTTTCCGTAGCCGTCGGACACCTCAATCACGTCATTCTTTTTTCCCTGACCCTTTACGTCAGCAAGCAAAATCACTTTCATGATGTAGTCTCTCCGTTTTTCTTTGGTTTTTATTATTTTTTCGATTTCTTTTCGGACTCGTATTCATTGTCCATATATTGGTCAAGCGCTTCCTTGAGTCGACGGCATGCTTCTTCAAGAGATACGTCCTGAAGTCTGGCCCCCGCCATATCGTAGTGACCGCCGCCGCCAAGCTTTTGCATGATGATCTGAACGTTGATCTTATCATGCGAACGCGCGGAAAACGTCACGGTATTTTCGGCACGGAGGATCGCAAAGGATGCTTCGATACCGTCGATGTTCATCAGCTTGTCCGCTGCCTTTGCCACCGCGATGTTATCCTCCTCGGTTGCGGGATGATCCACGCTGAGCCAAGTCAGCGCGATCTTATCGCGATAGGTACGGGTTCGGCTGTCGATATCCGATGCCGTAAAGAGATTGGACATCGTCTCGGTAAAGAATCTGCGCACCACGCTTGCATGTGCGCCTCTTTCATAAAGGTAATGCACCGCAGAGAAGGTCTGCATTCCCACGCCCGTGGTAAAGTTTTTGGTATCCAGCATCATACCCGCCAGCATCAGGTTTGCCTCTTCCTTGAGAAGCGAATCGTGGTGCGGGCTGAATTCCAGCATCTCGCTGACAAGCTCGCTTGCCGCCGAAACGCCGGGACGGATATAGGTCATCAAAGGCTTGAATTCGTAGAGCTGATCCTGTCTTCTGTGGTGGTCGATGATGACCACGTTGCTGACACATTTCAGTAGCTTGGGCGCCTCTGTATTAAAGACGTTGTTGACATCACTCATGATCAAAAGCGTATCCGAGCGCACGGCGTCAAGCGCGGTATCCCCTCCGATAAACATGGAGCGATACTCGGGAAGAGCCGACAGCAGATCGTAGCAGAGTCGGAAATTGACATGGTCGCGATTGACCACGATGCGGATCTTGGACGTATCTCCTCCGCGTGCGCAGATCGCAAGTCTTGCAAGACCCACGCAAGAGCCGATGGAATCGTAGTCGGGAGCGCGGTGACCCATGATCAGCACGTTGCCCGCATCCTTCATCAAACGGCACAGGTGCTGGGAGTTGACGCGTGAGGTGATGGTGGTGGAGCCTGCCATGGTATTGACGCGTCCACCGTAAGTGGTCACACTCTTACCGTCATTCACAGCCGCTTGGTCGCCGCCTTTTTGCAAAGCTACGTCCAAAGCGTCGCCGGCAGCACGCTCTTTGTCTTCAAACGAACCGTCAATTGCTCCCACACCGATCGAAACAGTAACGGGAAAACTGTTATCACCCAAGCGGATGCTTCTGACCGTATCCAGAATACGGAATTTGCCGCGTACGCAACGGTCGAGTGCCGCGCGGGTAAATACCAGCAAATATTTTTCTCTCTCATATTCACGCAGCATGCCGCCAAAGCTTGCCGCCCACTCCTTGAGCTTTGCTTCGATCTCGTTGACCGCAGTACGGTAGCTGACGCGGATATACTGTGCCAGCTCCTGCAGGCTGTCAATGACGATATACGCCACGATCGGCTCGTTTTCGTACATGGTACGCTTGAGATTTTCAAGCTCGGTAATGTCGTTAAAAACGATAAAGTAGTAGTCCTTACTGCGTGAGCGTAAAATATAGCAACGCAAGCCGTATTTCTTGCCGTCGATCTCGGTCATCATAGGCTTGGTATTGTCAATCGGAACACCGTCCTCGTTGAACGTGATATCCTTAACGGGACCGCCGTTCTGTGCATACGCAATCACGTCCTTGATCGGAACCGTGCAAAAGCTCGATAGCGGAACGTTGCAAACGGGAGAACGTGCCTGCAGCATATCCTGCAAAGCGCCGCTGACGATTTTGACCGTCCCTTCCTCGTTTACGATTGCGTACGGAATATCCACCACGTAGCGGAACATATCGCTGATCTCGGTGGTCATCAGCTCTGCGGCATCGTCGGCATTTCGAATGCGATGATAACGACAGAGATACGCGGTCATAATCACGCCAACCGTCAGAACGTATACCGCGCAAAGCAAAATGCCATAGCGCTGTACCAGCTCGGCCTCCTCTACCAAAAACACCGTGGCAAGGAACATCCCAAGAAGAATCGCACCGATGATCGAGCAAACGATCAAAGGCGTCTTCAAATTGGGGAGACGGGCATGATGATTCTTATTTTGCATACTGTCACTCTCCTTTTATCAGGATCGATAAATAATATAGTCTTGTTTTACGGTTGATCGTTCGGATCGTCGTCATCCTCCGAATCATGAGGCTTTCCGATTCCCGCCTCATGCATTTTTTGGATCATGCGGCGGCGCATCGCGATCATAACGGTGGTGTTTGCGCCCCAAAGCGCCAGAAAATAAAGTGCCGACATTCCAGCACAGCACACAAAGGATACCGCAATCAAAATCCAAAAGATTTTGCCGCCTCCCTTGGTCGAACGGATGCGAGCCAGAAGCGACCATGCGCCAAGCACGCAAAAGCCAGGAAGCAGAATCAAGCAAATGTTTTGCATAACAGCGCCGAATACCGTTGTGCCGTCGACAAACATCGTAATCAGAAAACTGACGTAGTAGAGAATGCTTGCCGTAACGCTCATGGTAAAGACACAGAAGTTGCGCGTTAGCACCTGCTTCCAACCGGTGGAAAGATACGTCATCTCCAGTACCAGATGTGCCTCAAACGCGATCACACTGCATCCCACCGCAAGCAGGGCAGGGATCAGGTTGAACAGGAGCGAGATCACCATAGTAATGTTTGACGTACTCAGCACCGCGTTCAGATTCTCGATCATCGCGGGCGCCCCTTCGGCAGCGGTCGTCTCCACAGCAAGGATCATCTCCTCACGAAGCGTCAGAAAAACATACAGAAAATATCCGCGCGTTTCCTCCACGGCGCGAGTGATCACCGACCAATCCAAGGAACCGTACATGCGGTAAATAACTACAGCGATCAAAGCAATGACCGAGATCAGCAAGCCGCCTTCCGCAAACAAAATTGCGGAAGTGCGCCCGCGGTCGGTTACGGTCGCATGTGCCAGCAGAATCGCGGCAGGCAAGAATGCAAGCGCCAACAACGAAACGTACACGTCTCTTGTAATGATCCATCCAACCAAGCACATCGCCACGGGGATCATTAAAGCAAGATACGGCGGGCGCTTGACGGTCAACAGCCACGCAAGGCTTCCCGTTCCTACGATCAAGGAAAGCGCAACCGCTCCAAAGATCGGCGTTCCCGTCAAAAACGTGATTCCAACCGCCGTGACAAGGATGACGGCAACAGCTCCCGGAGAGCGCACGGTGATCACGGTATAAACAAACAAAACGGGCAAAACGATCCATGCAAGTGCTTCAAAAGCAAAGCACGCCAATTCCAGTGCACAAAGCGCCACGACCAGCATTGCCGCCGCGATATGCGCGCCTTTGACACGGGAAAATTCCACGCGCTTTTCCCACGGATTTTGCATTTCCTCGGTAAAGACCTCCACAGCCGTCTCTCCTTTCTGTTTAACTTGTCGTGCATCATTCATCTTTTTGCACTACCATCCTATTGTAATAGTATAGCATACTTTTTTGTTTTTGTAAACACTTCCTTTATAATTTTACGAGTTTTTTTCGAAAACCGTCACAAAAGCCACGCAATGCGCATATTTTCTTCATTTTTTTCCTGTTTTCGGGGAGAACCGACAGCGCTTTTGCGCAAAAGTGCAAAAAGCTCTTGTTTTTTCGGGCGAAGCGTGATATAATGTCTCCGCAAAACTTCAACGTATTTGGAGAAATCTATGAAAGAACTGTTAAGCTGCACCATGGACATCGGCGAGCAGATGCTGGTAGCCGGTGCCGAGGTCTATCGGGTTGAGGACAGCATCAAACGAATGTGCCAAGCATTGGGTGCGGCACGCGTTGACGTGTTTATCATTACCAGCAGTATGATCGTCACCGTGTTTGACGCCGAGGGGCATCCCTTTACGCAAACACGCCGTATTACGAGCATTGGCACCGACATTGAGCGTCTCCACCGTCTCAACGAGCTTTCTCGCCACATCTGTGCGGGGCATCTTCCCTTGGAAGAGATCCGAGCGGAATATAACTCCGTGATGCAGACAAAAAGCTACCCATTTTGGGTCTCCTGCCTCTCCTATGCCGTCATCGCCGCCTCGTTTACCCTCTTTTTCGGTGGAACGCCAATCGATGCGCTGGTATCGGCAGTTGTTGGCGTGATCCTGCGATTTGTGGTGCTTTTGACCGACAAAACGCTGATGAACAAGATCTTTGCGCGTCTTGCGGCAACCTTTCTTGCATGCTCTCTGGCGCACATCAGTGTTCGCCTGGGATGGATCGGGACCATTGACAAGGTCATCATCGGGAACATCATGACGCTGATCCCCGGTGTCGGTCTTACCAACGCCTTGCGCGACCTGTTTACCGGGGATAGCGTGGCGGGGCTGTTGCGTCTGATCGAAGCGGTTTTGACCGCGCTTGCCATTGCCGCAGGATATTTCCTCTTTGCCTGCACGTTAGGAGGACTTTGATATGACGCCGTTCGAAATTTTACAGATCACAACAGGCTTCTTGGGGTCTTTGGGCTTTGCGATCCTTTATAACATTCACGGAAAAAAGCTGGTCTTTTCGGCGTTCGGCGGTTTTCTGTCATGGGCGGTATTCGTCCTGCTCAAATTCCTGACCGAAAGCGAGCCGATCCGCTATTTTCTGGTTGCGGTTCTACTCTCGGTTTACGCCGAAATCATGGCACGTGTGTTGAAAACGCCCACCACGACGTTTGTCATTACGTCACTGATCCCCTTGATTCCCGGCGGCGCGCTCTACTACACCATGACCTCT
Source organism: Eubacteriales bacterium (assembly GCA_045632805.1). Classification (GTDB taxonomy): domain Bacteria; phylum Bacillota; class Clostridia; order Oscillospirales; family CAG-272; genus UMGS1865. The sequence continues at coordinate 8,812 of JAZQXI010000167.1, read as the reverse complement.
GTTTTTGACGGAGATCTGCTCCGCTTTTTAGAAAAAGGGATCTATACCCTTCAATTGGCGGTCGCTTTGGCGCTTGGCATTGTTCTTGTCAGCGCCGTGACCAAAATGCTGTTGCACGTCAATGAAATACTGAAGCGAAAAACTTGAAAATATAGAAAAGCGGGCGGAGATTTCTCTCCGCCCACCCAAGTTGTAAACCACAGGCATACAGTTTGTTAATTTGCACCAATTCGTTTATGCCGCTTTTTTCTTTGACACCGCAGGCGCAAAGAAAAAAGCTTGGCAAAAAAGAAACGCCGTTTTTGAGGAATTTCGCCCCCTGCGGAGGGCGAGGAGGCTTACGCAGCCTCCACTGCGCAAACTTTTGATAAAAGACACGCGCAAGCGCGCGATCAAAACTTTCGTCAAGCTGACGAAAATCGGTAGTTTTGTCTACAGTCTGCGGGCGGAGATTTCTCTCCGCCCGTTCTGTTGTTCGATCAATCGATCGACATATCCAGCTTGAAGCGCATGATCTTGCGCAGGGTGTTCTTGGGGAACTCCTCGTCTCTGACCTTCAAAATACCGATCTTCTTGTATGGTACCGCGCCTCTGTTGTAATCATCCACGTACTTCTGCAGATGCGCTTGAATATCGGTAATGTTATTCTTTTCAATAAAGTCCTTATCGGGATAGATCTCGGCAACGATAGCGTTATACTCCAGTCCTCTCTTGCTCTGTCCCTCGTAAACGATGACGTCGATCACGCCGGGAATCGCAATCAGCTCGTTCTCGATCTCTTCGGGATACACGTTCTTACCGTTGGAAAGGATGATCAGGTTCTTCTTTCGTCCCGTGATATAAAGGATGTTGTTCTTATCAAGCTTACCGTAGTCGCCCGTTTTGAAGAAGCCCTCGGAATCGATCGCGTCCTTGGTGGCAGCCTCGTCCTTGTAGTAACCGAGCATGACATTGGGACCCGTGACCCAGATCTCACCCTCGCCGTCTTCGTTGGGAGAATCGATCTTGACGTGGTCGATATCCAGCACCGTTCCAACACTTCCCTTCACCACGTGGCGGCTTCTGTTAACCGCGATAATGGGCGCGCACTCGGTGATGCCGTAACCGTTGAGCGTCGTGATACCGATTGCCTCGAAGAAATCAAGAATCTCGGGGTTGATGGGTGCGCCGCCCGAAATGATCATCTTGATCTCACCGCCAAATGCCGCGCGGATCTCGCCAAACAGCTTTTTGCGCACATCGATACCGGTCTTGCGAAGCGCGTTGCTGATCTTGATCATTCTCGCCACCAGCTTCTCCTTGCCCTTTTCCTTCAAGGTTGCGCGAATGCGACGATAGAAGGTTTCAAGATACAGAGGAACCAGCACAAGATGCTCGGGCTTTTGCTCCTTGAGCTCCTTGACAACGTAGCGAAGTCCGGCGGAAATATAGATCTCGCATCCGATCATGACATGACCGATGAGCATAACGGAGGAGCCGAAGGTGTGGTGAGGCGGCAAAACGCCGACCGTTTTTTTACCGAAATCAATATAAGGAATGACAGAGGAAAGGTCGGAAAGAAACGCATTTTGAGAAAGCATGACACCCTTGCCCTTGCCCGTGGTTCCCGACGTAAAGACGAGCAGCGCCAGCGTGTGGGGATCGATGGGAGCGTTGTGATAAGCATCGGGGTTCGCTTCATAAAGCGGACGTCCCGCCTCGATCAGATCGGAAAGCTTTCTCTCCTCCGTGCTTGCATTCAAATAGATCGGAGCTTCTTTGAGTGAAACCTTGGAAGCGATCAGTTTTGCCTTCTCGGCATTCTCCTCATCACAGAACAAAAAGTCTGCGTCTGCCTTTGCAACGGTATCTGCCAGATCCTCGGGTTGCCAATCGCGGTCCAGAGGAATCAGAATGCCACCGATAGAAAGAGTCGCATAGTACATCACTGCCCACTCATAAGACATTTTTCCAATCAGTACACAGTTCTTGCCCGCGCACCCCATTTTGCAAAGCGAGGAAGCCAAAGCGCGCACGTCGTCACGCAGCTGTACAAAGCTGCGCACCGTGATATCTGCCTTATGGGGATTGGGCTTAAAAGAAAACGCAGAGCTGTCTCCATACGTATCTCCCGCCCATTCGATCAGCTCACGAACATTGGCAAAGTCATGTCTCTCATGTAACATTTCGTTTTTCATATCTCACAATATCCTTTCACGGTATATGTTTTTCATTGTTGTTAGTGTTGCCGCATCGGCAAAAAAATTTCGCGGCATTGATTGCCAAAAATCAAGGGCGTTTTTTCATGCCCTCCAGCAAAAAACCGAAGCTATACCTGAATTTTCGGATCGCTTCGTCCTTGGGTAAGTTTCTGCCCGCCGCATCCGCGTTGTATCCGCGGCAAAAGCACCAGATCGAATAGCTCATCACCTCGGAATCCACGTCCAATATCAGGTCGCGCTCCTTGGCGTAATCGATCAGCTTTTTGATCTCATCCGTCCACCACGTATAGTTGCTTTCGGTGAGCGAGTCGTTTTCAAACGCATATTGGCTGAATTGCATTTTGGTGTCGTAGGTGATGATCAGAGAACGCTCGATAACATCCATCACGTACTCGAAAAAGTCCTGCGTCTCATCATACTCCGAAATGATATCGCGGCGGATCTTGACGACCATATTTTTATAAACGACCGCCAAAACGTCATCAACATTGCGAAAGCGGTTATAAAAAACGCGGTTTGTGATGCCAAGCTCCAAAAGGATCTTACGAACCGTGACCGTGTGCGCCCCCTCTGCGGTTGCGATCCGTTCTGCGATTTCGATGATCTTGTCGGACATCGCATCCGAAATCAGCTCTTCCTTGTCGCGCAAATGCTCTGTCAATCAAACACCTCCTGTTCAGCACACTGTGTGCTGTGTTAATTATAACACATTTCTGCCGCAATTGTCAATCCTTTCCTCCCATTGTTAACATCTCGTTCAAAAAAATAAGGGATCAAAGCGCCAGGTATGGGGGCATTTGATCCCTTAGAGAGATTAAAATGTAAAAACAAATGTCGCGCACTTGACGCCTTTTGTCATCTCAAAATCCAGAAGATAAACCGTTTCCGCCTCTCCGTGGTGGTTGATGTGGCTGTCACGATGCACGGTCAACGTGACTTGCGACGGGTTAAAGCCAATGTGCAAGTCCGCCAAAATCACCTCGTTTTCTTTGACCGTCGGTTCAAAAAAGCTAACGAAACGGTCTGTGAAGGAGTCAAGCGTCCCTTCATAAGAATCGGTCAATTCCAAGCGGTCGGCTTGATGGCACAGCACGCGTGAAAGGCTTTGCAATTCGGGGAGCCCATATGCCCCCGCCATCTCGATCTCAATACGATTTTCATGATGTCGGATACTGCCTGCGTACTGCTTGCCGAAAAGTTGCGACTGACCGTTGACGATGGGAACGCTGTGACCGAGCGAGGAATTGCAAAGAATGGCATAGCGCTCGTGCATGGTATGGCGGAAATATTGCCGCGTATAAAGCCCCGCACCGATGTCGCACAGTACTTGTCCGTTCTTGGTGGCGAGAATAAAGCTGCCTACGTCGTTGTGGTTATGTTCTTCACGGTTATTTCCCGCTTTGGCAAAGAGCGAGTATGCATCCTCATGCACGATCATCTGTGCCGCCATGGGAAAATCGTAATTTTGAGTTGGCAAAGCACGCGGAATATCGACGGGCGGTGTGTGCAAAAGCGCACGCGTCCATTGAATCCATGAGACGTTACCGTCCCATGTTATGCTGACTTCTCGCGGAAGCATGTGCACCGAATTTGGATACCGCCGCGACAGATAATACTGCAATTCGTCCGCCGCGCGTCCCGCTCTCGTCCCGTCCGAAAAGCTGACGGTGGTATTTCCCTTGAGAAAGCTACGCTGCATATATCCCGCAATCAGCTCGACCTTTTCGCTGTTCATAAGATCCGTTTTTCCATTGGTAAAATCCAACAGCATCTCCGAAAACCACACAAAATTGGAAAAGCCGTAGATCCAATAGGTCGTTCCTTCCATGCAGATTCCCTCGTCCGAGAAACCGTCGATAAAATTCTGCATATTCTGCAAAATGCGCGGAAGCTGCGCGCGAAAAAGCTCGGGATCCCAATACATCAACGTGCCGCCGACATTGCCGCCGCAAACCGCCGCCCAGTTGGCAAAATTATCGTCAAAGCAGGTCAATTTGGTGCAGTACGGCTCGATGATGCGGCGTTTGACCTCAATTCTGACGCGCTCGTAGACCGCTTTTTCAAGGCGATCGCGCAAAAGGTGTGCGATCTCGGTGACGGCAAAACCCGTTTCGCAATTGAATAGATCCAATTCAAACGGATCTGTTTCGGGATCTCCCTTGGTATGCGCGGGAAGCGCCCAGGAATACTCTTCGCAGATCTCCCACAGATAACGCTGTACGTCCGCGAGATAATCCCCTCGTTCGGGGTGGATCAAGGCAAGGATCGCCACCGCCGACAGCGCGTTCCGATGGCGAAAATACGGGGTCTCAAATTTCTTGCGGTCTCCCGTTTTATAAAACAACATGCGGTCAAAGTAAGGGATAGATGGGATGGGATCCTCGCGAAGCTCCTCCCATTTCTTTTCAATATGAACCAGCAAAGGCGCTCGTGCGGAATCTTTGGTCAACTCCGTCCAAAACGAAGGCTGTTGAAACGCTTGAAAACACATTTGGATCACTCCTTTCCGTCTTTATCAATTATATCGTATGCAAAAAATATTTTCTATGTAAAAGCTGTTAATATTTTGGTAAATCCTGTTCTTTGTAAAAACTTTTCCCATCCGCTTGCATTTTTGAAAGTTGGGGAGTATGATATAAATATACCGTTTTGAAAGGAAGATACGTTATGGAACAAAACATGATTCCCGTTCGCCCCGAGGATTTTGACGGCGTTTTTTCGCGCATCGGCAAGGATTGGATGCTGATCGGTGCCTCCGACGGCGAACACGACAACGTGATGACCGCTTCATGGGGTGGTTTGGGCGTACTTTGGAACAAGCCTGTGGCGTTCTGCTTTATCCGTCCGCAGCGCTACACCTACTTGTTAACCGAAAAAAGCGACCGTCTCTCGCTTTCCTTCTTTGATAACGAGGAATACCGCTCCGCGCTTACCTTCTGCGGCAGAGCCTCAGGGCGTGACGGTGACAAATTCGAGGGGGCGGGCTTGACCAAAGCCTTGACCGAAAACGGCGTTCCTTACCCCGCCGAAGCCTCGGTGGTGCTCATTTGCCACAAGCTGTACGCGGATGATATCAAGGAAAACGCGTTTATCGACTCCGAAATGCTCTCGCACTATGCCAAAAAGGATTATCACAGAGTTTATATCTGCGAGATCGAAAGCGTTTTGAGGAAAAAGATCTGACGGCTATCGTCAGTGCAATCAAAGTTTTGATCAAACTTTTTCAAAAGTTTGCGCGGGTCAAGGGTGCGAAACCCTTGTCGCGCTCCTGCAGAGCGCGAAATTCCCTTTTGCGGCGTTTTCTCTTTTGTTAGCTTTTCTCTTTGCGCCTTCTTGGTCAAAGAGAAAAGCGGCTGAGAAATTTGAACAAACTGACAAACTATTGCTTTTATCATGTGCATGATCGGTAATTTGAAGAAAAAGCTTAAAAAATATCCCAAAAACAGTATTTTGCAAAAAATCCCCGTCTCTCTTGACATTTTTCTTGGAATGTGCTATACTCTCCTTGCACTATATTCGGGAATAGCCATCAGAGAGTCGAACACATAAGCCCTACGACGAGCCGCTTTTGCGCCTTCCGCCGTATCTCGGCTTGAAAAGTCCGCACTTTCCCGCACCTCGATCCAACGAAATTCGCTAAAAGCGGCTTCGTTGTAGGGTGCGCGCAGTTTTCCGCGAACAAATATTTGGAAGAGACAAGGAAAAAAGGTGAAGCAATATACGGATATTGCAAGACTTTTTGCCGCAGGCTATCCAAATATTTGCCGCAGAAAACCTTATGCGTTCGACTCTCTGATGGCTAACCGAAACAGTAGCAGGAGGAATTGAATATGAAAAGTACAAACCGTCAGTTTATCCAACGTCTGGTTGGAACAGCAATCCTCGCCGCAGTGGTCATCATTTTGCAATTGGTCGCAAGCGGCATCAAGATCGGCCCCTTTACCATCACACTCTCGCTCGTTCCCATTATTCTCGGCGCGATTTTGTTCGGCCCCGTTTCGGGTGCTGTGCTGGGCGCTGTGTTTGGAGCGATCGTCTGCGTTTCGGTTGTGACCGGAGCTGACCCCGGAGGATTTTTGATGTTCCAACAAAATCCCGTTTTGACCCTGTTCCTTTGCTTGCTCAAAAGCACTGCGGCAGGCGCTGTTGCGGGATGGATCTGGATGATTCTTAAAAAGCACAACAAGCCCGTGCTTGCCGTGATTCTGTCAGCTGTTGCCTGCCCCATTTGCAACACGGGTATCCTTTGCATCGGTATGCTGGCATTTTACAACAGCCTTGTCACAGGCTGGGCAATCGCAGAGGGCTTTGCCAATGCGTTTGCGTATGTCATTCTCGGCATGGTAGGACTCAACTTCCTTGTGGAGCTTGCTGTCAACCTGATCCTCACCCCCGTTATCCTTCGCGTCATTTCCGCTGTAAAAAAGCGGTTTTAAATGAAAGGAATTTTTCAAATGATTCTTGCAATTGATTGCGGAAATACACATATCACGCTTGGCTGTGTCGATTCTCTCGGCACAGCCTTCCCCGTTTTTCGGATCCCGACGGATCTGTGTGAAACCGAGTTCGGTTACGCCGCAAAGATCAAGCAGATTTTAGAGCTTGAGGGCGTTTCCCCCGATACACTCTGCGGAGTTGCGATCTCATGCGTCGTGCCTCCCGTAACGGATACGCTGGTGCGTGCCGCCCAAAAGCTGACACACAAGACGCCGTTGGTGGTTGGCGCGGGCGTCAAAACAGGGCTACACATCTGTATCAACGACCCCGGCACCGTGGCATCGGACTTGGTGGTGGCAGGTGTTGCCGCAAAAGCGGAATATCCGCTCCCCTGTGTCATTGCGGATATGGGAACGGCTACGACACTGACCGTAATCGACGAAAAAGGTCGCTTTATCGGCGGAGCAATTTTGCCCGGCACCAAGCTTTCCTTGGACGCGCTCGCGCACAAGACCGCGCTTCTCCCTCTTACCGATATGAGTTCGCCCAAGAACGTGATTGGCACCAACACCGTCGATTGCATGAAATCGGGAATCATTTACGGTGCGGCGGGCGCTTTGGACGGCTTGCTCGACCGCTTTGAAGAGCAGCTCGGCAGTATTGCCTCCATCGTTGCAACGGGTGGACTTGCCTCAACCGTCGCTCCCCACTGCCGTCACACTTTGAAAATCGACGAAACGCTGCTCCTGAGGGGCTTGCGTTTGATCTGGGATAAAAATCAAGCACACAAAGAAGACAAGCATTGACTTGGGAGAACTGCCATGAACACACAAATTCGTCCAAAAGCCTCTCATATCGGGCTGTTGTTTTCCGCCGTATATTTTGCAAGCTACATCATGCGCATCAATTTTGCCGTGATGCTGGTAAAGATCTGCAGCGATATGGCGCTTCCCAAAACATCGCTTGCTGTTGTCATAACAGGCTTGACCGTTACCTACGGGATCGGACAGGTCGTCAGCGGTCTTCTCGGAGATCGTTTTGACCCACGCAATCTGCTCACTTGCGGGCTCTCCTTGGCAATTTTATCGAACGTGGCAATGTTTTTCTGCCACTCGATTCCCGCCATGACCGTGGTATGGTGCGTCAACGGAATGGCACACGCTCTGCTTTGGCCTCCCATCATAACCATGATGTCGATGTATCTGAACGACGCAGAATACAGCTTTGCCGCTGTGTGGGTCTCGTGGGGGTCTTCCAGCGCTACGATCCTGCTTTATCTGGTATGCCCCTTGCTCCTTTACGTGATGTCATGGCGTGTTGTGATGCTGATCTGTGCCGCGCTCGGCGGAGCAGTACTTGCGCTTTGGCTCGCGTTCAATCAAAAACTTCTCAATCCCGCGGACATGCTCCCCATCTCAAAAGCGCCCGAAAGCACATCCACGCCCGTCCATATGCAGTTGCCGCGGTTCGTCTACATCCCCATCGTATTCATTGCCCTTGGGATCATTCTGCAAGGGATCCTGCGTGACGGTGTAACCAACTGGATGCCCTCTTACCTTGCGGAAACCTTTTCGATCCCCGAAGAAAACGCGATCATCTCCACGGTGATCCTTGCGGTGTTCAGCATGATCAGCTTTATGGTGTTTGACATACTGCACCGAAAGGTTTTTCGCAACGAGGTTTTCTGTGCCGCAGTCGTCTTTTGCGGCGCGGCGATCTCGGCGGTGCTCCTTTATCTTTGCAACACCGTCCTCTCTCCCTTTCTTGGCGGTTGGGTCGTCATGTTCGCCTCAATGCTGTTCATGGCGCTGATCGTTGGTGCGATGCACGGCATCAACCTCATGCTTACCACCGTTGTTCCCAAGCGCTTTGTCAAAATCGGCAAGGTATCGACCTACTCCGGACTTCTCAACGCCTGCACCTACATCGGTGCCGCACTCTCCTCTTACGGCTTTGCCGCTATCGCGGAAGCCTTGGGTTGGAATACGACGATCCTGACTTGGATCTTCGTCTCTCTGGGCGGTGTCGCCGTTTGTCTTGGCGCAACGTTGCTTTGGGAGAGGTTTAAAAAGCTTTAAGTTGGTATGATTTTTCATGATTTTTTCGGGGGGAACTTCTTGAAAGAAGTTCCCCCCGAACCCCTTTCAAGAACTTTCACCATATTCATAAAAAGC
>JAZQXI010000166.1:0-29095 GCA_045632805.1 Eubacteriales bacterium | reverse complement strand
AACCTGCGTGAGCATTTTGGGTCGTGGGCCCCAAAATGCTTGCGGGAGCGATTACTCCGTCTGCGCGCTGAAGTTTGAGCGTTAGAGACGCTGTACTGCACTGTGGCTTTCACTAAAACGCAGAGCATGAAAAAAGGAAGTACTATGAACGTACTCCCTTTTGAGGGCGCAATCAAAAAGTGGTGAAAGTTCTTGAAGGGGGTATGGGGGAAACTTCTTGTAAGAAGTTTCCCCCATAAAAACCTTTTCCAAAGCGCCCCCATAAAAACATCTCCTCTTACACTCTCCCGTAAAGCCGATTCCAAGCAAGGAACTTTTCGGGGGAGAGAGCTGAGAATTGTTCACGCGTGACACGGTAAGCCCAGTTGCCGTCTGCAGAGCCGGGGGTATTCAGGCGCGTGTCTCTGCCAAAGAGGAGCAGATCCTGCACGGGGAGGATCAGAAGCCCCGCGTGACTGGAGAACATCGTGCGAAGGACGGCGTTGTAGCAAGCATTCCAGTCGCCCGTAAAGCCGCAATAGTCCATCAAATGCCGTTTGGTGTCGTCATCTTGATCCCAAACGTACCCCAAGAGCGTATTGTTATCGTGCGTGCCCGTGTAGGCGACACAGTTGAAATCATAGTTGTGAGGGAGATGCGGGGAGTTGGATTCACCTAAAAAGGCGAACTGTAACACACGCATGCCCGGATAGCCGCTCTTTTTGACCAAAGCCGCAACAGCAGGCGTGATATCACCCAGGTCCTCTGCGATCATCAGCTTTCCTTCGCAAATGGGAGCAAGCGCGCGGATGAGTGACATTCCGGGTCCCTTGACCCATACGCCGTTTTTGGCGTTTTTGTCGGTGGCGGGGATGCTGTAGTAGCTTTCAAGACCGCGGAAGTGGTCGATGCGGACACCGTCAAACAGCTCCATCATAAAGGACATACGCTCGCGCCACCAAGCGTAGTTGTCCTGCTTCATACGCTTCCAATCGTAAAGCGGATTGCCCCAAAGCTGACCGTCCTCGCAGAAATAGTCGGGCGGAACTCCCGCGACCTTTTTGGGAGCGCCCGTGGCGTCTAACTGGAACAGCTCACGGTTTGCCCATACGTCGGCGCTGTCGCACGCCACGTAGATCGGGACGTCGCCCACCACCGAGACACCTTTGGAGTTCGCGTAGGATTTGATCGCTTTCCATTGACGAACTGCCTCGTATTGCGTAAACTGCCACGCAAAAAGGAGATCGGGATCATATTCTTCGTTTGTCCACTCGTTCCAAGGGCAGTCGCCGTTATGTGCGCGAATTGCCATGTAGCGGCAGAATTGTGCCGTTTGCGGATGCGAGACGATAAAATCTTCGGTGGGAGCGCGATCGCGCACACGGGATGCGGCAACGGAGAGGAGTGCAAAGCGCTCCTCGTTCAATCGGTCAAACTCACAGGCGAAGGGCATTTTTTGCTTGGCGGACTCCAATTCCGCATGGGTCAAAAGCCCCTCGGATTCCAGTACCGAAAGGTCGATGAAGTTGGGATTGATGCTGAACGCACCAAAGGATTTGTAGGGCGAGTTGTATTCATCGGGCAGGCAAAAGGGAAGCACCTGCCAGACCGAAAAACCCGCGTTAGCAAGAAAATCCACCCATTCGATGGCTTCCTTGCCAAACGAGCCCTCGGAGTATTCTCCCCAAAGCGAGGAGACGTGCATTAAAATACCGCTTTGACGTTTGTTCATGGTTGTGTCCTCATCAGTAAAATGGTTTCGGTTCTATTATAGCACAACGTGCGCCGTTTTGCAACGCAAAAAGAAAAAAGCCGCGTAAAATGCGGTAAAAAAAAGAAAAAGCTCTGCGATTGCAGAGCTTCTTCTGGAGCTGGTAATCAGAATCGAACTGATGACCTCGTCATTACCAATGACGTGCTCTACCGACTGAGCCATACCAGCATTCCTTGCGACTCGTATATTATAGCAGATTTATTTTGCTTTGTCAATAGTTTTTCGAAAATATTTTTTATTTTTCTGCATCATTTCCCAAAAAGTGAAAAATGCAAAGTAAAAAGTAAAAAATGCTATTCTTTTTGCGATTTTGGTGTGCTATACTGAAAAAGGACAAACATTTTTGGCGGTGTCCGATTACAATCCGATCATAAAAGGAGAATTTGATGATGAAAAATCCGATCATTATGCATATCAATTATGCCGAGGTAGGAGCTTCGAGTTTTGGCAAGCGAACGGTGGACGACGTATGCCGTTTTGCGGCAGAATGCGGCTTTGACGGCATCGAATTCCGCGGCATGATCCCCAAGAGCCTTGGGGAGATTTCCTTCCGCGAATACGCTGACCGGATCGCGGCGGCGAAGAAAAAATATGGTCTTACCGAAATGCTGCTTTCATTCGGAATGGCAGATTGTGCAAGCCCCGAGCGCGAAAAGCGTGAAAAATGTCTTGCGGATATCGTAGAAAAAGCAAAGATCGCGCGTGAGGTTGTCGGTGTCAACGTTTGCAATACCTCTGCCACGCCTACGTTCTCCAAAATTTCCGGTGTTTCCCATGCGGACTATAAATTCAATGGAAGTGCCGCGGCAACGGAAGAGGATTGGAAGCTGACGGTTGATGCCTATCAGCGGCTTGGTGTAGAACTGGAAAAGCTGAATCTTCGTTTCGCGTTTGAGACGCACATGAACTATATTCACGATCTGCCCGCTTCCTCCAAGGAGCTGGTTGATCGCATCGCGTCACCCATGGTCGGTATCAATATGGACTATGGCAACACCGTTTATTTCCCCGAGCCTCCCACGTTTGAGGAGGCGATCGACCTGTACGGAGAGAAGCTCTTTTATACGCACATGAAAAATTCGCGCGCGACCCCCGGCAACGGCTTGCGCTTTCCCACGTCCTTGGGTGAGGGAGAGATCAATCACCGCCTCTACGTAGAAAAGCTCTCGGAGGTCGGCTTTGCGGGACCGATCGGCATCGAGGCACCCCGCCCGGGTGACCGCTATTGGTATGCAAAGAACGATCTTGCTTACCTGAAATCTCTGATCGAGGATCTGAAATAACATAAAAACTGTCGGGAAGACCTTTTGATAGGGCTTCCCGATTTTTCGTTTGAGTAATTTTGCTCCATTCTTTAGTTTTCGCTCGGAATTTGCATTTTTTGAAGGGTCAAGATCTTTTCCACGCCCGCACGTGCCGCTTCCACACGATTTTCATAGATCATAAAGAGCATGTTTTTGACCAGCTCGTTGTGTGCTTCACAGCCGAACACGTTTTTCAAAGCGGTGATTTTTTTGTCGTTCCCGTCTGCGAGAAGCTCCATGTCAAAGGATGCGAGCGACTGATAGTAGCCGAAACGGGAGGGCACAAGGCACCAGCTGTCAAACAGATCACGCAGAGCCTGTGTGGATGCGATTGGCTTATTGATGTATGCCATGTATGCATCAAACGCGTCCTTTTCGGTGCCCTTCAAAAGATAAATGGCATTGGTATCAAAGCGATAGGGGTGCGTCAGAAGAGACACATTGCCGTTTTCAATCACCAATTCACTCATGTAGCCGTAGTACCACGATGAAGTTTCGCTCGTGCCCGGAAAATTGGGAAAGAAGAGGTTGCCCATGCTGTAAACGATGGGGGCGCCTTGATAGATCTCATATCCCTGCGGACAGTGCGTGTGCATGCAGATCACTGCCGCCGCGCCAAGCTCGACAAAGTGACGGTAGAGCTCCTGACGAGCGGGGGAAGGGTAGGGGTAGGTCTCGTGTCCGCCATGGAAATAGATGATGGGGAGCGCGCCGTTGTTCTTTGCGTCCGCGATGAAATGCGAGACCATGGAGAGGCGGTAGCCCGCCGTGCCGGAGGTCTGCTCGTCCGCTGTACCGAATTCGTTTTCGCAAACGGCAACGATCGCAACGCGAGTGCCGTCCTTTTCCAAAATTGCGGGGCGGTAGGCATCCTCAAGATTCTTGCCCGCGCCGATGCAAACGTAACCGTCCTTTTCCAGCAGCTCCTTGGTAAAGGTCATCGGTCCTTCTCCGTAATCCTTGGTATGGTTGTTTGCAAGACCGACTACCGTAGGATGAAGCGCGTGGACGTATGCCGCAAAATCGGGAGAGGAGATGAGGTTAGGACCGTTTTTGGTCAAAGGAATGTTGTCCGTTGCAACGCCGAAGATGTTCTCCAGATTTAGCATCGAAAAATCCGCCGATGCCATCAGCGCTCCTGCTTCCTTCATGCAAGCATTGGCTGCTTCAACTCCGGGGAATTTGGGGAGATAGTTAAAGGACATATCTGCCGCAAAAATGATTTTCATAATCGTTCTCCTTCGATAGAGTGTCGTGTCGTTAATGGTATTATAACACGCCCCAAAACGGATGTCAAGCAAACGGCGGAAAAAAGCGGCTCGAGGCGCAGAACGGTTTGGGCTTTCATACGGAAAACACTTGACAATATGCCCGTTTTTTGTTATACTGTGATTGATCACCCCACTTGTATTACATAAATAAAAAAGGAGATACGAATATGAAAATCGGAGCACAGCTTTATACCTTACACGATTACTGCAAGACTCTCGAGGATTTTGCAGAGACACTCAAGAGAGTTGCTGACATGGGATACACGGCGGTTCAGGTTTCCGGCACTTGCGATTTTGAGGCGGAGTGGCTTGCCGAACAGCTCAAGAAGAACGGACTGGTCTGCCCTCTGACACACACCAAGTACGATCGAATCCTGAACGAGACCGAAAAGGTCATTGCCGAGCACACCGTGTTTGGTTGCGATCACATCGGCTTGGGCGGACTCCCCGGTATCTTTACGCAGGACGTAGCGGCTCGTGAGGAAGCGACCCGCAAGTTCGCGCTTGAGGCAAAGGCACCTGCGCAGACTATTGCAAAGGCAGGCAAGCTCTTTATGTATCACAACCACCACTACGAGTATATGACCGAGGTGGACGGCAAGAACGTTATGAAATATCTGGCAGACGTGTTCGCGCCCGACGAAATGGGCTTTACGCTGGATACCTACTGGGTAAAGGCAGGCGGATGCGATCCCGTTGAGGAGATCGAAAGACTCTCGGGCAGACTTCCTTGCGTACACTTCAAGGATTATAAGCTTGAGGCGGACGGCACCAACCATTACACGTGGTGCGGTGACGGTATCCTCGACTTTGAAAAGATCGGTGACGCGCTGGTCAAGGCGGGAACCGAGTACGTGTTCATCGAGCAGGACAGCACCTTCCCGGATGAGCCCAATCCCTTCGTGTGCCTCGCTAACAGCCGCGGTTATCTCAAGTCGCTCGGCTTCCAATTCTAAAGGAGCGACATTGCTGTGAAGTACCGTTTTTTGCGCTTCCCCGAGGGGAAGCTAAAGGCGCTTACCCTGAGCTATGACGATGGCGTGCGCGCGGACCTTCGTCTTGCCGCACTTTGTGACCGCTATGGCGTCAAGTGTACCTTTAATATCAACAGTGAACGAATGAATGGCAACGGCGAGGATCGGTTGGATGCCGAGGAGCTGAAAACGCACATTCTTGATCAGGGACACGAGGTGGCAGTTCACGGAGAGCGGCATGCGGCTCCCGGTGTCATGATCCCCGTGCAGGGAATTGCAGACGTGCTCAATTGCCGTTTGGATCTGGAAAAGGCGTTTGGCAGAATCATCCGCGGGATGGCGTATCCCGATACGGGCGTTACCAAAATGCACAACGGAAACAGCTACGAAGAGATCCGAAGCTACCTGCAGTCGCTTGGGATTGCCTATTCCCGTACGCTGGGGGCGGATAACAATAGCTTTATGCTTCCCACCGATTGGTATACGTGGACACCCACAGTCAAGCATACCAATCCCAATTTGGAGGCATGGACGGATGAGTTTCTTGCGATCAACGAGAACAACATCCGTTGGAGCGGTAAATATCCGAGACTGTTTTACATGTGGGGTCACAGCTTTGAGTTCGACAATGACAACAACTGGGATCTGATCGAAGGGTTCCTTTCAAAGATGTCGGGCAAGTCGGATATCTGGTACGCGACGAACATTGAGATTTACGAATACGTTACGGCGTACAACTCCCTGATCGCAAGCGCGGACGGCAATACGCTTTACAATCCCACCCTCAAGGAGATCTGGTTCTGGGCGGATGGAATTTACAGCATCAAGCCCGGCGAGACGCTTACGGTGGAATAACTGTTTACATCAACACGGCGCACCTGCATAACCGCAGGTGCGCCGTGTTGACTGTAGACAAGACTATCGGCTGTCGTCAGTTTGTCGAAAGTTTTGATCAAACTTTTTCAAAAGTTTGCGCAGGTGGAGGGCGCGAAGCCCTCCTCGCGCTCCGCAGAGCGCGAAATTTTCTTTTTACGGCGTTTCTCTTTTGCTAAGCTTTTCTCTTTGCGCCTGCGGTGTCAAAGAGAAAAGCGGTATAAACGAATTTGTGTAAACTAACAAATTGCATACCTTTGGTCTACAACCTGCACGGCGCACCTGTGTAACCGCAGGTGCGCCGTGTTAAAGTTTTTTACCCCGCGGTCAATTCTCCGCGCAGGCTTTGTTCCATTTTTTCTTTGATTTCACGACGTGATATGCCAAGACTGAACAGGTAATAGAGCTTTGCGACCGCTGCTTCGGTGGTCATGTCCATGCCGCTCACGGCTCCTGCCGCCTTGAGCGCGGAGCTGGTCTCATACGCGCCAAGTGACACCGTGCCCGAAGGGCATTGCGAGCAGACTGCCACCACCGAACCCGACTCAAACGCGCGGGAAATGATGGGGATCAGTGTGCCGCTGTCGGACGGGATGTTACCCGCACCAAAGGTTTCCAGTACGATGCCCGAGAGCTTTTCGGTCATGATGGATTCAAACAGACCAAACTGGATGCCGGGGAATACCTTGAGAACACCAATGGGGATCTCGGAGAGCGGACGTAGTGTCAGCTTGTCCTTCCCAAATGAGCCAATGGCAGAAAGATTGTACCGAATGGAAATTCCAACGTCGGCAAGATGCGGATAATTGGGGGAATCGAACGCCACGAGATCATCGGCGCTCATTTTGATCGCGCGATTGCCGCGTAAAAGCTTTCCGCTGAAATAGAGCGAGACCTCACGCGCGATACCGTCGGCGGCGATGAGGAGCGAGGTGACAAGATTATCCTTGCCGTCGCTTCGGATTTCGGAAAGCGGGATCTGTGAGCCGGTCAGCACGACGGGCTTGTCAAGTCCTTCTAAAATAAAGGAAAGCGCCGAGGCGGTGTATGCCATGGTGTCGGTTCCGTGCAGGACCACAAAACCGTCGTAGTCGTTATAGTTGTCATACACCACCGACGCGATCCGGTTCCATTCCTTAACGGTCATGTCCGAGGAATCAAGCAAGGGAGACATCTCGTGCAGATCCCACAAAGGTGCGGCTTCTTTTTTCATATCACCGATCAAATCGATCGCCTTCTTCAAAAATCCCGCAACGGGAGCATAACCCTTGTCGGTCTTTTGCATGCCGATCGTGCCGCCCGTATTGATGATCAAAACCTTTCTGTTGCTCATCCTATCCTCCATGCGTGTGAAATATCAATTGTATGCATTATAGCACAAAAACGGTAAAGTTGCAAGCATGGATTAAAAAAATGATGCTTAATCTTGAGAGAGGAACAAAAAATCACCGGATATTCTCTGCCTTTCGGTAGAGAATATCCGGCTTTTTAATGTTGTGAAGGAATTATATCCCCCGTGCGGTTATGTTACCGCAAGCTGTATTTGTCGGTGATGGGAGAGATTGATGCGGGGAGTGAAGCTTGAATTGCGCTTACGGTGTCGGTGTAAAGCGCAAAAAGCTTGTCCATCAAATCCTCGTTTTCGTCCGCTACCAGCATTGCGGCAACGTAATAAACCGCCGCAGGGGCAAACGCCTCGGAGAGCGGAAATTTACTCTCCAAAGGAAGCACCGTTGCAGAAAATCCGCCACCGGCTTCCAAGCCGTATGCCAATCGGTACTCTGCATCAAGCGGAAGGGTTTGCATCACCAGCATCGCAAAAAGATAGGGTGCGCGTTCCGTGTAGTCGAAGATCCGCTCGCTGTCGGATGGATCTTCGCAAAGCAGAGCAACGGCAGAGTCAAAAAGCTCACGACAGGTCATAGGCAATCCGATCAGGCTTCCTCGGGAAGGGTGAAGTTCAGCTTGGCAATTTCACCGGGGTAAACAGCCTTGGCGCCGTAGAGGTGCAAGCCCTTGACCGCATCCGCAAAACGGAGTTCGGGGCGGTATGCCTCGATTTCGGAGAGCTGTTCCGCAAACGTGACGGATCTCTTGGTGCGCATAAAGCAGGTGTGGACATAGGTGTAATCATCCGTTGTTTCAACGGGAATGTTGTTGGAAACGTAGACCTTGCAGCCGTGAATGCTTCCGATGCAACCGTTCTCTACGATGGTATTGTTGTCGAAAATCATGTCACGCTTTTCCTTGAAGAGGTACTCGGCGATCAACGGGGAAATTTCGAGATAGAGCTCGGTGTTGTCGGTGACGTTGTACGCATAAAGCTCCGTACGCGCCTTAATAATGGTGTCGATGATCGTGTCTACACCCACCTGGGCATTGACGCTGATCATACCACCCTTACAAGCCTGGAATACGTACTTGTCCGCTTCATTGGCAAGGGCGGATGCGGCGCGATGCATTGCCTCACGCATCAGCTCGGGCTGGTTCTGCGCACGGTCAATGTCATCGATCTGGAAGTTGAAATATTTTGCCTGCGTAATTTTCAGCTCACGCAGCGTCTCGGAGATTCCAATAGGCTGGCTGATGTCCGTGTCCTTGGTGTAATCGGAAACGTTGATGGCGCCTACGCCGACAATGCGTACGGTATCTCCGCACTGCTTGATCTCGCCTTCGAAATCGCGGGTACAGTGGGCAACGCCGATGTATTGCTTGTCAAGCTCCTTATAAAGGGTTTCACTCCATACGGTAGGTGCAAATAAATTGGTAGCCATAGTTTAAAAAATCCTTTCTTTTATATTAATTCTTATTCTTATTTTAATTATTTCCATGTTTTCATGGATTCGAGAATTGCGGAAAAGTTGGCGCGGACTTCGCTTTGAGACATGCTCCGCACCTCATCGGGGCTGAAATAGTACGTGGGTGTGGGGGCATGCTTGCCGCTGGAACGCAAAAGATTTTCGCGGTTGCTTTCTTCCGCTTTCATCCGCAGAACCTGCCTGCGCCTTTCTGCCAGAGCATAAGCGGCGGCAAGCGGAACACCCTGTTCCACGTTCTGCCACACACTGTCGGGAATTTCCGACAAAGGCGTGTCGGGGTAAAGAGCGGAAAAATCCGCGTATTCCCGTTCTGCACGCTGATGTACCGCGTCCCGCGCGGCAAGCTCCTCGCGCAAACGCTTCAGTTCACCTCGCAGCTCGTCCAGTCCGTTCGCTTCAGCCGGGTCAGAAGCGGTGTCAGGATCAGGATCAGGATCCGCAGGGGGATCATCAGAAATTCCAGCTTCCTCAACAACCGCTTCATCCGTTGGCGCTTCGTCGCCGCTTCCATCGGGGTCGGGCGCAGGATCTGTTTCCGCAAGGTCCTGTACAGCTGCTTCTGCAGCTTCCTGTGACGTCGGACAGCTTTCCTCTGCCACATCCGTGTTTTGATCAATGATAACAGCTTCCGATTCATTCATCGGTACACTCTCCTTTCGATGAGATTTTTTTCAAGACCGCGTCCTTGTCGCCAAGTACGCCGCTTGGCAGGAGCATCAGATAGTCATGTACGTTCAAGTGCCCCAGCTCCAAGAGCTTGTCCAGGACCGATACCGTCATAGCGGGGGTATAGCGTTCGGTGCTGTCGGAGTACGCGGTGGCGCGCAATAGCTCCTTTTTGAGCAGAGCGTAGTCGGGGTTTGCCGTTCCGAGCTTGCCGTCCTCATCGCAGATCGCCAGCAATCGTTCGCGCGGGCAGTAGGTGCAAAGCATATCTGCCCAAATTGCCGCGACCTCACCGATGCAACGGTAAAAGCTTGCACGTACATGCTCCAATGCCATTTGAGAAGCACTTTGCAAGGTTAGAATTGCACTGGTGTTAGCGGCTTCCGCGTCTCCCAAAGCCGCCTCGGTCGCACCCATCATGCTCTTGGTGTTTTCGATGACGCTGGCGATCAGATCGAGATATCCGTCCTGCATCTCTCCAACACCGATAACGGATACCGCATCCGCGATATTTCCGCCGCCCATTGCCGCAATCGCCTCTCCCACCTCGTTGGACCACTCGGGGATACGGGACTTGTCATAAACGATTTTGGAAAAAGCAGTGTCACTCATGTGCTTCATTGCCATGGAGTATGCACTGTTGATGTATTTTTGGTTGGCGATCATATCGCTTACAGGTGCGTTCCCCAAAAAGCTGTTTTTGGCATCATGCCAGTGGAAATAGGCGATAGGGTAGCGGGAAAGCCCTGTGTTGACACGGCGGATCAGGCAGTTGCGTGTGGATTTTTCAAAGATGACCTTGCCATCCTCGCGGAAGAAACGGATCAAATAGGTCGCCTTTTCATCATTTGCTTCCTGCGTGCCAAGATCTCCCGCCGCGCTTTCATTGTCCGCGTCGGCAACGATCAGTCCAAGCGTATCTTCGGGGATGCCTGCTTCACGTGCTTCTTTTCGCAAGGCACTTACGTTAGCGCGACCCGCGAGAATCACGTAATCCTGCGATTGCAGATCCGAGCTTGTGACGTCGGAGACGAACAGGTCGGTGCTGTTGACCAGATCCGTTCGGATGTCCCCGCAAAACATTTGACCGTCCGAGCGTGCAGGATCCCACCAGCAATAGAATACGCCGTCTCCCGAGATCGCGGCATCCAACAGTGCCTGATAGGAAAGTGAACGCATGTCGCTTTGCTTCCATCGCCAGGCGGCGTTTTGGTTCAGTGCTTCCAAGCCGTTTTCGATCGCTGCCCGTACGGCAGAACGATCCACGAACGGAAGCGCATCGTCCGAATAGCGTATAGAGATCTCTCCGGACATCACCGAGGCGACCAGGTAATCGGTAATTCGCCTTACCAGATTAAACACGGGGCGCGGCAGATCCGTGTGGATCCCGTACCATTGATCTCCGCGATAGAAGCGTTCGTTTTTTCGTACGGTTTCATAAAGTCCGACGCGGCGCTTATATTCTTTTCCCGCTTCATATTGCTGCCAGGTCGGGTTTGTGGATTGAGAAATAAAGATTCCCCCTTTCATAAAGAATTGGATGGGCAAAGATGCCCGTTAAGGATTGGTAAAGAACGAGAGCTTGTAAAGCTCGACCTTGCAATCCGATCTCGCATCGATTGCAAAGCGCAAAAAGCGGTAACGACCGTTCTTTCTGCGAAGTTCAAAGTGCTCCGGCAGATGCTCCTTTTTGCCGTTTAAGATGTGTACGCTTGCGCGATGCTCGTCAGTCAGCGTTACGGTTGCCTCACCGCCATGCAGATTGGCACATACCGAAAGGCGCAAGGATCTGCGTACGGCTTCGGGAGTGCCGAAATCAAAGTAAGTGCTTTGATAACGGCAATGGAAGGGGGAGGCATCATCTGTTGTACAGGTACTGTCAAACAGGCAAAGCTTGCCATCCTCGGTTCCAAATCCCAAGGTGTCCGAAAAACGGAAAAATACCGTTGCGGCGATGTTGTCAAAGCAGTACCACTGCTTGCTGTCGGCTTGATAGATCAAAACCTTGCCTGCTTGATCCTCGGGATCGCGGATCCACAGCTCCCGTTCTGCGGGTAGCCATACGGTGATGCTGTTTTTGGAAACGGTGAGTGGAGGATGCAGAACGGGGTAGGGGATGTGTTGCGTGTTCAACAGCTCGGGACGGGAGAGCGGCGAATCGATTTTCATAAGACCTGCCGTGTCCACGGTCAAAGGATGATTGTCACAAAGAAGTGCCATCCCGTGAGAGGGGCATCCGATGCCGGATACAATGCTTTCGGCTTCAAGCGTGACGTTGTTTTTGGTGTATAAACGCCAGATCTCGGTGTCTCCAAATGCCAGGATTCCGTCGTTATAGGGACACAAGGCGCGAGCGGGATGCTCGGTGCTTCCCAAAAACAATACGTCGGATTCCTTGAAATAGAGCGGCAGCGCAGAGGGGATCAGGACGTTACAGAGACGAAGCATTTCTGTGCTGACGTGCGCGCTGGGATAAACCGTGCATGAGTCATCAGTACCGTACAAAAGCAGATGCTCTTTGTTTGCGATCATATGTACCAAGGCGTGGCGTGCCTGCCTTACGGGAATTGCGGAATCTTCCGAAAAATCCGCTGTCATGACCACGTCGACCTGTGACGCACCTTCTGCCGAGGGGACATCGATGTATGCGCCGCCGTCACAAAGCGTCACCTTACTTGTGCGCGTTCCGTTTACGTATACCGCGTCTACGCTTTTGGCATAAAACGGAAGATAGAATATCGTCGATGAGATCGAATTCAGATAGCGCACTCGCATGCGGGGGGTGAGCAGATTGAGCGGCTCATAGGGATTGCCAAAGTCGGTGGGGTGCCATTGGTAGCCAACCAGTGGTACGTATGGCTCGGCGGTAATAAAGCTTCTGGAGGAGGGCTGATAAACGCGCAGATTCTCGCCGTCCAATAGGTACAGCCGTTCCTCGAAGCGAATGAATTCGACGCTCGTATCGCTTTGCGAAATCGTGGCGACATGCGTATGAATGCCTGTATCGGTGTCGAGAAGATAGACGTTTGAGCCTGCCGCGGCAAAGCGGTGGGTTTCGTGGTTCAAAACGCCTTCCCAAACGCCGCGAATGCGTTGATTGGGAAAATGAGCGATCGTTCGATAGCCTTCACGTGATGTGAGAGTCCCGTCGGGCATGATACGAAGGTTGCACATTTCCGAAGCGCCCTCTCCCATGAGGGATCGTTGACTGCCCAGCCCCCAAAAGCTGTCAAAGCATTTTTTTGCAAATGCGCGTGTCGGTTTGATGGTTGCCATTGATAAAAGAACCTCCTTTCATTCGGATTTTGAAGATGGCACAGAGAGAGATTTTAAAAGAAAGGCGACTTTTCCTTTCTGTTTGGAAAGTGAAAGTTGCGGTCGGGAATTGCGGGGGCTTCATATGAGGCGGGGCGACTCATAACAGCGTACCGCAACGCTTCCGGTGCATGTGTCACGGCATGGGGTTCCCCAGAGGCATCCTCGGGATGAATCGCGTCACACAGCAAGGCAGGCAAGGAGCGGATCAGCACGGGACATTCCGCCGATATCCGAAGCGTTGCTTCTCCTTCTCGGGGCTTCAGGTACTCTCTGAGAATCCGCCAGCCGGGGACGCGTCGGTTGTCCGCACGGCACATCGGAGGCATTCCGCTTACCGCTTGCATGACCTCAAATCCGCTTTTTCCGCTGTCCTGCCGTCGATTCCAAAGGTCGGGAGATGCCACCACATATTCCACATGCTCACCGCGGCAAAGATTTGACACGCGCTCCGCCGCTTCCCGCAATGTCAGATCGGGCTGACAGATCTCGCGCAAAACGAAGAGATTTCCGTTTTTGTCCACTCCCAAAAGGAGTGCAGCCAGCATGTCAAAGCCGTAATCCATGGCGGCGAAGCGAAACAGCTCGCGTGGAATGACGTCGGGGGAACAGACGTGAAGCTCCGGGAGAAACTCGGGAAAGAACTGTCCTTCAAACACGTCCCAACGCCCGTATAACCAAGCCTCTTTCATTTTTTGAGGAAGGCTTTCGAGCTGTCGGACATATTCGGGATCCGCCGCAAGCAGAACGGGGTTATCGTAGACCTGCGCGGGAATAAAGCGGTAGTCCGTAGGATCTTCGTCCGCACGAAAATCGCGGTCCACAAACAAGCGTTTGACCCACGCATGACCGATGCCGCCGGGATTGCAAGTCAGATACATCCTTCGCGGAACATCACCGACACCGCGCAGACAGGCCTTCAGTACAGAAAATTGATATTCGCTCAATTGCGTTGCCTCGTCGATGGCGATGATGTCGTATTCCTGCCCTTGGTAGCGCAGGACGTCGCGATGGGATGCGCAGTATCCGAGTGCGACCGTGCTTCCGTTTGGAAAATAGAGTGTTTTTTCGCTCTCCCGATAGGAGATCAAAGCACCGTATTCCTCTAAAAGCGGTCGGACATGATTGGACTTGAGTTCTGCGTAGGAACGGCGGATCAGCAAACAGCGGATGCCGGGATAGCGTAGGCAGAGACCAACCAGTTTGCGCCGCAAAGCCCATGATTTTCCGCCGCCGCGCGCACCGCCATACGCTGTATAACGGGCACGTGATGCGAAAAAGAGCTTTTGCCGTTCGTTGGGGATCCCTTTGATATGTAAGATCTGCTCCTCACGCTCGCTCATGCGCCATCCTCCTCGATGTCATGATCAAAGATCAAGCGCATGGCTCCAGCACTGACCTCTTTTCCCACATTCTCATCTTCTTCATACCCCAGTCTCTTTTTGAGATAGAGTCCCAAAAGCGTGGGAGAAGTGGTAACCGAAATCAGCTCGTCCTCAAGTGCTGTGCGAATCCCTTCCGCAAGCTCCGGAGCATATTCCCGAAAACGCTCAAATTCTGCGATCCCACAACCGATAAAGCGGCAAAAGCCGGCAAGATTGGGAAGTTTTCCGGGATTCTTTTTCAGATCCGCATCATGCGGAGGACGACAGCTTTCCACATATTCCCGAAAAAGCCGCGGGAGCTTTTTGCAAAGCTTGGCGTTGCAAAGCTCCACCCGCTTTTTACTCATACAATGGACATCACCTCCTTTTTTGCACTTCTCTCTGTGCCGAGCGTATTGTAGCATGTAAAAAAGTGCCACACCCTGACAGCGTGTGCCAAGGTGTGCCACTTTTCGAAAAATCATCATGGAAACATGGGAACCCAAACTATCAAAAGCGCGAACAGTGCTGCCGCGAGAATTGCTTGTAACAGCTTTGTGAAAAAGAATGTTCGATAGAGAAGTGGGCGCCCATCGCAAAGCGAAAGCAACTGACAATGTACCGAAAGTCCCGACCATGCGCCACCCGCGGCGCACAGTATTGCGGAAAAGAGGGAGCGCTTCTCGGAGGCGGCATTCATTCCTCCCGAAAGCTCCAGCAGCATCGAAAGCGCGGCATCCCATGTGTGCGGAAGGGCGAGCGGTGCAAGAATCGTTTCCAGCATTCCCGTCAGTGCCGAGAAAAACAGCACGTAGGCACAGATCAAAAAAATACTCTGTGCCGAGGATCTGATCGCGCCCGTAAAAAGCTTACTGATGGGAATACGTGTTTGCGAAACGGCAAAAGAAACGGTAGGAGTTGGAATTTTTTCTTTTTGAAGACGGGAAAGGAGTACGCCGCACAAAAGCGCGGAAAAGAGCACGGTAAGATAAAGGAATACTCCAAATCGCGTATCGTTCCAAAGTCCTTGACCAACGGCGCTGATGAGAAAGGCAGAGGACGGCGTGCAGGAGAGTGCGAGCACGCGCTCACATTCCAAACGTGTCATCTCTCCGCGGTCATATGCAAGCAACGCGCATTTGGTTCCTACGGGGAATCCGCATAAAAGCCCCAACAAGACCGCAACGGCACCTGCAGGGGAGAGACGCAGCAAGCGGCACAGGGGGGACGAAAGGCGGGAAAGCAACGCCTTGCCGACGCTTGTTGAGACCGCAATTTCGGATAGCACCATAAACGGAAAGAGCGCAGGGATGATGCTTTGCACGCAGATCACAAGTCCGCGTTGCATCCCTTCCATCGCGATTTCGGCATTGCGCAGAATGAAAAGCAGACAAAACAGCGTGCCAAGACCAAAGAGCAATTGTCCCGTGTGGATTCGGGTTGTCGTAATTTGTCGTGCGTGTCGAACAGTCATTGCAGAGACCTCGTTTGCATAAAATGGCATTACGTTAAGAAAATACGCGAGAAACCCGCCTTTTATGACGGGAGACGGGGGAATCTATGACGGAACATCGTGATAAGCCAAAGAACAGAAAATTGCGACGTGCAATCGCGCCGCTGTTTCGTGCCGACAGCGTGATCTTGCGCGGAAGAGAGGGCGCAACGGTCTACGGTTGTCGCAGAATTGTACGGTATGACGAGGATCGCATCTGCTTGTCTCTTGGACGGTATTGCGTTTGTGTGCGAGGGTGCGCGCTCATTTGTACCTCCTTTTCTGCGGGGGCTGTTACAATTGAAGGGGAGATTGACGCCGTGCGGTTTTGCTCATCGGGATGCAACGGTATATGTACGGATGAGGAGGAAATATGACGTTATCTTTGATATTGGCAGGGGCGCGGGAAGTGACCGTTTCTCCCGAAGATCGTCTCACCGTGTTGGAGCTGTGCTTGGAAAACGGTATGGCGTACAGCGATTTTTGCTGGATGGAGGACGGCAGCGTTCGGTTTCGATGCTCGCTTGCGACCGCCCGACGACTTACGCATCTTGCGAACAAAAGAGGCGCGTGCGTGCGTGTACGCGGCGTATATGGGCTTCCCGCGTTTCTCTGCGTTTTTAAACGCCGTATCGGTCTTTTGCTTGGTGGTGTTACGGCAATCCTCTTGCTCGTCCTTTCGGGATTGTTTGTTTGGGATATTGAGATTGTCGGAAACGAAAGAATGACCGACGGTGAGGTGCGTGAAATTTTAAAAGCCTGCGATTTCGGCGTCGGGAGTTATCTTCCAAGCATTCAGGCATCTGCTCTTGAAAACCGCGTATTGCTGGCATCCGACCGCCTTTCTTGGATTTCCGTCAATCTGAACGGTACCGTGGCGCGTGTGCAGGTCATCGAGCGCGGGAATGAAAATACTCCCATTCTTCCACCCGCATCCGCCAATCCCGCCAATCTTGTAGCGGTGCGGGACGGGCAGATTGAATTGATCCGCCTCTATCGCGGAAATGCGATGGTTACCGTCGGGCAGGCGGTCAAAAAAGGGGAGCTGCTTGTCAGCGGAATCTATGACAGCCAAACCGAAGGATATCGCTTTACGCGTGCCGCGGGGGAGGTTATGGCACGAACCGAACGGAGCTTTTTGGCAGACATTCCGTTCTCGTATGAGAAAAAAGTCCCATTGGAATCAAAAATTGTTGAGATCAAACTGAATTTTTTTAATTTTTCTTTGAAAATTTTCAAAAATACTGGAAATAAGGATGTTACCTGTGATATAATAGAAAATACATATAGCATCGGCAATTTCGGGCCTCGCCCTCTGCCTGTGTCAGTCACCGTTACGCGCGCGCACCCGTATGCGTGCGAGGACGAAACACGCACCAAGGAAGAGGCACTGGAGGAAGCGTATCGCTCTCTCGCACGGCAATTGGAATCACTTTCGGGCGAGGTCGAGCTGCTTCGCAAGCAAATCGTCACCGAGTGGACGGATACGGGGGTGCGCTTGCATTGCACCGTCGTTTGCATCGAAAACATTGCCGAGCAGGTTGAAATCGAAATCAAGGAATACGAATGAAAGGGTATCTATGAACCGTAGGATCATCCGCATGGAGCACGTCGGAGCTACCGCTAAAATTTTCGGGAGCTTTGACAGCAACGCACGCCGCATCGAAAAACAGTTTTCCGTCACGCTTCGCAACCGCGAATCGGAGGCAGGGGATTCCATCATCATTGAAGGGGAGGACGAGGAGAACGTCTCCTCTGCCGCCGAGTGTATCTCCTATTTGCACGAGCTTTGTGCCAAGACCGAGGTGATCACCGAGCAATCCCTGCAATATGCGTTGGATATGATCTCCTCGGGGCAAAGCGGGGAACTGGCGGCACTGGGAGACGCCTGCATCTGCATCACGACGCGAGGAAAGCCCGTCAAAGCAAAAACGGTCGGACAGCAGCAATATATCGAGTCCATCAAGAAAAACACCATCGTTTTAGGTGTCGGACCGGCGGGTACGGGAAAGACCTTTCTCGCGGTTGCCATGGCAGTCAAGGCATTGCGCGAAAAACAGGTCACGCGGATCATTCTCACGCGTCCCGCGATCGAGGCGGGCGAAAAGCTCGGATTTTTGCCGGGAGACCTGCAAAGCAAGATCGATCCCTACCTGCGTCCTCTTTACGATGCGCTTTACGAGATGCTTGGAGCGGAGACCTATCAGCGTTTGGTTGAAAAGGGAACCATCGAGATTGCGCCTTTGGCGTATATGAGAGGACGAACCCTTGACGATTCTTTTATCATCCTTGACGAGGCGCAAAACGCCACCCCCGAGCAGATGAAGATGTTCTTGACGCGTCTGGGCTTCAATTCCAAGGCGGTGGTCACGGGGGATCTGACACAAACGGACCTGCCACGCGGACAAAAGAGCGGACTTGGCGCCGCGGTGAAGATTCTTGCGGGGATCGAGGATATTGGAATTCACTATTTCTCCGAGCGCGACGTCGTTCGCCACCGCTTGGTACAAAAGATCATTCAGGCATACGAAAAATACGATCGGGAGCTGCTTCGTCGCGAAAGCGAGAGAAAGCAGAACGCCGCGCAAAAGGCACGCGCGACAGGGAAGCCCGATTCCGCAAAAGTATAAAGTGAGGGAATTGTTATGAATCGGAAAATGAATTTGCGCATTTACTTTGACAATCATCAGGATGCGATCTCTTTGAGCTACCGTCTCAAAATGCTGGTCAGAGCCGCGGTGGAAGCGACGCTGGATTATGAGCAATACGGTAATCCCTGCGAGGTTTCGGTCACCTTTGTCGATAACAACGAGATCCACGAAATGAACAAAAAGTTCCGTAACGTGGACAAGCCCACCGACGTGCTTTCCTTCCCCCTCTTTGATTACGAGGGCGAGGGCGAGGAGCCGCCCGTAGACGAGATGCTCGGGATGCTTGGTGACATCGTGCTTTCCTTGGAGCAGGCAGAGGCGCAAGCCAAGGAGTACGGTCACAGCTTTGAACGCGAGGTCGCGTTCCTGACCGTTCACTCCATGCTTCATCTGTTGGGGTATGATCATGAAACGAGCGAAGAGGACGATGCGGATATGCGCCGCCGACAGACCGAAATCGTCGAGTCCTTGGGGCTTGGTGTAGAACAAAAGGCTTGACGGAAATACGATGAAGAATTCATATACGGATACTGTGGGAAAAACCGAAAATTTCTTTACACGCAATGTACGCCTGATCACTTTTTTGATCTGCATCGCTGTATTTTTGGCAATTTTCGGACCTTTGAGTGTATTTCACATTTACGAGTACATCGTCGAACAGACCGACCCACGCACGGAGATGACACTGGACGATTTGCGTCGCTTGACAACGTCTCCCGATGATCTGCGCCCCAAAGATCTGGACGGATTTTTGGGTGAGGTAGGGCGCAATACCGTCGGAGACATGCAGTGCGACGTTTATCAGATTGATATCGGAGAACGCTATTTTCTGATGGCATCCTTTGAGGCTGCAAACGGCAAGCCGTTTTATCTGACGTTGACCGATGTCGAGCTGCAAACCGAGCTGGATCTGTTGGAAGATCACAAAAAGCTGGAAGAGTTCCTTTCAGCCAAAGCACAGGAAAATTGAGAAAAGGAAACCATACATGAAAAGAACAGGATTTATTTCCATCGTAGGTCGCCCCAACGTGGGCAAATCCACCCTGCTCAACAGTATTTTGGGGGAGAAGATCGCCATCGTCTCCAACAAGCCCCAAACCACGCGCACTCGTATTGCGGGAATTGAAACGCGTGGCGAGGATCAGTTTGTCTTTTTGGACACCCCCGGCATCTTCAAGCCGCAAAACACCCTTGGCGATTTTATGGTCAAGGTGGCAAACAGTACCATGCAGGAGAGTGATGCCGTCATTCTCGTAGCGGATGCGGGATACCGCCCGGGCGATGTGGAGGAAAAGGTGATCGATTATCTCAAGAAGAGCGGTACGCCTGCCATTCTCGCACTCAATAAGGTGGATCTTTACCGCCGCGAGCAGATTGCCGAGACCATCGTGGCATATGCCGAGCTGCTCGATTTTTTTGCCGTGGTGCCGATTGCCGCCAAAAAGGGCAAGGCGGTGAGTGAGGTGCTGGATGAATGCTCCAAGCTTTTGCGCGAGGCGGATTGGTTCTATGAAGAGGACATGATCACCGACCAGCCCCAGCGGCAGATGGTAGCAGAGATCATCCGCGAAAAGATCCTGCGCACCTTGGATAAGGAGATCCCGCACGGCGTGGCGGTGGTCATCGAGGAATACCGCGACGAAGGGGATATCGTACGCATTCGTGCCGAGATCTTCTGCGAAAAGGCGTCGCACAAGGGGATTCTCGTCGGCAAGAACGGCGAGACCCTCAAACGCATTGGAAGCTATGCCCGCGAGGACATGGAAAAGCTTCTGGACGCACAGGTCTATCTCAATCTGTGGGTCAAGGTTAAGGAGAACTGGCGCGAGAGCGCACGCGGGATCCTTGATTTCGGTTACACCGAGGAATAAAAACGAACACACGGGAGGCGCTTTATGCGAGATGAGAGCATCGACGGCTTGGTCGTTCGGATCCGCGACTATGGGGATCACGACCGTTACCTCTCGGTTCTGACCGCGCAAAAGGGACGGATCACACTGCTCGCAAAGGGAAGTCGGTCGCTCAAGGGTCAGCAAACCGCCGTCAGTCAACTCTATTCGTACGCCAATTTTGAATATTACCGCAAGGGGGATTTCAACATCCTCAAAAGCGGAGCGCTCCACAACGCCTTTTACGCGCTCAGCATGGACATCGACCGCCTGGATCTGGCGGCGTATCTGTGCGATCTTGCGTGTGAACTCACCGACGAAGGGGAGGAAGCGGGAGATCTGCTCCGCCTGATGCTCAACGCCCTTTACGCCATCGCGCATGCCAAATATCCTCTTGAGATCATCAAGGGTGCTGTGGAAATGCGCGCCATGGCAATGTCGGGATATGAGCCCGAGCTGGCGTGTTGCAATACCTGTGGCGCCGTAGAAGCGGAATTGCTCTATCTCAATGTCATGGGGGGAGCGCTCATTTGTCCCGAATGTCTTAAAAAGCAAGGGAATACCCATCGCAAGCTCACCCCCGACGCCTATGATGAGGTGCGCGAAGCAGAGCTGCTTTGCAAGCTTTCCCCTGCCGTCACGGCGGCACTGCGCTACGTGATCCACGCGCCCATCGAGCGTATCTTCTCTTTTGAACTTAAGGACGTGCGGGATCTTGCAGCGTTTGCCAAGACCGCCGAAACCTACACCCTCTCCCATCTTGGCAGAGGCTTTGATTCTTTGAATTTTTATCATGCGATGCGCGAGAGCGCCGCACAGATTCCGCATGAAGGAACAACGGTATGAATTTTACGGAAAAAGCACTCAACACACTGGAATTTGATAAAATCTGCGCCATGCTTGCCGAGTGTGCCCCCACGGAGGGCGCGCGTGCGCTCGCGTGGCGGCTGATGCCGTCCTCGGATATCACCGAGGTCTTGCGCCGTCAGAGAAGAACCACCGATGCAAAAAGGCTCTATGACGTCAAGGGACAGCCTCCTTTCGGCTCGGTTACCGATGTCTCCGAGGCGTGCGAGCGTGCCGTCAAGGGCGCGATGCTCAACACGCGGGAGCTTTTGGAGGTGGGAAGATTATTGCGCGCGACGCGCGGTATCAGCGAATACAGCAAGGTCAATAAGCCCTTTGATACCTCGCTTGACGAGCTGTTTTCCTCTCTGTTACCCAATCGCCACTTGGAGGATAGCATCACGCGCTCGATCCTTTCCGAGGATCTGATCGCGGACGAAGCGAGCCGTGAGCTTGCCGAGATCCGCCGCAAGATCAGAGACGCTAACAACCGCATCAAGGAGACCCTGCAACACTATATCAGTGGATCTTATTCCAAGATCCTGCAGGAAAATCTTGTCACCATGCGAAACGGCAGATACGTCCTTCCCATCAAGGCGGAATGTAAAAACGACATCAAGGGTCTCATCCACGACTCCTCCGCATCGGGGGCGACCGTGTTTATCGAGCCCATGGCGGTGGTGGATGCCAATAACGAATTGCGCATGCTTGCGTCACGTGAGGAGCACGAGATCGAGCGTATCCTGTTTGAGCTTTCCTCGCTTGTCAGCGCGGCATCCGATTCGCTCAGCCGCAATTATTATTGCATCACGCAATTGGCGTTTTATTTTGCCTGCGCCGAGCTTTCTGTGCGCATGAAAGCAACAGAACCGCGCATTTCGGGCAAGCAGACCGTCAATCTCTCCCGCGCGCGTCATCCGCTCATTGACCCCATGCGCGTGGTACCTACCAATATCCGCATCGGTGAGGAATACGACACGCTGATCATCACGGGTCCCAATACGGGAGGTAAGACCGTTACACTCAAAACCGTTGGCTTGTTCGCTTTGATGACACAATCGGGGCTTCATATCCCCGCCGAACCCGAAAGCGAGATCTGCGTGTTCAGCAAGGTTCTGGTGGACATTGGTGACGAGCAGAGCATCGAGCAATCTCTCTCCACCTTCTCCTCGCACATGGTCAATATTGTCAACGTGATGAAAGAGGTCGATTCCCAATCTTTGTGCCTTTTTGACGAGCTGGGAGCGGGTACCGACCCTGTCGAGGGTGCGGCATTGGCTGTCGCGGTCATCGAATCGGTCAGAGCCACGGGAGCTTTATGCATGGCGACCACACACTACACCGAGCTGAAAACCTATGCGCTCGATACCGCCGGCGTGCAAAATGCGTCCTGCGAGTTCGATGTGTCTACCTTAAAGCCCACATATCGCCTGATGATTGGCACGCCCGGTAAATCCAACGCGTTTGCCATTTCGCAAAAGCTGGGGCTGCCCGAATCGGTGATCGCACTGGCAAAAAAACAGGTCAACAGCGATCATCAGCGCTTTGAGGAGGTTATCGAGCAATTGGAGGCTTCACGCCTTGAAGCCGACCGCAACCGCGAGGAGGCGGCAAGACTCAAAGCCGAATATGAAAAGCTTAAGCTTGACGCCGAAAAGCAGATCAAGGCACGCTTTTTTGAGACCGAGCGGCAGATCGAGCAGGATCGCAAAAAAGCACAGCAAATGCTTGATAGCGCCCGTATTTCCAGTGAATTTGTCTTTGCACAGCTTGAAAAAGCCAAAAAAGCCGAGGAGGCGGGACGACTTTCCGAGGAGCTTGACGCTGCACGCCGTGCCGTCCGCAAAATGATTCGTGAGAGCGACGATCGCATCAATCCTGTTGAGGAAAAGACCGACGAGGCTTACGTCCTTCCGCGCGACCTTAAGGTGGGAGACAAGGTTTATATCGTCAACATCGATAAAGAGGGGATTCTTCTGGAAACACCCGATAAAAGCGGCTCGGCGCTGGTGCAGGCGGGGATCTTAAAGACCCGCACCAAGCTTTCCAATCTTCGTTTGATTGAGGAAAAGGCACAGGTCATCAGCGGCAAACAAAAAAAGCCGGCCTCCGAGTTTCATGCAAAGGTCAACCGCGATTTTCGCGATGAGATCGATCTTCGCGGACTGCTTGGAGACGAGGCATGGCTTGAGGTGGACAAATATCTGGACGAGGCTGTGATCGCCAATTTCAGCCGTGTTCGCTTGATCCACGGAAAGGGAACGGGGGCGCTGAAGGCGGCGCTTTGGAAGCACCTCAAGGGCGACCGCCGCGTGGCAAGCTTCCGACTCGGACAGTACGGAGAAGGCGACGGTGGCGTTACCGTTGTCGAGCTGAAATAAAGAACAATCAATTTTGAACGAAAATATAATCAATCTAAAAAGTGAGGGGAATTATCATGAAAAAAATCAATGTAACCATCTGGCATGAGTACCGTCATGAGAAGATCGAGGAAAAGGTGCGCGCACTCTATCCCGAGGGGATTCATGCGTATATCAAGTCCTTCCTTGACAAAAACGAGGATATGGACGTTCGCATCGCATCCTTGGATGATCCCGATCAAGGGCTTCCCGATGAGGTTCTCAACAGTACCGATGTTCTGCTCTGGTGGGGACATATGGCGCACAAGGAGGTCGATGACGCTTTGGTCGAAAAGATCCGTCAACGTGTTTACACGGGTAAGATGGGCTTTATCCCGCTTCACTCCGCGCACAAGTCCAAGCCTTTCGGTGCGATCCTTGGCACCAACGGCAACCTTTCTTGGGGCAGAGACCAGAAGGAGATCGTCTGGACCTTGCTTCCCGCACATGAGATCGCGGCGGGCATTCCTGACCACTTTCTTTTGGAAGAGGAGGAGCTTTACAGCGAGCCCTTCTACATCCCTCAGCCCGATGAACTGATTTTTGGCGGATGGTTTGAGGATGGACACATCATGCGTTCGGGCATGACCTTCTATCGCGGTGCGGGTAAGATTTTCTATCTCCAGCCGGGTCACGAGTCCTGCAAGGCGTACTATCATCCTTGCATCCAGCGCATCCTCACCAACGCGATCCGTTGGGCAAAGCCTACCGAGTTCGGTTACGAAATTGAGGATCGTTGCCCTCACATCACTTGGAAGACCACCGACGAATTCAACGCCTGAAACAGTAAAAACAATCCCCGGGAGGCACCCATGAAAACAACACTTTATATGCTGAAGGAAGCAAGCCCCTTTATGATGTCCTTCGTCATCGTCACCGAGCAAAACCGTTGCATCGTGGTGGATGGCGGACGTCCCGACGATATGCCCGCGCTCAAGGCGGCGATCGGAGGCAGAACCGTTGCGGCGTGGATCATGACGCACGCGCATTCTGACCACGTGTCTGGCATTCTTTCCGAGCTTGAAAAGAACGGTGCGTACGATTTTGACGTAGAGCGTGTTTATCACCATTTTCCGTGCTACGCGGAGCTGGTAAAGCAAACCGAAAAAGCCCCCGATCCCGAATACTTTACAGAAGATATCAATGAGACCCTGCCTGTGTTCGAACGCGTTCGTCCTCGCTTTGCGCACAAGGAGCGCATTGTTGAGGTGGGAGATAAGATATGCGTGGACGAGGTGGAGATCGAGATCCTGTATACTCCGCAAGAGGGACTTTGGGCAAATCCCATCAACGATTCTTCCATCGTGTTCCGTTTGACAACTCCGCGCAAGAGCGTTTTGTTCCTTGGTGACCTTGGACCCGATGGCGGTGACCGACTTTTCCACTATGCACGTCATAAACTCAAGTCCGATATCGTGCAAATGGCACATCACGGACACATGAACGTATCGATGGAGGTTTATGCCGCAATTGCGCCCGAGGCGTGCCTTTGGGCAGCTCCCTTGTGGCTTTATGATGAGGGTGAGATTCCGGAATATTTGCCCGACTCCCAAAAAGCGATCCAAATGAACCGCATCCGTATGTACGGCACGGCAGTTACGCGCCGTTGGATGGAGCAGCTTGGTGTCAAGAAGCACTACGTGTCGGGGAACGGCACACAAAAGGTCGAGCTGTAAGATCAGAATCAAAAACGGGGCTGTCTCAAATGGCAATTTGAGACCTCCCCTCTCTTTGTGTTTTTTATTCTTCAAACAAGCTTTCTCCGTTGCAAAGCAGGAATGTCACCGAGTTGGGAACAAGCGTCACGCTTACGCTGTTGGAAGCGTCACGTGCTTCGCCTTCGCAAGAGCGTTCCGCATCCAGCGGATATTCGGTCAGCTTCTTTACCGTCAAATGCTCCAACGAAATTTCAACCGTTTCACTTTCGGTTGCCGCGTCATCCTCACAGAAGTAGGAGAGCATCACAGCCCCCTTCCCGTCAGCGCCTTTGGCGGCAATGGCAGCTACTTTGTCGCTGTCATTGGTCAATTCCACTTCACGCCCAAGCTCGCGCAACTTCGACCACATCACAATGGGGTAGTAGCCCTTGAGGGGCGCGTTGGTGTAGAAATCAAACAAGCCGTTAAAGGTGGTGGGGCGCGCGTCGTAATACATCATCATGTGCATCGTGGTGGTGTGCGCGTTGATCATGGTCGAGGCTTCAAACGCGGCGCCCTTGATGCCGATGATCTGTTGGATGGAGTAAACGAACTCCTCCGACCATCCTTTCACGTAATTCCACTCGTTGCAGATGCTTTCGGCATCCCCGTAGCCGTACTTGTCCAGTGCCGCCTGTACCTCTCTCGCACGGGTTTCTGCTGTGTGCGCATCGTTGGAGTAGAAGTGCCATGAGAAGAAGTCGATTGGAACGCCTCTCTTTTTCATTTCAGGCAGGAACAGATCCATCCAGCCCACGCGGTAGGCAAGAGCAGGACCGCCGATCTTAAGACTTGGAAAGCAAGACTTGAGATGCGTTGCCGCAATGGCGTAAAGATCAAAAAACTGTGCCCACGTGCCGCTCCAGGTGCGCTTGTTGGGGGCATCGTCCTCGTCAAGATCGGGCTCGTTCCAGATCTCCCAATATTGAATGTTGTAGTGGAAGCCGTCAGCCCACCCCTCGTTGTAGTGACGGATCACGTGTTCGCAAATGCGTGCCCACTTGTGAAAATCCTTCGGGGGGAGCGTGCCGTATTTTTTGAGTCCGTGCTCAATTTTGGAGCCGAGACGGTAAAAGGTCTCGGTCCCCGCATCCAGCGTGTCGCGGATATATTTGTCGGTGTAGTAGAAATCATAGGAGGCGGGATCGTTTTCGTCGGCATCAAAATTCGGAAAGATCAAATGAATGTCTACCGTATGCTCACCACCGTAGCAGGAGGCAAACGCAGCGTCGTGGTTGCGCGCGTAGGGGATGCGAGCCGCCTTATAGTCAGTAAAGTTGTCATTCATTTGGTCCTTTTTGTGAGGCTTCGGGCCGTTGTTGACCGCATGCATGATTTTAATTGGACCTTTTTCTTTGGAAAAGTCGATTTTGATCTGTGCCATAAATGAATTCTCCTTTGTTTTGATTGTTTATTTTTGAATCGTCATCGAATGCTCTTGTTTGTCGGTTTGATCGTTTTTGGAGGCACCCAATCTGCCAAGCGGCGCGATCACCCGCCGCATATAGAGAATAAGAAGCAGGATCACCAGAGAGGAAAGGAGCGCGAGCACCTGTTGGGCGTAAAGCGTGATCCCAAAGAAGGGGAATCCGCCCATGGCCTGGATCCATCCAAGCAAGCAGCCCGATAACAGCGCTGTCAAAAAGGCGCAGATTCCGCCCAAGGCGTTCTTGACACCCATTGCCACCGCACGCTCGGCGGGAGGCACGTAATCGTAGATCAGATTGATCACGCCGCTGTTGATGCCTGCCATGGCAAAGGCATGCAAAACGGTGTATGCGAGATAGAGCCATTTGGTTTCGGGACACGTGAATCCCATTGATAAAAACGCGGCGGCAGCCACCGCAAAGGAAAGCGTCATAGCGGTTGCAAAGGAATATTTGTCAGCAAGCTTTCCAAGAAAGGGAGATGCGGCGATGCGGACAAGAGAGCCCACGGTGGAAAGCGTGGCGATCAGTGTAAACGAGAAAGCAAGCTCCTGCCGCAAATAGGATGCGAAGAACGAGGTGGAAATTGCCGATGCGATGTTCCAGATAATTCCAACGCCGATGACCTTGAGCAGGTCGCGGTTATGGATCATACGCTTCACCGTCTGTTTGACGGGGATACGCTTTGCATCTGCTTCGACCTCTTCCGTGGATACGAGGAGCGAGACGGTGTGAATCAGCATCATCACGACCAAAGCCGAGGTGCAGATGATGTAATAGGGCGTTGTGGGCATTCCGTCGGCACGGCGGAATAAATCTGCCACCGCTCCAAAAGCGAGGGATACGGCAATGCCGCCCGCCAAGGAGATTATTTCCTTAACTGCCGTAAAGCGACCGCGCGTTTCGTTCGGTACCGATCCCATCAGCCATGTGATTTTTGCGGGGTTGATGGCGTTGTTGACGATGTGACCCGTAAACAAGAGCACCATCAAAAGCACCGTTCTGGCACCTGCGGCAAGCGGGAAGATGGGAAGCAGATAGAGCAAAACGAAGCATGCCTGATTGATCAGATGCCCCACCGTAACAATGCGTTTTCGCCGCCGTCCTACCAGCAGGAGC
This sequence comes from Eubacteriales bacterium, assembly GCA_045632805.1. Classification (GTDB taxonomy): domain Bacteria; phylum Bacillota; class Clostridia; order Oscillospirales; family CAG-272; genus UMGS1865. Next base: position 1,236 of record JAZQXI010000166.1, on the reverse strand, counting down.
GCAAAGAGCTGTGCGCCGCAGGTAAAGGTTGCCACGGTGGAGACCACCCCTTGCAGGGCATCGGAAAAGCCGAGTATGTCAAGAATATAGCCAAGCATCGTGCCGGTGACGAACAGAGAGATAAAATACTCAAATCCCGCTTCGATGATGTAAGCGATTCTCGTTGTCCTTTTTGTGTCCTTCATAATTGTCTCCTTATACGTGTTGTCCCCATTGTACCACCGATTTTTTGGTGAAGCAATGGCTTTTTTTACGAAACATTTTCGTAAATTGCGGTTTTTCTATTGCATTTGAAGGACACGTATGGTACAATCAATCCAAAGAGATCAAAAAAGGGGGGTAGGGATATGACGCTGAAAAAGCTTGCGGAGCTGTCGGGAACGTCGGTGGCAACCGTTTCCAAGGCGTTTTCGGAGAGCCGAGAGATCAGCGACGCGACACGTGCGCGTATTTTTGCACTTGCCAAGGAGCAAGGATGCTTTGAAAAATATTACAAGGCACCGCGAACGCGTCCGATGGTGGCACTTTTGGCTCCCGAACCCGAAAGCGAGTATTACGGCAAGGAGATCGGCATTCTTGAACGCACGCTGAACGAGCGTGGTGCGGATGCGATCATTGCCTTTACTCGCTTTGACCCCGAGCAGGGAGCGCGATTGTTCCGCGATCTGGCATACCGTATGAAGGTGGACGGCGTTATCGCATGGGGAATGGGAGACGCTATCCAAAACCCGGATGAAATTCCGCTTGTTGTCATCGGCAGTGGACATCGTAAATCGCATAATGCCGATCGTGTAAAAACCGATTATAGCGGTGGGATGCTGACTCTGATGGAAACGGTCAAGGCGTTTGGACACACCAAGGTTGGATTTGTCGGTGAAAAGCTGACCGCCTCAAAGGAGCGTTTTTTCAAAGATGCTATGCGTCGAGTGGGACTTCCGATTCATGAAAGGTATATTGCAGTATCAAACCGACGCTTTGCCGAGGCGGGTGAGGACTGCATGCGAGAGCTGATTGAAAGAGGAGATCTGCCAAGCGTCATCATTGCCGCCTACGATCAGATTGCCTTTGGTGCAATGCGCTATGCGCAAAGCCAAGGATACCGTATTCCGAATGATATTTCCTTCGTTGGGATGGATGATATTTCCGTTACACCTTATTTCGATATTCCGCTCAGCTCTTTGCACGTCAATCTTGAGGACGTCTGCGCGCAGGTCGTCGATCTGATCTTCAAACGCA
>JAZQXI010000165.1:0-9299 GCA_045632805.1 Eubacteriales bacterium | reverse complement strand
TCTGTACGCCATCGACTACGAGGGCGAGCTCTATTATGACGTCTATAACACCAACACCGATCCCTCCGACTCCTACGGAACCGAGGACAATCTGATCGAATACGTCACGGACGCATACGGTGAATACGTCTTTGGCGAGGGAGATACCCTTCCCGCCACCTACGATGACAGCAATGACCGTTTGTGCTACGTCTTTACCGTGGATTCCTTGGACGGCGACTCCGCAACGCTGACCTTTGAAAAGGTAGCGTGATCTATTGAAAGAGCCGCTCCCGCGCGCTTTGCGAGAGTAGCCAAAAAGCTCACTCTGCTCTCCCAAAAAAGAAGCAACTGAAAATCCCCCTTTCCAAAACGGATTCCACCGTTGGAAAGGGGGATTCTGATTGATGCGGACGTCTTGACGTTCTTTAGAACCGACCTTGTCAAGAAGCCTGATACCGCGATCACACCGCACGATGTGGGAACAACCTCATGCCTTGTCCGAAACGGTCTTACCGACCAATGCGGGCAATTCGCTTGTATCCGGAATAACAAGCGTTCCATACATCCCTACGCGTGAAAACCGTATATCGGCATGATAGCACATCCACCAAAAGGATTCAGAGTGCTTCGGGTTTATTTTAAGGTTGCCACCAACTCAGCCATTCCGCTCACGATGATATCATCGCCGCCTTTTTTCAAGCGAGAGGTTCTTGCCTCGTAACCGCCTTCGTCATAGGCAGACGACGTCGGAAAATAACTGTCACCGCCGTTCGTAAGGCAGCAGACCATCATACGCTTACCCTCATACCCGTTTTCAATTCTTCTGCCAATCTCGGTAAAGCATTCGCCGGGCATCCCCGCGAGGATCAACTCCCCGACCTTGAGCGCGCTCAGAACAAAGCCAAAGCTGTCGGGGCCGTGCTCAAGCTCACAAATGCGGACCGCTTCCGCAACGACGGTCGTAAGCTCCATATCGCTGTAGGGAAGCTCGTGCGCTCTGCCCGCTTCGTACAATCCCTTGATTTTTTGTGATTCTTCGATTCGGGAGTTGTCCTGATTGGAAGGAATAGAGATCGCCTTTGATGCAAATCGCAGCTCATCCGCCGCAAAAGGCTCTGCCTTGCCGTAAATGCCGATTGCCGCGCCCGCTACGGTTCTTCCGATATGCAAAGCGTGCTCGTAGCCTCTGGGAACACCGTCGAAGCTCTCGTAATCAAGACCGCGTCTGTCCCCGGGCGTCGGATTGACCTTGATATGATTCACGTCTCCTTGCGAGCCGAGAAGGAAGATGCATTTGGTTTGATCAAGCACCTTTTCAACGGTATCCCGCACCACACCGGGCCAATCTCCGCTGATGTATTCGCCTCCCACGCAGTCGGCGTGCAGACCGTAGTTCACAAGAACGAGATTGTCTGCGCCGTCACGGTCGATTCGAACCAGCTTTACCGTTTCGTTGACCTCTCCCAATGGGTGCGCAATATCGGGATTGTCAATACCCGGATTGGTTCTTACGCTCCCGTCCTTCATTCTGAAGCGCCGCACAAAGGAAATGCCCGTTGCAAGCCCTTCCGCATAAGAGAATTCCGACTCGCGCATGTCCAAAAAGGATTCCTTTGCGACCCGACACAGGCTCTCCTCAAAGAATTTGTCGTATACGTCGCTTCCTGCAAGGCAAGAAATTTTGTCATCTCCGATCGTCGGCCCCGTATGGGTGTGAGAGCAGTTGATAAAAACGCTCTCCTTTTTGATGCCTGCCGCCGCGGCAATTTTTTCTCTGAAATAATCGCACTGCTCCGTGGACAAAAGACAGAGGTCGACCGTGATGATGACCGCTCTACTGTTCCCGTCATCAAATGATACAGCGTTTGCAAAAAGGTCGTCGTGAATCCCTTTTACACGGCGCTGTTCATAATATCCGACCATCGGTACGCCGACGGGGGGATTGATGTTTGTTCTCGAAAAACCTGTTTTCATTGTAATACCTTCCCTTTCCGATTGCTTTTCGGCATATGCCAAAACGGATCATATCCGCGAAAAGCCTTACCGCTTCACGTGATTTTGATCCCACCATAGTAGCGCTTCGCTATGGTACTATTATAGCATGTTTTTGAGCATTTGTAAAGAGTGATATTTACCCTTATGAGAAAGCGACGTTTTGCTTCGGTTTCTCTGTGTTGAGATGCACGTTTTCAAATCCCGCCAAACGCCGCAAAGCATACCCCCAACCGTATGACAGTCAGAATAAACGAACCATGGTTTCCTCAGCAGGTTTGTACTGATCGGTACATGATGATTCTATCCCGGGGAGGACTGCTTTATTTTCCGCCTTTTGTGATCTTGACAGAACAGGTGCCATTATTTTATTCTTGGAAATATATAACCGTTATACAGCTTTATTGTTCCGAGTAGAGAAATTCGTTTTTTCCCTCGTTAAGAACACGCACGTAAGAAGAAATACGGAAATCCGCCTTGCAACCTGTGGGAATCGAAATATTGTATTTCACGCCTTTGCTCGTTCTTTCGTAGCCGACTGAAACGGTACCCTTCGGAGTATCCATACTTCCCGACATTCTGTTGAATTTCGCCACAGCTTGAGGACTGATGATCAATTCGGAATATCCGCAGGATGCCTCTGTTTGTCGGATGCCCAAAAGATATTCAAAGAAGTACGCCACGGGGGCGCCAAACATCGGGTGACAGTGAGAGCGGCTTCTGCTGCTGTCCCAATATTCGTGGAAAGTAGTTGCTCCGTTCTGTCGCCAATGCTCATAACCCTGACTGCCGTTGTTGGTAAGAATATCCACCGCAAGTTCGCCGTCACCTTTCTCAAACAGCGTACGGATCAGCACGTCGGTAGCAAAGATACCCGTGTCGAAATACCCAAGCCTCTGATAGTAATTTACCATATTTGCGTAGGTTGTCGCGTCCCCCAGACCAAGGTCGACCGCAAAAGAGTTAGAGCCTTGAACGTTCATAACGAAGTTTCCGTCAAAGGTGTTGAAATAAGCGGCTTGAATCGCGCTCTTGCGCAGCTTGATCTTTTCGTCATATTCCGCCACATCTTCATCGTTGCCTATGATCATAGCGATTTTTTTCATCGTTTCAAGCGACTTCACCATAAAGTAGGTATTCACGTAAGGCGCGGGAATGATAACCTGCTGATCATGTGACGTTATATCTTTTTCGGGGTAAAGGATATTGGGTCCGCACCAATCTCCAAGACACCATTCACCCTTTTTATCACTTGTAACAAGACCAAACTCGGAATGTGCCTCAAGATAGTCGATATAACGGCGCATATTGCCGTAGTATTTTGAAAGCACGTCGGCATCTCCGTAATGCTTGTAGAGTTGATACGGCACTTCAACGATGGCGCATCCCCATCCGCCGGGTCCGCCGCCGCTTCGTATGTATGGAGCGGTATACTGTATGTGACCGCTTGATCGATCCTGACAGTCGGCAATATCTTGAAGCCATTTTTCATAAAATTTCCTTGCGTCAAGCACGGAAAGCACGGCATGGCAAGTAAGTTGCCCGTCGCCCGTATAGCCGCGGCGCTCAATGTGAGGGCAATCCGACGGGTGTCCTGTATGCATATTGCAGAGCATGGTGTGGATAAAGGTTTTATACGTCCAGTTAAGCGTTTCGTTATCACATTCAAAGGTAGACGACTGTGCAACATCGGCGTGTACCACCTTGACGCATTTTGGAACAGCATTCCCCACAACCTCAAAATATCGGAAGCAGTACCAGGTAAATTCGGGCTGAACGGTGTGACCGTTGCCATCTGAGAGGACCGAATAGCTCTGCCCTTGGATCTGTCTCGGGTCAAGATTTCCGTCCGAAAGAAGCTCTTCCGAAAAACGGACACTTACCGTTTCGCCTTGCTTTGCATGCAGCTCAAGAACGGGGTATCCGGTGGTATTTTCACCACAATCGTATACGGTACCGTTTGCACTTTTTCCAACCACTTTTATGGGAAGTTCGCATATCAGCTGATCGGTCGGGCAATCGGAAGAACAATAATCGGTATCAAGCGCCTCGGTAAGAGAAGCGTTTTCCCAATTGCTGTCGTCAAAATCCACGCCGAGGAAACCGTCTTTCATATTGTAGTCGTGGTTCTCGTACTGTACGAATTGATAGTCTGAAACGAACCCGTCACCTATGCGGCAGCTCCGATCCGAAACAAAATGGCTCACTTCCCCCTGATGATCCTCCGCAAAAATACAATAGATCGCCTTGGGAAGCCCGAACACACGCTCCCCATGCGTGTACCATCCGCCGCCGAAGTGAATGGCAATCACATTCTCACCGGGCGTTACGTAAGGAGTGATATCGAAGCTTGGAACGTAGGTTCTGTGCCCTGACAGAACCTCGCTTGTCGGGTCGCAGGTAGCCTCAAAATCCGATGAAAGGGGCAAAAAGGTGTCGGGGTTAATGCATGTTCCATTGATGTAGCACTTGAAGAAGCCAAGTCCCAAGACATTCAACGCAACCCTTTTGATTGAGCAGACGTTAAAGTGTCCCCGAAGCACCGAAAAGGTCTTAGGTGTTCTTTCGGCTTTTCCGACCCAATCGGCATTTTTGAAAAAATAAGACTGTTCCATATACTCATTCCCCCATTCGGTTTTGATTGCGTCCGCTGCGCTTCAATATTCAAAAACCACTTATCAATATAATATACTTATTTTAAGCGTTTGTCAAGGCATTAAAAAAAAATCCCCCTGAAACGTCGATTGTTCAAGCGGGGGATCCCATCCACATGGCGTTTTTGGCGGTTGGCATCTATTAAGGCAATACAACATGGTTGGTACTCTGTGGAATTTGAACCTCTTTTCCCATAAGTGTTGTGCGAACACAGCCCAGTCGCCGTCGCGGGTCGTTTTGTTCGCAAAGCACAGCTTCGCTCCAAAACTCGCGCTTGGGGCGACACCGCTTGCAAAAACGCTCCACCGGAGCCTTTTTGCTTCGCTAACCCAACGAGCTACGCTCGTCGGTCTCATAACCCGAAATCCAAAAGGCACAAGCCTCGTCTCCGCAGAGCAAAAGAACAAGGCAGTCCGTTTGGACTGCCTTGTTCTTTTGTGTTATCTTGACAGAATGGATACCGTCATTAATGAATGCGCTCAAAACATTATTTTACCTGTTCATACATCCAAAGAACAGTATACCGATCCTTAAGGTCCTTTGCATACCTGATGCCGTCGGTTAGCTTTTTTTCTCCATACATCTTTTCAAACTCGTTTATATTAAGTCCGACGCTCCCGAGCATTTCAAGAACTTGCTCCGGTGTCGGAGAGTCGGCAAGGACTTCACGTATCTCCGACCATTTTTCTCTGTAAAGGGGGAGATTGTTCTCATAGATCCAGCCAAGCTTTTTCTGCAACGCAATAATCCCCTCGGCGGTAGTCATATTGTCTATCGCTCCGTATACCCGACGGATGCTCGCTTCCCATTCATCTTTATCGAATTTCTTCGCTTCGGGCATTTCTATGGTTTGAAGCTCTTGACGAAGCCTTGCTGTTAAATAGGTGGAATACGCCACATCAATGCCGTGACAGAAATACGGCTCGCCGCGCAAAAGTCCTGTTACCTCAAAATAGTGGGCAAGGTGATGCTCGCTTCCCGATGCGGGACGGGAATTTCCCATATATGCCATGGCAATTCCAACAATCACGAGCGCTCGCATCAAAGCCGCAATGCTTTTTTCGTCACGCGAAACAATATCATTACCAATTTTCGAAACGTGTGCAACCGTATCATACGTAAGGTTGTAAATATAATTGCAAAGTGGCTCTCCGTTGACTGTGTGACTAAGTCTCCAATCGTTCAGGCAACTGTATTTACCGATAATATCACCGTATCCCGCTTGCAGCATTTCGATAGGAGCATCCTTCAAGATTGCCGTATCTGCTATAATTGCCTTGGGAACAGCGGCATTTGTCGTGATCTTCATTCCATCGAACAGCATCGCGGCTCCTTTGGATGCGTAACCGTCCATGGAAGGTGCGGTTGCGACAATGTAATATGAAAGGGAATGCTGAAAACTTATGTATTTGCACAGATCGTTGATAACTCCGGAGCCCACGCCAATAATTAGATCCGTCTTGTCATTCAGACAGGCTTCCAGCTTTGCCACCGCCTCCTCGTTGGGAACCACAAAACCATCACCGCTATACGTCAGTCTAGAATCAATTACATCGCCAAGCAGTTCGTCCACACGGTCACCGCATACTTGACGTGTGTTTTCATCACACACGAGCAGAATGTGACGGTATCCTACAGTCATGGCAGGAAGCTCATTTAATGCGCCGTGGCGAATAACGACGCGGTCGATAGCACAGGTGTGAGTTTTTCCGCAAGCGCAATTCTCCCGAGCGCCAAGAAGCTCGTCAATGTCCGTAACCGTGCCATCCAGCCACGGTGCCAGCACTTCGTCAAGACTGGTATAATCATCAATACAAGCAAAACGAAAATCCGAGCGGTAAACGCTTTCGTCGTTGCCGCCAATACCGTAATCGTCTCCGACAAAGACCACATCGCTGTGAAGATAGCCGTTTTCACGACACCATAAGTCAAGAGCGTAATACTTATTGAAGGGCTTGGGAGCCATATCAAACGAGGATGAGCCTCCTACAAAGACGTTATAGTCAGAGAATACCTCGCATACCTCACTGTAAAAAGCGCGGCGCTTTCTTCTATCAGGATCAAAAACCAACTTGTCTGATTGATTTGCCTTTGTTCCAAGCAGAGGAAAGGTTATACAACCTGATGTATGGTATTCTACGTTATCTCCGTCAAACCGTGTAAAACCGTATTTTTCCCGGATCAACGTAACCTTTTCTTCAATCGAGTCTTTATTTTCACAGTTGACAACGTCATCACGTACGAGCTTAAGCTCGCCGTCGGCATATTTCGCGTACTGCATACCGTAATTTCCGATAACGTCCATAGGGAATCCGCCAAGCTGATTGTGAATACGCATACAGTTTCCCGCGCCTACCATAAGCAGAGTGTAACGCTGTGCAAGCCGTTCAAGAATTGCTCGATTTTTCTCGTCCAGCGGAGTTTTATGCTGTGTTAGTGTGCCATCAAGATCAAAAGCAAATACTTTTATCATAAATTACTCCTTTACTCGAAGACCTGCTTTTTTCAGCTCCGATATCATGAATGCAGGCTCGTTGGAGGTTATCAGCTTTGCTCCAAGACTTGCCGCGAGCTTCATATCCTCGATGGTGCGAATGGATGCACCAACCCAAGGACGAACCCCTTGTGCTATGAGAGCATCAAAATCCTTTTTCGGATTGACAACACCTTCAAACGCAGGAGTGCCATCGGAATTCTTATACGCCCAAAGGCAAGCGCAATAAAGCTTTTCGGGACGTGTATCCCCAAGTATACTGTAGGGATAAAATCCGTGAAGTCGGAAACGCCCGTCATATTTTTCCTCTACGTACTTAAGCAGTCTTCCGTCAAAGCTGTTAACAAAGCTACGTTCCCAAAGACCGTAGTTGTCAACCGTTGCAATGATCTTGTCGGCGCACACCTTTGCCCGTTCCTCACCGTCGCTGAAATAATCCTTGAATTCAAAATTGAACTGCATAGCAGGGTCTTCATTTGCAACGAATTCACAAAATTGACGGAGGGTTGGCACTCTTGTTCCTCTGAACCTTTCGCCATTCTTTATACCGACGTCTGCGCGCAATACTTCATCAAGTGTCAGCTCGCTTATCTTGCCCGAAACATCAGCTGTACGCGCAAGATCTCCATCGTGAATAAGGACGATCTCGCCATCCTTTGTCATATGCAGATCAAGCTCTATCATATCAGCGCCGATCTCATATGCCGACTTATATGCGAGTATTGTATTTTCGGGATATTCCGCAACATTTCCGCGATGGGCAGCAACTTCTATATACATAGTTCTTCTCCTTTTGTTTTAGTCTTGACAAGACTTTGATTTTATGATAGTATTATAACACAAACGAGCAAAAAGCGCAATACATGGGCGCCATATTGGCCTAAAGTCACCTTTTATATGTAAATCGCTTCAAAATTATGCTCATATGCGCAAGATCGGAGAAGGTTATGTCAAAAAACAGCAGAAACGAAGAAATACTTCAACTTGTCAACAGCCGAGGCGTTATAAGTGTCGGGGAGCTTTCGGAAAAAATCTACGCAAGCCGATCCACGATCCGACGCGACCTTGAGAAACTGGAGCAGCAAGGTCTGCTTCGCCGCCATCACGGAGGGGCCGAATCGGTTTTATCGCTGCGTCCGCCGCAGATCATCCGCCGTCAGCGTAATCAAAGTGAAAAAAATGCCGTCGCGACAAAGGCAGCGGCATTGGTCGAAGCGGGTAGCACAATATTTATCGATGCCTCCACGACGGCGCAGTATATGATTCCGCACCTTGCCGACATCGAGCGACTGACCGTATATACAAACGGCGCCGACACGGCGATGCGCCTTGCCGAAGCTAAAATCCGCACGGTCTGCACAGGCGGAGAGCTGTTGGCGGAATCTCTGGCATATGTTGGTTCAGCGGCAATAGATACAGTGCGGAAGGTATATTTTGATGCAATGTTTTTTTCCAGTGCTGGCTTTGACGACGATGTAGTCAGCGATTGGTCGGAAGGAGAAACGGTGCTGCGACGAGTTGTATTGGAGCAGTCGGCAAAGCGTTATTTTTTGGCTGACCATACCAAACGCGGCGAACGCTATACACATATTGTCTGCCGCGCAAATGAACTTGATAAAATCATTTGTGACTGAAAAATCGCAAAATCTCCCCTAAAAAGTCGATTGTTTAAGTTCAGATCCCACCCACACGGCATTTTTGGCGTTTGGCATCTACCAAAATTGCACTATAAAAAATGGGTATAAAAAACCCCAGATGCCTTGTGACATCTGGGTTTTTCGTGTTGGCATCTATTTTGTCAACACAACATGGTTGCGGAGGTGGGATTTTTCATTGCCCTCCCCAGTCGCATAGTCGCCCTTCGTCGCAATCACAGATTGCTCCTCGTTCTCCTTGCTTTGTGGGGTATCGCGGCGTAAAAACAGCCCACTGGGCTGTTTTTACTTGCTCACCCACTCCCTCCTACGGAGGTCGTGGTGGCAATTCAAAATCCGCTTCGCAGAGCAAAAGAACAAGGCAGTCCGTTTGGACTGCCTTGTTCTTTTGGTTGCGGAGGTGGGATTTGAACCTCACGACCTCCGGGTTATGAGCCCGACGAGCTACCAGGCTGCTCTACTCCGCGATATTGGTTTTGGCGGTTGCTGTTCGATCTCGCCGCTGCATCCCTTGGTGCCGG
>JAZQXI010000164.1:0-6302 GCA_045632805.1 Eubacteriales bacterium | reverse complement strand
GTTTGTGCGAACATGCTGTGTTGTTTTTTAGGAGCACGCCTTTTTCAAGACCTCAAGCGCACGGGCGAGGAGCTGTGTGGGGATGTTGAGGGGCGGGAGCAAGCGAACCTTGTTCTTCGCTTTGATCACAAGCACGCCCATGTCGCGGCAAGCGGCGATCACGTCGCTCGCAGGCTTTTCGGTTTCAACGCCGATCATCAGCCCCAGTCCGCTGACGCTCTTGATTCCTGTGGCTCCCGTCAGCGTATCAAAGATCATTTCAGAGCGCAGTCTGACACCTTCCAGCATACGGTCATCAAGACGGGAAAGGATGTTGAGCGCGCCCGCGCAAGAGACGGGATTGCCACCAAAGGTCGAGCCGTTGTCACCGGGGGCAAAGATGTCTGCAACCTTCTCTCCAAGGACCGTAGCGCCGATGGGGAGACCGCCGCCCAGCCCCTTTGCCGTAGTAAAGACGTCGGGCGTGATACCGTAATTCATGTATCCGTAGAGCATGCCCGTTCTGCCGTTTCCGCACTGTACCTCGTCGGCAATGAGCAAAATGTCCTTTTCCTGCGCGATTTTCGCGATCCCCGCGACGAATTCGGGGGTGAGGGGATTGACACCGCCCTCACCCTGCACGGCTTCAAACATGATCCCTGCCAAAGGCATCTCGTTAGCGATCTTTTGTACCGCTTCCAAATCGTTTGCGGGAGCGTGTACAAAGCCGGGGGTCATGGGTGTGAAGAGCTTGTGGAAGCTGTCCTGACCTGTTGCCGATAGCGTAGTGATCGTGCGCCCGTGGAAGCTGTTGACAAGCGTGAGGATCGTGTAGGCGTTATCGCCTTTCTTTTCGGACGCGTATTTACGAGCCACCTTGATGGCGCATTCGTTTGCCTCGGCGCCCGAATTGCTGAAAAAGACCTTTTTCATGCCCGTCCGCACGCAAAGCTGTTCGGCAAGGCGTGCGCATGGGGAGGAATAGTAGAGGTTGGAGGTGTGTTGGAAGGTGTGGAGCTGTGCGGTGACTGCCGCGATCCACTCCTCGTCACAGGTTCCAAAGGTGTTGACCGCAATGCCCGTGCCAAGGTCGATGTATTCGTTTCCGTCGGTATCATACACCAAAGCGCCCTTGCCCGAGACGATCTCAACGGGAAAGCGCGCGTAGGTGGGGGCGACGTAGGTGTTGTCGGTTTCAAAAGTGTTCATAGGGAGTTATCCTTCTTCGTTTTTTTCGTCGCCGCGCAGGAACATCGTTCCAATGCCCTCGTCGGTGAGCGTTTCAATCAGAATGGAATGGCTGACACGTCCGTCGATGATAAAGACACGGTGAACGCCCCACTTGATGGCGTTGACGCAACATTCCACCTTGGGGATCATGCCGCCGTTGATGACGCCGCTTTCGATGAGCTTTGGCGCTTCCTCGACGGTGATCTGAGAAATGAGCGTGGAGGGATCGTTTTTATCACGCAGAATACCGCTGATGTCGGTCATGGAGATCAGCGCCTCTGCGTGCAATTCTCCCGCGATCTTTGCGGCGGCGGTGTCGGCGTTGATGTTATAAATGTTGCCCTCATTGTCGCATCCGATGGTAGAGACAACGGGGATATAGCCCTTGTCCATCACATCAAGAAGCGGTCGGACATTGACGTTTGTAATGTCGCCCACGAAGCCGAGACGCTCATCCTTGACGCGGGCTTCGATCATGTGACCGTCCACGCCGGAAAGCCCCAAGGCTTTACCGCCCATGTTTTCGATGAGGTTGACAAGGCTCTTGTTGATCTTGCCCGAAAGTACCATCTGCGCCACCTCGACGGTCTCCTTATCGGTCACGCGCAAGCCGTCCACAAACTGCGTTTCCTTGCCGATACGCGAGAGCATATCAGTGATCTCGGGACCGCCGCCGTGAACCAAAACGACCTTGACGCCGATGAGAGATAGCAGGATCATATCCCGCATGACCGAGTTTTTCAGATGCTCGTTTGTCATGGCGTTGCCGCCGTATTTGACGACGATGATCTTGCCTGTGTATTTTTGAATGTAGGGAAGGGCGTGGACTAAGATCCGCGCGCGATCTGCATTGGAAATGTTCATGTCGGTCCTCACTTTTCTGTATCGGAATGGATCAGGTACGGTAGTCGCCGTTGATCTTGACGTAGTCGTAGGTCAAATCGCATCCCCACGCGGTGGAGGAAGCGTTGCCTGAATGAAGCTCGATCAGAATTTCGATCTCGTTTTCAAGAAGAATCTCCTTGGCTTTTTCCTCGGAGAAATCCACACCCGCGCCCATTTGGCAGACGAGAATTTCACCCGCCGCCGAGCGGAAGCGCACGTCCACGCGATTGACATCCACGTCGGCTCCGCTGTAGCCGATGGCGCAAAGCACGCGTCCCCAGTTGGCATCAGCGCCAAACATTGCCGCCTTGGTAAGAGAGGAGCAAATGACGGATTTTGCAACCGTTTTTGCAGTCGGATCATCCGAAGCACCCGAAACGTGACATTCCAGAAGCTTGGTGGCACCTTCGCCATCCCCCGCGATACAGCGGCACAGGGCAACGGTTACGGTATTGAGCGCCTTCATAAAAGTCTCAAAGTCCTCGCCGCCCTCGGCGGTGATGGGCGCATTGCCCGCCTCTCCGTTTGCAAGCACGGTGACCATATCATTGGTCGAGGTGTCACCGTCAACGCTGACCATGTTAAAGGTGTTTTGAATGTCACCGGACAGCGCTTTTCCAAGCATTTTGGGGGAGATCGCGCAGTCGGTGGTGATAAAGACCAGCATGGTTGCCATGTTGGGGTGGATCATGCCCGAGCCTTTTGCGATGCCGCCCAGATGGCAGGTTACGCCGCCGACTTCAAAGCTGACGGCAACCTCCTTGAGCTTGGTATCGGTGGTCATGATGCCCTCCGCCGCCGCGACGCTGCCGCGGTCATTAAGTCCCGCGACAAGAGCTGGGATACCGTTCTGTATCGGCGTGATGTCAAGCGGCTGACCGATGACACCGGTGGAAGCGACCACGATATCCTCGGGGGAGAGGTTCATCTGCTTTGCAAGGGCGAGGCAGGTTTGTTCCGCGACCTCGACGCCGTTTGCGTTGCAGGTGTTTGCGTTTCCGCTGTTACAGATCACAGCGTGTGCGTAACCGTCCGCCAAGTGGCGGCGGGTGACCGCAAGAGGCGCGCCTTTGACGAGATTGGTGGTATAAACGGCAGCGGCAGACGCGCGTGTGGGCGTATAGATGAGCGCCAGATCGCGCTTGGTCTTGTTTTTACGGATACCGCAATGGATACCGTTTGCCAGAAATCCTTTCGCGGCGCAAATGCCGCCCGAGATCAGTTTTATCATTGATCAAAAAATCCTTTCGAAATGGAAAAGTAAAAATATTCGTAACATGTTCGCACAAACCCGCAGTAAAAGTTTTGATCAAACTTTTTCAAAAGTTTGCGCAGGTCAAGGGCGCGAAGCCCTTGTCGCGCTCCGAAGAGCGCGAAAGCTCTCCAATCGGCGCAAGCACAAAGTGCTCGTGGAATCGCTTGCGATTCCTTTTCTATTTTTGCGAACTTTTTTCTTTGCACCTTTTTCTGCAAAGAAAAAAGTGGGGTTATAAAATTTGTAGTTGCGAAAAAACTGTTGCCTTTTGGGGGGCTGCCTTTTTATCTTGCAAAGTTTCTTAGCCACTTTTCTCTTTGACACCGTAGGCGCAAAGAGAAAAGTTAACAAAAGAGAAACGCCGAAATGGAAATTTCGCGCGTTGCGACGCGCGACCAAGGCTCCGCCTTTGGAAACCGCAAACTTTTGAAAAAGTTTGATCAAAACTTGCATTGAGAGGTTGCGGATTTCCCAGCACCTTTCACAGCACCAACCCAAGATAGGGGGCAACGCCCAGCACGGTGTTGAGACATTCGATCGCTGCACCCGACGCGCCTTTTCCGAGGTTGTCGTAGCGAGCGACGAGCAGGATGCGATCCTCGTTTCCATGTACCGAGATCTGCATCGAGTCCTTGCCCGAAAGTGCCGATGCGGACAAAAATCCGTTTTCGTCAGCGCTCTCCACGTAGGAAAGCAGAGGCGTGTGATATGCCGCAGCGTATGCCGCTTTGATGTCCGCAATCCCTTTTCCCGCGTTCAATTCCGACGCAAAGAGCGGGATCGTGACCTCCATGCCGCTATAAAAATCCGCGACAATGGGGAGAAAGGCGGGGGCATTGTGTAACCCCGTGATTGCCTGCATTTCTTTCAGATGTTTATGCTGTTGGGGCAGCCCATACTGACGGGGAGCGGAGAGGAGCGGATCGCGGTCGCTTGATTCATACTCCGCGATCATCTTTTTGCCACCGCCGCTGTAGCCGGTCAGCGAAGTGCAGGTCAGTTTGGCTCCAAAGGGAAGGATGCCCGCCTGCAAAAGCGGATAGACCAGCGCGATAAAGCCGCTGGCGTGGCAACCGGGGACCGCGATGCGCTTGGCATTTTTGATCCCTTGCGCGTGGATGGGAGAGAGTTCGGGAAAACCGTAGCTCCAACCTGCCAGCGTGCGATGCGCCGTTGAGGTGTCCAAGACCACCACGTCGGGGTTTTCGATCATGGAGACTGCTTCACGCGCGGCGTCATCGGGGAGACACAGAAAGACTGCGTCCGCCGTGTTGAGCATTTCCTTGCGTGATGCGGGATCCTTACGCAATTCCTCGGGGAGAGAGAGCAGCTTGATGTCATCGCGTGCTTCCAATCTCTCACGGATACGTAAGCCCGTCGTTCCCGCGCTGCCGTCGATAAATACTGTTTTCATTGCTTTAAAAATTCCTCCACGGAATGAATCTGTGCCGCAACCGACTCGGGTCCCGTGCTGCCTGCCGAGATGCGTTTTGCTACGCAGGTCTCAAGCGAGATCTCGGTATAAACATCCTCCTCAAAGAGGTCGGAGAGCGCGCGGTATTCCTCAAGGGTGACCGTTTCCAGCGTCTTGCCCTTGGCGATGCAATCTGCGACCAAAGCACCGACCAGCTTATACGCCGAACGGAAGGGCATACCTTTTTTGGTCAGATAGTCGGCAAGATCGGTTGCGTTGAGAAATCCCTTTTGCGCAGCGGCGTACATGTTTTCTTTTTTTGTCTTCATGGTGCGGATCATGGGAGCGAAGACGGAAAGGCATTTTTTCACAGTGTCCACTGCGTCAAAGATGCACTCCTTGTCCTCCTGCATGTCCTTGTTGTAAGCCAGAGGGAGACCCTTGAGAACGGTGAGCATGCCCATCAAGTCTCCAAAGACGCGCCCCGTTTTTCCGCGGACCAATTCCGCCATGTCCGAGTTCTTTTTCTGGGGCATGATCGACGAGCCCGTGGTGTAGGCGTCGTCCAGCTCCACGAATCGGAATTCCCAGCTCGACCAGAGGATGATCTCCTCCGAAAAGCGTGAGAGATGGGTCATGATCAGCGACAGAGCCGAGAGAAGCTCTACGCAAAAATCACGGTCGGAAACACCGTCAAGGCTGTTCTCGGTAATGCCCGAGAATCCCAGTCCCGATGCGACCATGTGGCGGTCGATGGGATAGGTGGTGCCTGCCAGCGCGGCAGAGCCTAAAGGGGAGTTGTTCATCCGCGCGGCGCAGTCCGAGAGCCGCCCGTCATCGCGGCGGAGCATCATGGCGTAAGCCAAGAGGTGATGTGCCATGGTGATGGGTTGCGCGCGTTGCAGGTGGGTATATCCCGGCATAATGGCGTCGGTGTTCTGCTTTGCCTGCGAGAGGATCGCGTCGATCAATTTGCGCACGCCTGCACGTAATTCGTCAATCTCGTCACGCAGATACAGACGGATGTCAAGTGCCACCTGATCGTTGCGGCTTCTTGCGGTGTGCAGCTTTTTTCCAAGATCGCCGATGCGGCGGGTCAATTCCGCCTCTACGAACATGTGGATGTCCTCGGCGTCGGGATCGATCAAAAGCGCGCCGCTGTTCAGATCGTCGAGAACGGTTTGCAAGCCGTCGATGATCGCATCGGTCTCCTCTTTTTGAAGGATCCCACAGGCGGAGAGCATTGCCGCGTGTTGCATAGAACCCTTGATATCCTGCGCATACATGCGCGCGTCAAAGTGAATGGATGAATTGAAGTCGTCCGCTTCGCGCGAGAGCGCGCCGTCGGTTCTTCCTGCCCACATTTTTTCCATACGGTAGTTTCCTTTTGGTAGTTGAATTACTGATTCTGCCTTGCCAAGCACAATGTTTGCACAAACTTTGCCATGAAAGTTTTGATCAAACTTTTTCAAAAGTTTGCGCAGTCAAGGGCGCGTAGCCCTTGTCGCGCGTCGCAACGCGCGAAATTCCTGTTTCGGC
>JAZQXI010000163.1:0-10962 GCA_045632805.1 Eubacteriales bacterium | reverse complement strand
CGCACGCAAGGTTTGAGCGACCTTGAATGGCACGCCAAAAGCCGCAGGCACCCAATCGGGGGCCTGCGGCTTTTGGTGGGCCATCAAGGGCTCCAACCTTGGACCGCCCGGTTATGGGCCGGTGGCTCTGACCAACTGAGCTAATGGTCCGTTGCATTTTCTTATTATAACGGAAAACGGATGAAAAGTCAAGAGCTTTTTCATATTTTTATCTTTTTTCCTCTCCTCCGCCATTCTCTTGCATTCGACAGTCTCTTTATGCTATCATAGAGCTACCCTAAAAAAAGGAGGAAACAAAAATGAAAAAGTCGTTGATATTGGGGGTATCGCTTTGTCTCTTGCTATCGGGGTGTTCGCCTGCCGAAGGGGCGGGGAAGGGGGATACGACCGCTCCGTTGACGCAAAACAAGCCATCATTTGAAAATCTCTCTGCCGACGTTGCGGAGCAAAAAGCGGCGTACTATCAACAGTTGGTAACCGAATTGGAAGCGGAGGTTTTATCGCTCAAAACACAACTCTATTCAGAACGTACGCAGTTTGAAGCGCAGATCGATGCCTTGGAGCAAGCTATGAAGCCTGTATCGGGTGAGGTCAATTCCGATTTTCGCTATACCGTTACCGACGGCAAGGTTACCCTGCTTTCCTACATAGGGGATTCCACCTCTGTCACGATTCCGACAGAGATCGAAGGCTGTCCCGTAGTGGCGCTTGGTGACCGCGCTTTTGAAAACAACCTTACGCTGACCGAAATCCTGATCCCCGAAGGGGTACAGAGCATTGGGTGGTTTGCTTTTTCGGGATGCATTGCGTTGAAAAACGTTTCACTCCCCAAAACGCTATCCGTGGTACAGTATGGCGCGTTTCAGAACTGTTCCGCCATAATGACCGTTTCATGTCCCACAGGATCTTACGCACGCGCATATGCGGAAAGCTACGGCTTAGCGGTGCGTTAAAACAGAACAAAAGCGGGATGCCGTGCGCACAACGACGCGCGGCATCCCATTTCGTTACGTTCCTGCTTCGGTGATATAGATTCGATTGGAGCTGACCGAAAAGGTGGCGGAGAGCAGAGGGATCAACTCGTTTCGCACACGTGCCGAGCCGCCGCCTGTGCAAACGATCCCGATCCCTGCGATGGTTGGCGTAGAGCGTGAAAGATAGAGTGCCGATGCCGACGAGCCGCTCCCCAATATGACGTATTTTTCCTCGCCTTCCTCCCATTCCGTAGCATAGACCGATTCAAATCCTGTGGAAAGTGTCACCGCGACGGTTACGTTGTCTACCCCTGCCACCGACTCACAAAGGCTTCGGATTTCCTTTTCCAAATAGGTCTGATAGATGACCGCCTCATCGCTTTCCAAATCATAGACCTCGTGTGTGGGAGCTTCCGGCGATTCCGTTATCCCGCTTCCAATCAAGAGGAGCAGCACGCCCGCCGCCGCGCCAAGCACAATCAGCCAAAGCTTGGCGTTTTTCTTTTTATCACCCGTTTCACCGTTTTTCAACCATCCAAACATCGTTTATATCCTTTCATCATTCGATTGCGGTGACACATTCGCATCCCAAAAGCTCCTCTACAAAATCCTTGATCTCATGGGGATTTTTCCAGATCGAGGCACCTGACATGACAACTGTGACACGCGAGGGGGAGAGTATGTCTCCTGTTTTGATCCACGCGATCTGACATCGTACCGTGCCTGTCGGCATCGAAAATTGCTCTTCCAGCGTTTCGGTCAGCATTTGTGCAAAATAGCTCTTGGATGCCTCGTCCGTGGCATTTCCAAGCTGTTCTAAATAGTCGTCGGTATTGTTTTCCGTGCTTGGTAAGTCCAAGCTGCCCGAAGCAAAGTCCTGCAGGGCACCGATGACGTCCCCAAGCGGGGAGATCAGAATACAGATCAAGACCAGCGCCGTTACCAAGCGGACATGTTTTGCCATCCCTCCTTCAGGCGAGAGGATTCCGATCAATGCGCCCACCAGTGAGGCGATAAACAGCGAGATGAGATAAGCCTGCATATGACTCCTTTCTCATCCGATCGCGGATGCACAGCGCAACAGCAGGGTGAAGGAAAGCAAGGGTACTGCCGAGCAGATGGCAACTGCAGCGATCAGATAACCGCCGAGAGAAGCGAATTCCTCCAACAGCCGTTTTTCATGGTCGCATCCGAGCAGATCTGCCAAAGAAGCGGCGATCTGCCATGTCAGACGCAAAAGCAAAAGCTCGATCAGCGTAGGGAGGAGAAGCAGCACCAACACCAAAATTCCGCAGATCCCAACTCCGCCGCGCAAATATCCAACACAGGCACTTACCGTCCGTAACAGCTCCGATACCGACCCTCCCACAACGGGGATCATGTTTCCGGCGGCAAATTTGACACTCTTCATTGCCAAGGTGTCACTTCTTGCGCTCAACGTGGTTTGCGCCCCCAGCATTGCGAGCAGAAACATCATCAAAAAAGTGAGAAGAGTGGTGTAATTCTTTTTCAGTGTAGCAAGAAGCGTTCCAAGTCGAAGAGCGGGATCCATGGCGTTCATCACCGAAAAAGCAAGACAGATTCCGCAAAACGGTATCACGGTGCGGCTGATCACGCTTTCCAGTACGCTTAAGAAAACCGTAAGCCCTGCCGAGGAAGCCGCTGCTGCCGAGACGTTTCCGCCCATGGCGTAAAGTGCGCCAAGGAGTGGGATAGAGGCGGCTGTTGTATTGCGCAGACCGTCCAAGTAGGTGGCTACGGCTTCTATCCCCGTATAACCCTTGGCAAGGAGTACGAGCGTGATGATGAGCGTGGAGCAAAAGGAAAAGGCACGTCCTACCGATTCCTGCCGAAAAGAGCCGCTCAAAGCCTTGAATACCGCGGAAAGAAGCAACAGCCCCGATACGCTTGCCAAAAGCTGTAAGCAGTCTCCAAGACGCACCCCAACTAAGGAGAGTACCGTTTGCAACAAATAGGAAAAATCACTCATTTGACTGACTGCATTTCCCATTTCCTCGGCTTTCTCACTTTCGATTCCGTTTGGAAGCACCTCCAAAAGCCCATCGGGAAGGGAATCCAAGAATCCGCCGTATTCGTCGGGAAGCGTTTCGCCAAACGCCGCGTCGCTTTCTTCTGCTTGTAGCGGCAGAGTAAAGAGAAGGCACAGCAAAAGTGTCAAACAACCAAAATATTGTCGGCGGTTTGTCCGCTTGCAGCGCGTCATGATCCGCCTCCCATCTCAAGAAGCGAGCGAGCCACACGCAAAATCTCATCGATCAGCGGAAGCGATATCAGCAGAATTTCCACCTTTCCGGCTGTTTCCACCCCGGTGGCAATGCTACTCTCACCGCTCTCCCGACAAATTTCACCGCAACACTGCGTCAACACCGCAACGCCCAAAGCTTTCAAAAGAGGATCGGTATATTTTTGCGCTCCCACAGTTTCGGTCAGCGTATGGATGTATTCGATCAGCGGTGTGGCGGCACCGAGGATCACGGTAGCAAACAAAAGGGCAAGTCCCATGCGGATCAAGGGGAGCCAATCGGCTTTCCACTGCTTGACGATCATGGCGATCACCACGCCCATCACGGCGATCATGCATAGCTTGATACTGCTCATATCACATTCCAAACACCGACGTGATCAGATCAAACAGCTCGCGGATCTGTGTGACCAAAAGCATCAGAGCCACAAGGATTCCCGCAATGGTCACAAACATTGCTTGCTCATCCCGACCGCTTTTGCTCAGGATTTGAGAGGCGACCGCCACCAAAATTCCAATTCCCGCAATTTTAATAATCAATGAAATATCCATTTCTTTTTTTCTCCGTTATTCAGCATTCTGTCTTTTTTACCATAAAAGGATCGCCGTTCCCAACGAAACGCAGATGCAAAGCGCCGCATATAGGCGCATGCGCGTCGGAAGCTCGTCTGCAACCTTCGCGCGTTCCGTGCGCAGGGCGGAAATATAATAATCACAAAGCTTTACCTGTTCCTCGCGATATCCCGATCCGATCTCGCGGATAAAGCTTTCCAAAAGGCGCTTGCTGTTTCCGTCCAAATAGATCGAAGAGGCGCGCAAAATGGCGCCGAGATCGGTCTCATGCTCAGGGGACATGCAGGCGTGCATCAGAGCGGGGTCGCTGCTTGATAGAATCTCGTAAAGCGGCGTGAGGTAGCAGTCGATCTGTGCTCGAATATAGAGGATCAGATCGATCCATCCGTCCAGTACCGAAAGCCGCTTTTTTTCATACCGTACCGTTCCAAAAGCGGAGATCACGCCAACCGACAGCACAAGTGCCGCCCCCAACAGTTTGATCAATGCAATAGCGCCTCCCTCCGTTCCCGTTTCAAGCGTTCGTCAAGCTCCTCCCAAGGCGTGATGCGATAGGAGTATCCATTGTCCCGTCCGCGCAAAAGCCCAACGTAATAGCCGAACACACGTGCGCGGTGAAGCATGTGCATCGCAGGTCTTGAGAGCAGCTCTTCAGCGGATGCGGCATGCGCAGAGGCAATGAGGGGAACACCGCAGTTGGCTGCCGCAAGGATCGCTTGGGCGTCGGCGGCATCTCCGATCTCGTCGCAAACAATGATCTGCGCGCCAAGGCTTCGCACGGCAATTTCAATGCCGATCTTGCGCGGATATCCCGCTAAGATATCCAAATTTAGGTTGCCGCCGTCCAGCGTAAATTTCAGCTCCTCCCGTGTGTCTACCGCAACGGTTCGAAAATCATAGTCGGGGGAGGCGAGGGATGCGGCAAGTGCGCGCAAAACTGTAGTTTTTCCGCCGCCCGGTGGGGCATAGATCAAAATTCCGCGCATAGCGCGTTGCGCGAGGAAGCAGTCGAGGATTTCCTTTGCCGAGACGTTGACCGCGTGTGGGATCCGTACGATCAATCCCGTGATCTGGCTGACGCCGATCACGCTTCCTTTTTCCAATGCCGCACTTCCGCAAACGCCCACGCGAATGCCGTCGGAAAGGGAAAGATAGCCTTGGTTGATGCTTTGACTAAAGGCATAGAGCGATCCGCCGCACATCCGTTTCAGGATATCATTCATTTCGGTTTCGGACAGGCTTACACCTGTGCGATAGGTTCGTCCGTGTGCGCAAACCGAAGCAACGCGCCCCTTATGTAATCGAAGCTCCTCAAGCGCGGGAGCACCCGATTGGCACAAAGCATCGGAGAGATGTATGGGAAGACAGTCGGCGAGCACCGATGGCAATCGCAAAGGCGCTCGTGTGATGCGGATGCTTTGCATGAAAAGCTCCTTTCTTTGCGGTATGCTCTATTCTATGCGGCACGAAAAAAAAGTAGAACATTTTTCTGCGCGGCGCATATCATGATAGTAAAAAGTCCAATTGTCGGAGGGATCGTATGACCATTAGGGCAACAGGAGAAAACGCTTATTTTGCCGCATCCAACAGTGTGTCGGGTTTTTTCAGCTATTACGCGGAGATTTTTGATGCCGCACGCATCGGGCACGTTTATGCGGTCAAAGGAGGACCCGGAACGGGAAAAAGCCGCTTTTTGCGGGACGTTGCCGAATACGCCGAAGCATTGGGGTGGGAGAGCGAATACATTTATTGCTCGTCCGACCCCAATTCCTTGGACGGTGTCGTGTTGACAGCGGCGGGAAGGGGAGGGATCGCTTTACTGGATGCTACATCCCCTCACGTATATGAGCCGAGTCTGCCCGGCGCGCGAGAGGAATTGGTG
This sequence comes from Eubacteriales bacterium, assembly GCA_045632805.1. GTDB lineage: Bacteria > Bacillota > Clostridia > Oscillospirales > CAG-272 > UMGS1865. Next base: position 5,270 of record JAZQXI010000163.1, on the reverse strand, counting down.
GATCTTGGGGCATTTTGGAATGCAGAACAGATTTCCTCTTTTACAGATGAGATCCGTCGATTGAACGCAGAAAAAAAGAGCGCCTACCAACGCGCCTACCGCTATCTTGCGGGATTTGGTGAGATGAGCCGTAATCGCGATGCTTTGGTGGCGCCTTATATCCGTCGGGAAAAGATCGCGAATTTTGCCGAACGGCTGATGCAAGGAATTCCAACGGGGCGGGGTTTTTCTCCATCACCTGCCTTGATGCATTCGATCGGGATGCGCGGTGAAGTGGGCTTTGACACTTATTTCGCGCAAGCGCGGCGCTTGTATCTGATCGAGGATTGCAAGGGATCGGCAAAATACTTGATGGATGCCTTGGGAGAGTTGGCACGGGAGCGTGCGCTGTCGATCCGAATCTCCCATGATCCCGTGGAGCATGAAAAAATTGACGGATTGTTCCTTTGCGAAAGCGGAACTGCGTTTGTTGTGGCAGATATCCGCAATTGCCACTATCCGCGCAAAAAGCTCTGCATGCGGCGGTTTGTGGATGTCGCGTCCATGAAATCGGTTCGGGCAGAGCTGAATTACACCGAGCGGATGCGCCGTGCCTTGCGCATGGGCGCTTTGGATGCTTTGGAAAAGGTGAGTAAGGTGCATTTTCGATTAGAGGAAATCTATATGTCCGCAATGGATTTTGAAAAAAAAGAGGCATTCACCGAGTCGTTTTGCAAGAAGCTGTTCGGATGATTTTTGTTTCGAAAAGGGATTTACAAATATGCGCTTGCGTGGTATAATGAAAGCAATGAAGAAAACAGAACGGAAAGGAAACGACCATGGATTCCAAAGCCTATCTTTGCCGCATCGGTATGCAAAATGCACCGGAGCTGTCTTATGCGTTTTTAAAAGAACTTCAACAACGGCATATCTGTACGGTTCCGTATGAAAACCTGGATATCTTAAATCATATCCCACTTTCACTGGATTCCGAGGATTTATATGAAAAGATCGTTCTGCGCCACCGTGGCGGATATTGCTTTGAATTGAACGGTGCCGTCTCGGCATTGCTCAAATCCATCGGCTTTTCGGTCACCAATTATATGGCGCGCTTCCTGAAAGGGGAGACCGAAATTCCCGTCCGCCGTCACCGTGTGGTGGCTGCGGAATGTGAGGGAAAAACCTATATTGTAGAGGTGGGGATCGGGCAGTACGCGCCGCGCATTCCGCTGTTGTTGGAAGCCGGTGTGGTGCAAAACGACGGACTTACAAACTATAAATTTGAACAAGAACCCTTTTATGGCTGGGTCTTGTATGAGGAGAAGGACGGAGAATGGAAACGGTACTATGCCTTTACCGAAGAGGTGCAATTGGATATCGATTTCATTCATCCGTCCTTCTACTGCGAAAAGCATCCCGACTCTCCTTTTCATCAAGCGGAAATGGTTGCCATCAAGACACCGACGGGCAGAAAAGCCATCAACGGAAGAGACTACAAGGTCTTTGAGGGGGACGCGCTTACGTTCCTTGAAGAAGGCGTTTCGGACGAGCGTCTTTATGAAATTTTACGAACGGAGTTCTTCATCGAATGGAAAAAGCTTTGACCAAGATCCTTTTGTTTGGAATGAACGGCTCCTTTTCGCACACCAATCTCGCGCTCCGCGCCCTGCGCGCGCCTTTAGAGCGTGAGGGCTTTGAGGTGGTCTTGACCGAACGGACGCTGAAGGACCGCACCGCGCACGTGTTGGAGCAATTGGTAAAGGAACACGCGGATGTGTACGGCTTTTCCTGCTATATTTGGAATTTAGAGGAGATGCTGACACTCTCCCACGCTCTGCACGATGTTCTTCCAATGGCAACGATCGTTTTGGGAGGACCCGAGGTCTCCTTTGCCACCGAGCGCTTTGACGGGATGGATTGGATCGATGCCATCGTTTGCGGCGAGGGGGAGGAGGCAATGCTCGAGCTTTGCCACTCCGTTGCAAAAGGAGAAGAGATCAAGCGCGTGTGGCACGCGCAACCCTCCAAAGGATTGATGCAAGATGAGGGGATCCTTTACCGTGACGGAGAAGAAAGCGGCGGGATTCTTTATTATGAGTCCTCGCGCGGATGCCCCTATTCCTGCGCGTACTGTCTCTCTTCCGCAACGCATGGTGTGCGCATGAAGAGTGTCGGACAAACCTTGCACGATCTTGAGGCGTTTGAACGCCTTGACGTCAGTGCGAAGATCATCAAATTCGTTGATCGCACCTTTAATGCCGACGTGCGGCGCGCCAATGCGATATGGACGGCGCTCTTGGATGAACGCTTTACCAAGACCTATCATTTTGAGGTTTGCGCCACGCTGTTTGACGAGGAGAGCTTTTCCATCCTCTCACGCTTCCCCAAAGGAAAGATCCAATTGGAAATGGGGTTGCAAAGCACCAACCGCAAAACCCTTGAGGCGACCTCTCGACATATTGATCCCGACCGCGTGATCGAAAACGTCAAGCGTATCCGAAATATGGGGAACATCCACGTGCATCTGGACTTGATCGCCGGGCTGCCATATGAGGGATACGAAAGCTTTGCAAAATCCTTTGACGATGCTTACGGATGCGCGGATCTGCTGCAATTGGGATTTTTAAAGTTACTCTACGGTACCGAATTGCGGGAGCGGATGGAGGAATACGGCTATCGCTGCTTGTCTGTTCCGCCGTATACCGTTCTCAAAAGCAAATGGATCACGTATGAGGAGTTACAAAGCCTCTCACATATTGCCGAGGCTATGGAGCGCTATCTCGAAAGCGGCAATTTTGCGCACACACTGTGGTATCTGACACCGCATATGCCGTCACCGTTCCGCTTTTGGGAAGGATTTTGTGCTTTCCTTGCGCAAAGAGACTCGAGACCTTTGCAACGCATTTCCCAGCCCGATGCCTTCCGCTATTTATTGGAATATGCCAAAACACTTGGCGGGGTAGAGGAGTCTGTGCTAAAAGAAATGCTGGCGACGGATTTTGCAGCAAAGGAGCATAAAAATCCTCCGGCTTTTTTGCGTTAATACATTTGATGAAACGGCTGTTGCCAAAAATTTAATAGCTTTTCCAAATCAAAAAATCAACACATTTTTCAACACAAAAAATATTTTCAAAAAAATCGCAAAAAAGACTTGACAAACCGACGGGTATGGTGTATAATACTGGAGAAAACAAAGCAGAGCTCTCCGCTCTCACCTACCTGCCGGGGCAGTCGGGTCAATACTTATGCTGTCACAATACGCAAGTATTGGGGGCAATGGGTGTGCCGTGCGGAGATGCGAGTCTTTGTACGGTTTTATTTTTTGCTTGGAGGTGTTGAACTATTAGCGCAAAAGACAAAGAAAACCTGCTCAATGAGGAGATCAACGCAAAAGAAGTGCGTCTGATCGGTGCCGACGGTGAAACTCTTGGAATCATGAGCTCCGCCAAGGCATTGGAAATGGCTTATGACCGCGGAATGGATCTTGTGATGATGTCGGCGCAGGCTGTGCCGCCCGTGTGCAAGATCATGGACTACGGTAAATTCCGTTTCGAACGCGACAAGCGCGAGAAGGAAGCAAAGAAAAAGCAACAAACCATTGAGCTGAAGGAAATCCAGCTTTCCTGCCGTATCGACACACACGACTTTGAAACCAAGGTCAATCATGCGCGCCGCTTCCTTACGGATGGCAACAAGGTTCGCGTGGTGATGAAGTTCAAGGGACGTGAGATGAGTCACATGCACATCGGAAAAGAGGTCCTTGAAAAATTCGAGGAGGCTTGCTCCGAATTGGGAACAGTGGATAAAAAGCCTGTTCTGGACGGCAGATTCATGAGCATGGTAATTTCTCCTGTCAAGGCGAAATAATTCAAGCCGCGCAAGCGGAACAAAAAACTGTACAATCAATCGTTCGGCATCGACCGAAAAATAGGAAAAGGAGTTATGAAAATGGGAAAGATCAAAACACATAAGGCTTCCGCAAAGAGATTTTCCGTTACTGCTAACGGCAAGGTCAAAATGTTCCACAGCTCTCACCGCCACAACACGGGTAATAAGAGTGCAAAGCGTCTCCGTCATCTGCGTTCCAGCGCAACTGTAAACGGTAAGATCGCAACCAACCTGAAGACTTTGGTCCTGAAGTAAGAAGAAACGGAGGAATTAGAAAATGGCAAGAGTTAAGGGCGCAATGATGACGCGCAAGAGAAGAAAGAGCACCCTGAAGGCAGCGAAGGGCTACTGGGGCGCAAAATCCAAGCACTTTAAGATGGCTAAGCAAGCTGTCCTGAAGAGCGGCAACTATGCTTTTGCAGGCAGAAAGATGAAGAAGAGAGACTTCCGTTCTCTCTGGATCACCAGAATTTCCGCGCAGGCAAAGGTGAACGGCATGAACTATTCCACGCTCATGCACGGACTCAAGAAGGCAGGCATCGAGCTTAACCGCAAGATGCTTTCCGAGATCGCAATCTCCGATAAGGAAGCATTTGCAGCTCTGTGCGCACAAGCAAAGGCAGCACTTTGATTTGAACAATTGAAAACCCGATGATTTCATCGGGTTTTTGTCATAGATAGAACGCTTTCAATGAGCAAAAAAAGCCATTTGAAATGCGAAGGGGAGGAACAAAAGATGCGTTTTGAGGGTGAGATGATCCGCTCAAGGCAAAACAAAAATGTGGTGGAGCTGTGTCGCTTGAGTGACCGAAAGGCACGTGAGGCGGCGCGTCTTTTTCGCTTTGACGGGATCAAGCTGTTAGAGGAGGCGGTCAAAAAAGGATTGGAGCTTCCCATGATCTTTGTGCGCGCTTCCGAAATCGAAAAAATCGAGTCGGAGCTCACAAAACGGTGCGGAAAAGGATTTTTTGACAGTTTTAGTAGAATACTGGTAATTGCGGATGAAATTTTTGACCGAATTTCTGAAGAAAAATCGCCCGAAGGTGTAATCAGTATTGCAAAATATATTGACAAATTCCAAAAAAATGTTACAATATATAATAGCGCAGATTTTTTGGCAAAGAAAAATCAGCGGATCGTATTGCTTGAATCGGTCAGAGATCCCTCCAATATCGGGGCGATCATCCGAAGCGCTGCGGCGATGGGCGTTGAGCGCCTGATCCTCAGTGCCGATTGCGCCGATATTTATAATCCACGTGCGGTGCGTGCCTCCATGGGAACCATGTTCGATCAAAGGATCGATCGGGTAGCGGATCTGCCCGCCGCGATTGAAGCACTTAAAACGCAGGGCAGACGTGTCTTTGCGGCGGCACTGGACCCTGACAAGTCGGGGGCCAAGCGGT
>JAZQXI010000162.1:0-2526 GCA_045632805.1 Eubacteriales bacterium | reverse complement strand
GGCGAAAACTTTCATTGAATTGACAAAGCTTGTTAGTTTGGTGTGCAGTTTTTAGGGGGCTTCGTCTCATGAGACGAAGCCCCCTAAAATGATATTTCAATTCAGTGCAAGTGTCTCGCCGGGCGCCACCGAATAGAGCGTTCCGCGGCGCGTAAACCAAAGCGTCATGGAAGTGGGATTGTAAACCTTGTCCATGTTCAAGGAGAACAGAAGCTGATGCCACGCGTTTACGTAGTCATAAACCTCAATGTTGGTCGCATACCAAACGTCATCCCGTCCGCCGACCTGTTCGGCAAAACGCTCGATGATCTCCCAGTTGTTGTCTATTTCAAACTCGTAGGAATGCCCCCACAAATAAAAGAGCATGGGATTGTCCTTTGCCGTCGGCTCCGCGGAAATGAATTTCTCGGTCAGCGCGGGCAAATTCGCGTTTTTATGGTGGCAGGTCGCAGGCATGCGCAGCCAATCGGTGGGAATATCAAACCTTTCGGTGGATTTTGTCGTGCGGCAGTAAACAATGCCCGCATCCTTGAGCGCTTGCACGGTCTCGTCGTTATACGTACCGAACGGATACGCGCCGCCGCGCACCATCACGCCGAACAGCTCCTCAAGCTCCGCGCGGTCGCGCACGATCTCATAGGATGCCTGTGCCACGGGAAGCGCCTCTAAATGAGGGTGCGTATAGCTGTGGATCGCAGGCTCAATGCCTTCCTTACAATAAAGCTCTGCCACCTCGCGCTTGCAAAGACGGCAGTGTCTCCACTCTCTCACGGGGCGCTCGTACCCCTCTTGATTGTAAGCACCGCTGTTGATGTTGAAGGTACCCTTAAGACCGTGGCGGAGCATGATATCGATCAAACGCTCGTCCTCGATCACCGCATCGTCATAGCTCAGCGTCAATGCCTTTGCAAGTCCTCCGGGAAACCGGAGCTGTCTGTTATCGTTTGCCATAATAACCTCCCAAAAGCCTCCTTTTCAGGATGCTCACAATATTTTTTGTACGAATTCTATTATATCACGGCAATCGGCAAAAGTCAATCATTCGTCGAAAATTCCGCTTTATTCACCAAAATGAATAAAATGTGTATATTTATGCAACAATCATGAATATATTATGCCCAAAAAGCGATAAAAAACCACGCTTAGATTGTGCAAAATGTGAAAAGAAAAATTATTTTATAAAAAAGGTTGACATTTTTGAACGGGTGTTGTATAATTATTCACATCAAATTCCGTTTTTTCAGGAGGCAATCCATCATGAGTAACAAATCTGTGAAAAAAGTCGTTCTTGCATATTCGGGCGGATTGGATACGTCCATCATCATCCCGTGGCTCAAGGAGAACTACGGCAACCCCGAGATCATCGCCGTTTCCGGTAACGTGGGACAGGCGGACGAGCTGGAGGGACTTGAAGAAAAGGCAATCAAGACCGGCGCGTCCAAGATCTACATCGAAGATCTGACAGACGAGTTCGTCGAGGATATGATCATCCCCTCGGTTCAGGCAGGTGCAAAATACGAGGAGTATCTCATGGGTACGGCACTCGCTCGCCCCATCATCGGTAAGCGTCTGGCGGAGATCGCCATCGCGGAGGGCGCCGACGCCATCTGCCACGGCTGCACGGGCAAGGGCAACGACCAGGTTCGTTTTGAGCTTGCCATCAAGGCGTTCGCCCCCGGCATGAAGATCATCGCGCCTTGGCGTGAGTGGGACATCAAGTCCCGTGAAGAGGAGATCGAATACGCGGAGGCGCACAACGTCCCCTTGAAGATCAACCGCGAAACCAACTATTCCAAGGACAAGAACATGTGGCATCTCTCTCATGAGGGCTTGGATCTTGAGGATGCAGGCAACGAGCCGCAGTACGAAAAGCCCGGCTTCCTTGAAATGGGTGTTTCTCCTCTGCAGGCACCCGACACCCCCACCTACCTCACCCTTGATTTTGAAGCAGGTAAGCCCGTAGCGCTTGACGGCGTGAAGATGAGCGCCAAGGAGATCATTCTCAAACTCAACGAGCTTGGAGGCGCGAACGGCATCGGTCTCCTTGACATCGTGGAAAACCGCCTTGTCGGCATGAAGTGCCGCGGCGTTTACGAGACTCCCGGCGGAGCGATCCTTTATTTCGCTCACAACTATCTCGAATCCCTTTGCCTTGACAAAATGACCATGCACAAAAAGCAGGAGCTTTCCGTCACCTTTGGTGAACTGCTCTACAACGGTCAGTGGTACACCCCCTTGCGCGAGGCACTCTCCGCATTCGTCTCAAAGACGCAAGAGCACGTCACGGGTAAGGTCAAGATCAAGCTCTACAAGGGCAATATGATCAATGCAGGCGTATGGAGCAAGTATTCTCTTTATAGCGAAGAGATCGCAACCTTCGGTGAGAGTGATTACGACCAGAAGGATTCCGAGGGCTTTATCAACCTCTTTGGACTGCCGATCAAGGTTCAGGCAATCGTTGACGCAAAGAATAAGAAATAATACAAAAGCAAGGGGGCAGTTGCCGCGTCGGGATTGGCGTATGGC
>JAZQXI010000161.1:0-11237 GCA_045632805.1 Eubacteriales bacterium | reverse complement strand
AAACGGAGAGAGTGGATGGGGCAAAGTTGTTTTGTTGGCGGTAAACTAACTTTCGTGAGCGTTTTGGGTGGGGGTACCAAAACGCTTGCGGGAGCGATTGTTCCGTCTATGTGCCAAAGTTACAAATTCGGTAGAATCTGTACCGTATAAACGCTTTCACCAAAACGCACAGCACCCTCGGGGGAATGGTTTGAGACGCATTCTCGCGAGGGTGCTATATAAATGTGGTGAAAGTTTTGAAGGATGGGGTGTGGGGAAGGAAACTTTTTCAAAAGTTTCCTTCCCCACAAAACACACATACTGCTCACTTCGTCATTTTTTCCTGCTTGACCTTGTGATCCACCACGTGGCGAGAGGCAAGCTCGTCGTGGATGTCTTCGAGCGAGATGCCTGCTTGGATCATCAGGACCATCACGTGATAGGCGAGGTCCGCGATTTCGTAGATGGTCTCCTTTTTGTCCTCGGCTTTGGCGGCGATGATGACCTCGGTGGACTCTTCGCCCACTTTTTTCAGGATCTTGTCCAGTCCCTTTTCAAAGAGGTAGGTCGTGTAGGAGCCTTCCTTCTTTTCGGTCTTTCTGCCTTCGATCAGCTTGATCAGTCCTTCCAAGGAGAAGGCGTGGCGCTCGTCGCTTTCCCAAACCACGTCGTTAAAGCAGGACTCCGTGCCCGTGTGGCAGGCAGGCCCGTCTTTTTCAACCATCACCACAAGCGCATCACGGTCGCAATCCGCCGTAATGGAGACGATGTGCTGGTAGTTGCCGCTGGTCTCGCCTTTGAGCCAAAGCTCCTGTCTGGAACGGCTCCAAAAGCAGGTCAGTCCCTTTTCCATCGAGATTGCAAGGCTCTCGCGGTTCATATATGCAAGCGTCAGGACTTGCTTGGTTTTTGCATCGGTCACGATCGCGGGGATCAGACCGTTTTCGTCAAATTTCAATTCATCAATATTCAGCATAACAGAGTTCCTTTCTCAAAGCCGCGCGGGAATGCCCGACGAAGCCATTTGTTCTTTCAAGTCACGGATGCGTACCTCGCCAAAGTGGAAGATCGAGGCGGCAAGCCCCGCATCCACACCGGGGAGTGTGTTGAACAGCGTGATAAAATCCTCGATGCAGCCCGCGCCGCCCGACGCGATGACGGGAACGGAAACGGCGTTGCAGACCGCTTCCAGCATCGGCAGGTCAAAGCCTTTTTTGACACCGTCGGTGTCGATGGAGTTGACCACGATCTCGCCCGCACCCGAATCGACGCCGCGACGGATCCACTCAATGGCTTCCATGCCCGTGTTCTCACGGCCGCCCTTGGCGAACACGCGGAATACACCGTCTACACGCTTGACGTCAACAGATAGCACCACGCATTGGTCGCCGTAGCGCTTTGCCGCTTCGTAAATAAGGTTGGGGTTTTTGATCGCGCCCGAGTTGACGCTGACCTTGTCCGCGCCGCATTTCAGCACGCGGTCAAAGTCATCCAGTGTGTTGATCCCGCCGCCCACGGTCATGGGAATGAATACGCTTTTGGCGGTTTCGGTCAGAATGTCGGTAAAAAGTCGCCGACCGTCCGAGGATGCGGTGATATCGTAAAACACCAATTCGTCAGCACCGCACGCGCTGTAGTATTTGGCAAGCTCAATGGGGGAGCTTACGTCATTGAGTCCTTCAAAGTTGACTCCCTTGACCACGCGTCCGTTTTTGACGTCGAGGCAGGGAATGATGCGTTTGGTGATCATTTTGCCACCTCCACAGCAAGGGCGAGATCGATCGCGCCCGTGTAGTAGGCTTTTCCGATGATGGCGCCGTAAAGCTCCATTTCGGCAAGCGCTTTGACGTCCTCAAGGGTGGAAACACCGCCCGATGCGATGAATTGCATCGAAAAACGCTCCGAAAGCGTTTTGTAAAGTGCGCGGTTCGTTCCCATCATTGCGCCATCCTTGGAGATGTCGGTGCAGATGACGGTCTTCACGCCAATTTCCTGCATCGAAGCGCAAAAGGCTTCCAAGGAAAGCGTTGTGGTCTCGGTCCAGCCCTTGACGGCGATCATACCGTCCTTGACGTCCGCACCAACGGCAATGCGGTCACCGTATTTGGCAACAGCCTCCTTGAGAAAGTCTTTGTCGGATACCGCGGCAGTACCGAGGATCACACGGTCAACGCCGTTTGAGAGATATCGGTCAACGATCTCCATCGAGCGGATACCGCCGCCCACCTCGCAAAAAAGTCCCGATGCCTTTTTGATGGCGAGAACGGTGTCAAGATTTGGAGTGTCGCCGCTTTTTGCCCCTTCAAGATCGACCACGTGGATGAATTTTGCACCCTTCGCGGCAAAATCCAGCGCCACAGCAGTGGGATTATCGTGATAGACGGTCATTTGCGCGTAGTCGCCCTTATATAGGCGCACGGCTTTGCCGCCGTAAAGATCAATTGCGGGAAAAATATTCATGGGGTCACCTCGCAGTCGCAAAACGCGCGCAGGATCGAAAGACCCACGCTGCCGCTTTTTTCGGGATGGAATTGGCAACCGAAAACGTTGCCCTTTTGTACGGCGGCGGTTAAAGGCGCTCCGTACTCGGTGGTTGCGATGACAGAGTCATCACAGTCCGCAGCATAGTAGGAATGTACGAAATAGACGTGGTCACCGTTTTTGAGATGCTTGAAGATAGGGGAGTCGGGGCGCTTCAATTCCAGTGCATTCCAGCCGATGTGCGGAATTTTGAGATCCTTTTGGATCACGTCGGCAATGGGTTTGACCGCGCCGCGCAGAAGTCCAAGCCCTTGATGCTCACCGTATTCATAGCTTTTTTCAAACAGGAGCTGCATGCCAAGGCAGATGCCCATGATCGGCTTTCCTGCACGTGCCTGCTCGATAACAAGAGTCGCCATACCCGATTCGTAAAGCTTTTTGGCGGCATCCTCAAACGCGCCCACGCCGGGGAGGATCAGGCGGTCCGCCACGCGGATGATGTCGGGGTCATTCGTCGCGACGGCATCCACGCCGATCGCGGCAAAGGAGCTTGTAAGGGAAAAGAGATTGCCGACACCGTAGTCGATGATTGCGATCATCAGAGAACCCCCTTTGTGGACGGGATGTCGTTGATGGCGTCGGGGTCAAGAGATACCGCGTGTCTCAAGCTGCGCGCAACCGATTTGAACGCGCCCTCGATGATGTGGTGCGAATTGGTGCCCGCCAAAGCGCGGATGTGCAGGGTTACAGCGGCATTGCGTACAAAGGCAAGCCAAAACTCCTCCACAAGCTCGGTGTCAAAGCTACCGACCTTTTCGGTGGGAATCTGTAAATCATATCCAAGGTATCCTCTGCCCGAAAGATCAACAGCCGAGAGAATGAGAGATTCGTCCATGGGGAGGATGCAATCGCCGTAGCGGCGGATGCCGCGTTTGTCTCCCAACGCGTTTGCAAAGGCAGTTCCGAGCGCGATGCCGATGTCCTCAACGGTGTGGTGATCGTCTACGTTGGTGTCACCCGTGCAGGAGAGATTCAGATCAAATCGCCCGTGCTTTGCAAAAAGCGTGAGCATGTGGTCAAGAAAACCACAGCCGCTGTTGATGCAGGACGTTCCCGTGCCGTCAAGGTTCAGGGAGAGGGTGATATCGGTTTCCGCGGTCTTGCGGGTGAGTTCAAACGTTCTCATGAGAGTTCCTCCATAATGTTGCGTATCGCATCGACCAGAGCTTGCATTTCCTCGCGTGTTCCCACGGTGATGCGGTTGTATTCTGCGATGAGGGGCTTTGTAAAGTGCCGTACAAGAATTCCACGGGTACGGAGCGCATCATAAAGCGCCTGTCCGCTGATTTTTTCATGTTTGGCAAACACAAAATTGGCTTTGGAATCGGTAAAGATGAAGCCGAGCGAGTCTAATTCACGCATCAGATATGCGCGGTTTTCGATGACCGTTTGGCAGTTTTGCGAGAAATAGTCCTCGCAAAGGATCGCGCCGATGCCCGCAGCCTGCGTCATCGCGTTGACGTTATAAGGGTTAGTGGAATATTTGACCGTGTTTAGGTCTGCGATCAAAGAAGCACACCCAACGCCAAAGCCGAGTCGCGCGCCCGCCATGGAGCGGGATTTGGAAAAGGTCTGTGTGACCAGCAGATTGTCGTACTTTTTAATCAAAGGAACAGCACTTTCACTACCAAAATCCACGTACGCTTCGTCGATTACGACCACACGGTCGGGATTCGATGCAACCAAACGCTCAATATCCGAAAGTGGGAGAGAAATGCCTGTGGGGGCGTTGGGATTGGCAAGAAAGATGGTTCCTTTTTCGTTGAGGTAGTCATTCAGATCAACCGTGAAATCCTCTTTTAAGGGGATCTCGAGGTAGGGAATGCCGTTCAGCTCTGCAAATACGCTGTAAAAGCCGTAGGTGACGTTGGGGAAGAGCGCGGGATGCTCCGCGTCGCAAAACGCCATAAAGGCGAAATTGAGAATCTCATCCGATCCGTTGGTCATCAGTACGTTTTCGTACTCCACGCCACAGCGTTTGGCAACCAAGGTCGTCAGCTCCCGACATTCGGGGTCGGAATACAGCTGCAATCTGCCTGCCGCCGCCGACGCCAGTTCAATGGCGCGCGGAGCGGGGGGGAAGGGAGACTCGTTGGTGTTGAGCTTGATATATTTTTGATCCTTGGGCTGTTCCCCGGGAACATAAGGATCGAGATTTTTGTACTTGTTACTGAAAAAACGGCTCATGCCTTTTTGTCCTCCAAGCGTACCGTTGCGCTCTTGGCGTGCGCGGTCAGACCCTCTTGACGCGCAAAGTAAGCAACGTCCTCGGCAACCTTTTCCAGTGCCGAACGGGTGTAGTAGGTGTACTGTGTCTTTTTGATGAAATCATCCACCGAAAGGGGACTTGAGAATTTTGCCGTTCCGCTGGTGGGAAGGGTGTGGTTGGGACCTGCGAAATAGTCGCCGAGTGCCTCAGGACAGTTGCGCCCCATGAAGATCGAGCCCGCGTGACGGATGGCGTCAAGATAGTCAAAGGGATTATCCACACAAAGCTCCAGATGCTCGGGAGCGATCTCGTTTGCGATTTCAATGGCAACGTCAAGCGTGGGAGCGACAATGATTTTGCCGTTATTGTCGATCGACGCACGCGCGATCTCGGCACGCTCCAGTTGTGGGATCTGTACCTCCAATTCCGCCCGTACCGCCAAAGCCAGCTCTTCGGAGTCGGTGACAAGCACAGCGCTTGCCAATTTGTCATGCTCTGCCTGAGAGAGCAAATCCGCCGCGGCGTGACGGGGATTGGTCAAGCCGTCCGCAACGATCAGGATCTCGCTGGGTCCTGCGATCATATCGATAGAGACCTGACCGTAAACCTGCTTTTTCGCCTCTGCGACGAAGGCGTTACCGGGACCGACGATCTTGTCCACGCGCGGAATGCTCTCGGTGCCGTATGCCAGCGCGGCAATTGCCTGCGCGCCGCCAACTTTGAAGATGCGGTCGATGCCCGCGATCTGTGCCGCGGCGAGAATGACGGGGTTGACCTTACCGTCCTTGGTAGGGGGGGTTACCATCACGACTTCACGCACGCCCGCGATCTTGGCGGGAATGGCGTCCATGAGCACGGTGGAGGGGTACGCCGCCGTACCGCCGGGAACGTAAAGCCCCGCGCGGTCAACGGGAATGATCTTTTGACCGATTACAATGCCGTTTTCGTTGTTGATGATAAAGCTGTTACGCACCTGCTTTTCGTGAAAGGTGCGGATGTTTTTTGCGGCATCACGCAAAACATCAAGGAATTTCGGCTCTACCAGTGTCAAAGCCTCATCCAACTCCTCGCGCGTGACCGCAAGGGAATCAAGACGGACACGGTCGAACTTTTCACAGTAATCGTAGAGTGCCGCGTCGCCGTTTGCACGGACGTTGGCGATAATCTCGGCAACCGTGTCTTCTACCTTCATTTCGGGTGCCATACGGGCGAAAATATCCCGATTGGCAACCTCGCCGTATTTGTATATGCGAATCATTTTGCGTTTTCCTCCGAATCAAGCTGGGATGCGATGCTTTGTGTCAGACTGACGATTTGTTCGTTCTTGAATTTATAGCTTGCTTTGTTTGCAATAAGCCTTGCGCTGATCGGTACGATGGTTTCGATGACCTCAAGGTCGTTTTCCTTGAGCGTTGTACCCGTTTCCACGATGTCGACAATCACGTCCGAAAGCCCTAAGATGGGAGCGATCTCGATGGAGCCGTTGAGGTGGATCATATCGATCTGGCGCCCCATGGACGCGTAGTAATTTTGCGCGATGTTGGTGAATTTTGTTGCGACCTTCAGCGTTTTTGCGGGGTCGTCGCGAAAGCCCTTGGGGGCAGCAACCGCCATGCGGCAGATGCCCGTGTGCAGATCCAGCAATTCGTAAATGTCGGGCTCATATTCCAGAAGAATATCCTTGCCCGCGACCCCTACGTCAGCGGCGCCGCGTTCAACGTAGATGGCAACGTCGGAGGGCTTGACCCAAAAGTAGCGTACGCCCACCTCGGGATTCTCAAAAATCAGCTTGCGGTTGTTTTCTTTGATCGAAGGGCATTCAAAGCCCGCTTTTTCGAACATGGCATAGACACGTTCGCCAAGTCTCCCTTTGGGGAGTGCGACGTTAAGCATTGGTTTCAAGAGTTTCCACCCCGCTTTCCGTAACGCGAAGAAGCTGACGGTATTTCAGCTTTTCGGGAATCGATTTTTGTGCCGTGACGCTCAAGCCCTTGCGTGTCAGCGTATCCACCGCGCTTTGCACCTGTGCGGCGGGCGTTGACGCATCGTACAGAAGGAGCGCGTCGACGTCATATTTTTGATAGGACGTACTCAGATATTCCAGACGGTCAAGGTAGATCGCAAAGCCGATCGCCCCCGATTTTTTGTCCATGCGGCGCATCAGGTTGTCATATTGACCGCCCGAAAGAATGCGTTCGGGAACGCCCGCAACATAGCCTTGAAATACGATGCCGTTGTAGTAGCGCAGGTCGTTGATGACCGAAAAGTCAATGCGCAGATGCGCGTGGGGGAGATGTGCCACGGTCGTTTCAAAAGCGCGAACGGCATCCTGCCATTCCGCGTCCGCTTGCAACGCGTAAAGCTTTTGGAAGGCAATTTCAACCTCTCCGCTACAATCGGTCAGAGCGTCAAGAAGGGAAGCGCGCGCCTCATCGATTCCTTCCGCTTGACAGATCAGGGATGCCTCGTGTGTGTTTTTGTGCGCAACGCAATCCAGGAGCGCACGGCGGGATCTTTCCGAGATACCGATGCGGTCAAGGATCATGGAAAGCAGACCTAAGTGCGAAACATCCAGAATGTAGTCTGTAGCGATCGCGCCAAGGCTTTGATACGCTAACGATAGCACTTCACCGATGCAATAGGTGTCGATATCGCCAAGGCACTCCAAGCCCACCTGCATGATCTCCTTGTAGGCGTGGCTCTTGCCGGAGATGCGGTAGACGTTTTCATGATAGTAAACCTTTTGCACCTGTCCCGGGATGTCCTTGCTGTTTTTGACGATGGAGAGTGTGACGTCGGGCTTGAGTGCCAGAAGCTTTCCGTTGGTGTCGGTAAAGGTGATGACGCTGTCCGAGATCAAAAAGCTCTTGTTGCGCACGTAGAGGTCGTATTCCTCAAATTTATTCATTTTGTATTGGGAGTAGCCGTATCTTCCGTAAAGCTCGCGCAAACGAAAGATGGCTTCTTCCTCTTTTTTCAAAAGGGAGCTGTCAAAGGTCATGCTTGCTTCTCCTTTGCTTTGTCAAGAGCGGTGCGATAACCGTTTCCGTATTTCAGGCACTTGCTCACACGGCTGATGGTTGCCGTGCTGATGCCGACTGTTTGGGAGATGTCTTGATAGTTCATCCCCTCGTCCAAAAGGAACGCGGCGTCAAGGCGCTGTGCCATATCCTGCAATTCCTTGATAGTACAAACGTCTTCAAAAAATCGGTAACAGTCCTCAATGGTCTCAAGACCGAGAATGATCTCAAAGAGACGGTCGAGTGACGGCGAATGAATGTCCGGCATAGGTGTTGATCCTTCCTTTGCATGATAAATATGATACATTTTACCGCTTTATCACGCTAAAGTCAAGGCTTTTTGCGACAGTTTACAAAAAATTCATACTTTTACTTCAAAAAATGGAAACGATCGCATTTGATGCGCCCTTTATTTGGCATAAATGCATAGGGAATTGCGCGAAAAAAGAAGATTTTTTTACTTGACAAGAAAACCATATTATGATATAATAAATACTGTTATAGGGTTTCTGCGACTGACGGATGAATGTGGGCAACCACAGGGGAACAGAAATCAATACATGCAAGAGAAGAACTCTTGCGATTGCCGACCGTCTGGGCGCACGTTTCCAAAGCATGGGAGTCGTGCGCCCTTTTTGTATTTTCTCAAAACCAAAACACAAGGAGAGCGAATTATGAAAAAAGTTGGAATTGTTATGGGAAGTGCCAGCGACCTTCCCGTTGTCCGCAAGGCGATCGATACGCTGGCATCCTTTGGTGTTCCTTACGAGGTACACGTGTACTCTGCGCACCGTACGCCTCTTGAGGCGGCTGACTTTGCGGCAAATGCTCGCGAAAACGGTTTTGGTGCGATCATCGCGGCAGCGGGAATGGCGGCACACCTGGCGGGTGCGATCGCCGCAAAAACGACACTGCCCGTTGTAGGCATCCCCTGCAAATCCAATACGCTCGACGGTATTGACGCGCTTCTTTCCACCGTGCAGATGCCATCCGGTATCCCTGTAGCCACGGTTGCGATCGATGGAGCTGTCAATGCCGCTTTGCTTTGCATCCAGATGCTGGCAATTACCGATGCCTCTCTTGCACAAAAGCTTGATGAAAAGCGTGCAAAGGATGCCGCGGGTGTTTTGGCAAAGAGTGCGGAAGTAGAAACGGAATTCAACAAGTAAAACAGGTCCCAAGAGGGAAAACAAGGAGAAAAACATATGGGTGGATTTTTTGGAGCGGTTTGTCGCGAGGATGCGATCACGGACGTCTTTTTCGGAACCGATTATCATTCCCATCTCGGCACCAAGCGTGCGGGTATGGCGGCGTATGACAGTGAGATCGGTTTACAAAGAGAGATCCATAACATCGGGAATTCGCCATTCCGTACTCGCTTTGAACATGTTTTTGACGAGATGCGCGGCTTTGCGGCGATGGGATGCATCAGCGATCACGATCCCCAGCCTCTTCTGATCAGCTCGGCGGTCGGCACGTATGCCATCTGCGTGATCGGCGTAATTAACAATCAGGATGAATTGATCAAGCAATGTCTTGACGCCGGCGGCGGACATTTCAATGCTATGACGGGCGGCAAGATCAACACCACCGAGCTTGTGGCATCGCTGATCAATCAAAAAAGCAGCTTTGCCGAGGGCGTCAAGTACGCGCAGGAACAGATCGATGGTTCGGCGTCGATCCTGCTTCTCAAAAACGGCGGCACGATCATCGCGGCAAGAGACAGACTCGGTCGCCTTCCGATGCTGATCGGCAAGGGAGAGAACGGTTATTGCGTCGCGTTTGAGTCCTTCTCTTACAAAAAGCTCGGATATGAGGACGAGCGGGAGCTGGGACCCGGTGAGATCGTGGAAATTTCGGTGGACGGAATCAAGCAGCTGGCACCCGCGGGGAAGGAAATGCGCATTTGCTCCTTCCTGTGGTCTTACTACGGATATCCCAACGCAACGTACGAGGGAGTAAACGTTGAGGTCATGCGATGCCGCAACGGCGAGATCATGGCACGCAACGACAGCAAAGTCGAAAATAACAAAGACATCGATTATGTTTGCGGTGTTCCGGATTCCGGAACGCCTCACGCCATCGGATATGCCAACGAGAGCAACATCCCGTTCGCGCGCCCCTACATCAAGTATACCCCCACGTGGTCGCGCAGCTTTATGCCAAACAGTCAGGCGGACCGCACAAAGGTTGCTAAAATGAAGCAGATCCCCGTTCATGAGCTGATCGAGGGCAAGAGCCTTTTGTTTGTGGATGACTCGATCGTGCGCGGCACACAGCTCAAGGAAACGGTGGACTTCCTCTACCAGAACGGAGCCAAGGCGATTCACATGCGCTCGGCGTGCCCACCGATCATGTATAGCTGTAAATATCTTAATTTCTCGCGCTCCAACAACGAGATGGAGCTTTTGGCTCGTAAGACCGTAATGGAGCTTGAAGGTGAGGAAGGCTTTCAGCATCTGGAGGAATACAGCGACTCCTCCACCGAGCGCGGAAAGCGTCTGCGTGAGAAGATCTGCGAGAATTTACACTTTGATTCTTTGGAATTCCAGTCGCTGGAGGGCATCATCGAGGCGATCGGTATTGAGCCATGCAAGCTTTGCACCTATTGCTGGAACGGCAAGGGTTAAACCGTATTTTGATTTTGAATTCGTAAAACAACGAAAGGGATAAGGATAGATTTATGAACAATTCCAGATCTGAGAGCTACGCTGCGGCGGGCGTGGATATTACGGCAGGCTACAAGGCAGTCGAATTGATGAAAAAGCACATCGCGCGTACCAAGAACGAAGGGTGTCTTGATGACGTGGGGGGCTTTGGCGGTTGCTTTGGACTCCCTATTGCAGGGATGGAGGAGCCCGTTCTCGTATCGGGTACCGACGGTTGCGGCACCAAGGTCAAGCTGGCGATCCTGATGGACAAGCACGACACCATCGGTATTGACGCTGTAGCAATGTGCGTTAACGATATCATCTGCTGCGGAGCCAAGCCCTTGTTCTTTCTTGACTACATCGCGTGCGGCAAGAACATTCCCGAAAAGATCGCTTCCATCGTCGGCGGTGTTGCCGAGGGATGCGTGCAGTCGGGGGCAGCGCTTATCGGCGGTGAGACCGCAGAGCATCCCGGTATGATGCCGGTTGAGGACTATGACCTCGCGGGCTTTGCCGTGGGTATCGTGGATAAGAAAAAGATCCTTGATAACACCAAGATGGCAGAGGGGGACGTTGTCATCGCGCTGGCATCCAGCGGCGTACACTCCAACGGCTTCTCCTTGGTGCGCAAGGTGTTCGATATCAACAACAATCCCGATTCTCTCTACGTTCCCAACGAAGCGCTGGGCGGCAAGAGCATCGCGGAAACCTTGCTGACTCCCACCAAGATCTATGTCAAGCCCGTTCTGGCACTCCTTGAAAAGGTCAATGTCAAGGGCATTAGCCACATCACGGGCGGCGGCTTCTATGAAAATATTCCGAGATCCATCCCCAAGG
>JAZQXI010000160.1:0-30974 GCA_045632805.1 Eubacteriales bacterium | reverse complement strand
GTGTTAACAGGCACTCGTCTCAAGGTTGATTTTGCTTTGGGACGGGTGCCTTCTGTCGTCCCGGAAACGGAGAGTGTAAGATGAAACAAATGAGCGGCTTGGACTATAAGATCAAGGAGGAGGCGGAGCGTATCCGCGAGCTTCGTGAGATTACGAGCTTGACGCCCGAGGAGATGGCGGCAAAGACCGACGTTACGGTAGAGGAGTATCTGCAATGTGAAAACGGGCAGAGCGATCTTAACTTCGCGTTTATCTACCGTTGCGCATTGGTATTCGGTGTCAACGTCACCGATATCATCGACGGTGTCAGCCCTACCTTGAAGTCTTATACCGTTACACGTAGCGGTGCGGGTCAGCGCATCGAGCAGGCGCACGGTATGATCTACTATAACCTTGCGCACGCTTTTCAGAACAGAATCGCGGAGCCTTTGTACGTTCGCTCCGAATACGATGAAGCAGCGCAAACCAAGGATATTGAGTTGACCACTCACGCGGGTCAGGAATGTGATATCGTTATTTCGGGTCATCTGATGGTGCAGGTTGGCTCACACAAAGAGATCCTGCGTCCGGGCGACAGCATTTACTATGACAGTAGCTCTCCCCACGGTATGATCGCGGTGGATGGGCAGGATTGCGAATTCTATGCGATCGTCCTCAATCCTACGGGCGAACCGATTCCCGAATTGACGCCCGCCAAGCTGGTCGAGGGCACTTCCGCTCCCGTTAAGGACACCAAGGAGCGCATTTATCAGAAATACATCGACGTTACCGAGAACGAAAACGGTACGCCTACTTCGATTCGCTTTAAGAATATCGAAAAATTTAATTTCGCCTTTGATCTGGTGGATGAACTGGCGAAAAAAGAGCCCGAAAAGCTGGCGATGCTCCATATTTCGGGAGATAAGACCGAACGGCGCTTTACCTTTAAGGATATGAAGCGCGCATCGGCTCAATGTGCCAACTATTTCAAGTCGCTTGGCATCAAAAAGGGCGACCGTGTCATGCTGATCCTCAAGCGTCATTACCAATTCTGGTTTGCGATGCTGGGACTTAACAAGCTTGGTGCCATCGCGATTCCGGCGCCCAATCAGCTACAGGAGCATGACCTTGAATACCGTTTCAACGCGGCAGGTGTCAGTGCGATCCTTTGTACCGCTGACGGCGACGTAGCACATCAGGTTGAGCTTGCCGCGAAGAACGCGCCCGAGCTTAAGCATTTCATTTTGGTTGGCGGCGAGCGCGAGGGTTGGCGTAATTTCGACGAGGAATATACGCTGTACAGCTCGCACTATTACCGCACCGAATCCGCGCCCGGCGGCGATGATCTGATGCTGATGTTCTTCACGTCGGGAACGACGGGATATCCCAAGATCGCGGCGCATAATTATAAATACGCGCTGGGACATTTCCACACTGCAAAGTATTGGCACAATGCCGATCCCGACGGCTTGCACTTTACCATCTCGGATACGGGCTGGGCAAAGGCAATGTGGGGCAAGCTCTATGGGCAATGGCTGTGTGAGGCGGCAACCTTCGTGTACGACTTTGACCGCTTCGATGCGGCGGATATCCTGCCGATGTTCGCAAAATACCGCATCACCACCTTCTGCGCGCCTCCCACGATGCTGCGTATGATGGTCAAACAGGATATTTCCAAGTATGATCTTTCCTCGGTCAAGCACATGACCACGGCGGGGGAGGCACTCAACCCCGAGGTTTATCGCCAGTTTGAGAGCGCAACGGGACTTCAGATCCTTGAAGGCTTTGGACAAACCGAGAGCACCATGATCATCGGAAACATGATCGGAGCGCCGCATAAGATCGGTTCGATGGGCAAACCCGCCCCCATTTATGACGTTGAGCTTGTTGACAGCGAAGGTAAGCCCGTCGCAGTCGGTGAGAGCGGAGAGATCGTTGTCAACGTCCAAAACGGAGCGCCTTGCGGACTCTTTACGGGCTACTACCGCGATGCCGAAAAGACCGCGGAGGTCTGGCACGACGGTTACTATCACACGGGTGACCTTGCATGGCGAGATGAGGACGGCTTCTATTGGTATGTCGGACGTGCCGATGACGTCATCAAGTCCTCGGGCTACCGCATAGGTCCCTTCGAGATCGAAAGCGTCATCATGGAATTGCCTTACGTGCTTGAGTGTGGCGTTTCTGCCGCTCCCGACGAGGTCAGAGGTCAGATCGTCAAGGCATCGATTGTTCTGACAAAGGGAACCGAACCCACCGAGGAACTCAAAAAAGAAATTCAGAATTATGTCAAGGAGCATACCGCTCCCTACAAATACCCCCGTTTGGTCGTGTTCCGCGATGAGCTTCCCAAAACGACCAGCGGAAAGATCCAGAGGAACAAATTATGATCGATAAACGCGTATTACTCTTGTGCGGACATTACGGGAGCGGCAAGACCAATATCGCGGTCAATCTGGCAATGCGTCTTGCGCAAAAGCATCCGCGCGTGACCATTGCGGACCTCGATATCGTCAATCCCTATTTCCGCACCAAGGACAGCGAAAATGATTTTCGCGAGGCGGGCATCCGCTTGATTTGCTCGGCGTACGCCAACAGCAACGTGGATATCCCCGCATTGCCGCCCGATCTTTACGCCATCACCGATGACCGCGACATGCGTGTGATCATCGACGTTGGCGGTGACGACCGAGGCGCACTGGCGCTTGGGCGCATCACGCCGGCGCTTGTGGAGGAGAATGACTACGAAATGATGATGGTCATCAATTGCTACCGCCCCTTAACGCGTGCCGCCGATTCTACCATCGAGGTCATGCGCGAGATCGAAACGGCGTGCGGGATCCGTTTTACGGGACTGATCAATAATTCCAATCTCGGTGCCGAAACCGTCGCCGAGGATGTGATCAAGTCCATGCCGTATGCCAAAGAGGTAGCGGAGAAGAGCGGTTTACCGCTGTTGATGACGGCGGTGGAGGAGCGATTGCAGACGGAGCTTGAGTGTAAGATCCCCGATCTGCTTCCGTTGACACTGCAGAAAAAACTGTAAAAAAACGTTGCAAAGCTGTTTGCAAGATAAAAGGAGTTACAAGTCATGGCAAAATTAACGTTTCAGACCGACAAATGTAAGGGTTGCGGGCTCTGCGTTGACGCATGTCCCAAAAAGGTACTGCGGCTGGCGCCCGATAAGATCAACAAAAAGGGGCATCACCCCGTAGAGGCTGAAAAGCCCGAGGCTTGCATCGGATGCGCGTTCTGCGCGACCATGTGTCCCGATTGCATCATCACCGTGGAAAAGTGAGGAGAAAACAATGGCAGAAAAAGTATTGATGAAGGGTAACGAAGCCATTGCAGAGGCTGCTCTGCATGCGGGCTGCAGACATTATTTCGGTTATCCGATCACGCCGCAGACTGAGATCGCGGCATATATGGCAAAGAGAATGCCCAAGATCGGCGGCACCTTTTTACAGGCGGAGAGTGAGATCGCGGCAATCAACATGGTATACGGTGTTGCAAGTGCCGGCTACCGCGTCATGACCTCCTCCTCCAGCCCCGGAATTTCGCTCAAGAGTGAGGGACTCTCTTATCTTGCAGGCTCGGATCTGCCCGCACTCGTGGTCAACGTTCAGCGCGGAGGTCCCGGTCTTGGCGGTATTCAGCCCAGCCAATCGGATTATTTCCAGGCTACCAAGGGCGGCGGTCACGGTGACTTCCGTATGATCGTTTTAGCCCCCGCATCCGTGCAGGAAATGGCAGAATTGACCGTCAAGGGCTTTGAGCTTGCCGACACCTATCGCATGACCGCAATGATCCTTGCCGACGGTACAATGGGGCAGATGATGGAGCCGGTATCTCTTGATTTTGACGTCAAGGAGGCACCCGAAAAGCCTTGGGCAACCACGGGTACCAAAATGGCGCGCCCGCATAATATTGTCAACTCGCTCTCTCTTGTGTCCGAGGAATTGGAGCAACTCAACTTTGCGCGCTACGAGCGTTATCGCACGGTTGAGGAGAATGAGACCATGTATGAGGAATATCTGATGGAGGACGCAGAGATCTGCATTGCCGCATTCGGTATTGCTGCCCGTGTCTCCAAAAACGCGATCAACGAAGCCAGAAAGCTGGGCATCAAGGTCGGTATGATCCGTCCCATCACGCTCTGGCCGTTCCCGAAAGCTCCCTTCCGACGTGCGGCAGATCAGGTCAAGAGCATGATCTCGGTCGAGCTGTCGATGGGGCAGATGATTGAGGACGTTCGCCTTGCCACCGAGTGCCGCGTACCCGTTACGCTATGCAATCGCGTAGGCGGTATGATCCCGTCTCCCGAACAGGTGCTTGAAGCGATCAAAAAAGCAGCACAAGGAGGTGCTAACTAATGGCAGTCGTATTTGAAAAACCGCATGCATTGACCGATGCGCCGATGCATTACTGTCCCGGATGCACGCATGGCATCGTTCACCGTTTGGTGGCAGAGGTCATTGACGAGCTTGGCATTGAGGGCAGAACCATCGGAGTTGCTCCCGTTGGATGCTCCGTTATGGCGTATAATTATTTCAACTGTGATATGATTGAGGCGGCACACGGCCGCGCTCCCGCGGTGGCTACCGGTGTCAAGCGTGCCAATCCCGAGGAGCATGTGGTCTTTACTTATCAGGGTGACGGAGACTTGGCATCCATCGGTATGGCGGAGACCGTTCATGCGGCGGCTCGTAACGAGAATATCACCATCATCTTCATCAACAACGCGATCTACGGTATGACCGGCGGTCAGATGGCACCCACCTCGCTCCCGGGACAGGTTACCCAGACCTCGCCTTACGGACGTGACGTCAAGGCGTGCGGATTCCCAATCCGTGTCTGTGAGATGCTGTCCGAGCTGGACGGTCCCGAATATCTGGAGCGCGTTACGGTTAACAACGTTAAAAATGTCAAGAACGCAAAAAAGGCGATCAAAAAGGCATTCCAGAACCAGTTGGACGGCAAGGGATTTTCTCTGATTGAGGTGCTTTCCTCTTGTCCTACCAACTGGGGTATGACCCCGCAGAAGGCTCTGCAATGGATCGATGAAAAAATGATCCCGTACTATCCTCTGGGTGTGTACAAGGACAGAAGCGCAAAGGAGGCGGAGACGAAATGAGCACCAAGCAAATGCTGTTTTCCGGCTTTGGCGGACAGGGAATTCTGTTCGCGGGCAAATTTATCGCATATAAAGGGCTGATCGAGGAAAAGCAGATCAGCTGGCTCCCGTCCTACGGACCCGAGATGCGCGGCGGTACCGCAAGCTGTAGTGTCATCGTCAGCGACGATCCCATCGGCTCTCCCATCGTGTCAAGCCCCGATCTGCTCGTTGCCATGAACCTGCCGTCTCTTGATAAATTTGAGGCATCGGTTGTTCCCGGCGGCATGATCTTCGCGGATTCCACGTTGATCGAGCGACAGGTCACGCGTGACGACGTCAAGGTATTCTATATTCCCGCAACCCGTCTTGCAAGCGAGAACGGAATGCCCACCCTTGCCAACATGATCATCGTTGGTAAGATCCTCAAGGAGCTTGGGGAATATCACGAGGAGGCTGTTACCGCCGCACTCAAAAAGGTCATATCCGCAAAGCATGCGGATATGCTTGAGGTCAACCTTAAGGCAATGCGCCTCGGTGCCGAAAACTGATTTTGATCGAAGGAAGGATCAAGCTATGAATATTTCAATTACAAAAGCAACCGTACTGAAGGAAAAGCCCGAAAGCGCGACGCTCGGCTTTGGTAAATTCTTTACGGATCACATGTTTATGATGGACTGGTCGCAGGAAAAGGGCTGGTATGACGCGCGTATCGTGCCGTTCGCAAATCTTTCTCTGCATCCCGCATCCACCGTGCTTCACTATGGCTCCGAGATCTTCGAGGGCATGAAGGCATACCGCCGTGCTGATGGCAGGGTTCAGCTCTTCCGTCCTATGGAGAATATCCGCCGTATGAACAACTCCGCAGAGCGCTTGTGCCTGCCGCAGATTCCAGAGGAGGACATGATGCAGGCGCTGAACGCTTTGGTTTCCTTGGAAAAGGATTGGGTTCCGTCGGCGTCCGGCACGTCGCTTTATCTGCGTCCGTTCCTTTACGGTAATGATGAAACCTTGGGCGTTCACGCGGTACACAACGCAACCTTTGTGATCATTGCGTCTCCCGTTGGAAGTTATTATAAGGAAGGTATCAATCCTGTCAAGATTATGATCGAGGACGAGGATGTCCGCGCGGTCAGAGGCGGTACGGGTTATGCCAAGTGCGGCGGTAACTATGCCGCAAGTAACCGCGCAGGCGAGAGAGCCGCGCAAAAGGGTTACTCTCAGGTGCTTTGGCTCGACGGTGTTGAGCGCAAGTACATTGAGGAAGTGGGAGCTATGAACGTGATGTTCAAGATCGGTGACGAGATCGTTACCCCCGCGCTCACAGGCTCTATTCTCCCCGGTATCACGCGTAAATCCTGCATCGAGGTACTCAAGAAGGAAGGCTACAACGTCAGCGAGCGTCTGCTCTCCATTGACGAGCTTGAAAAAGCAATGGAGGAGGGAACACTGAAGGAGGCATGGGGCTGCGGAACTGCGGCTGTCGTTTCTCCCATCGGTGAGCTTTGCTATAAGGGCGTCAAGTATGCGGTCAATAACGGTGAGATCGGCACGGTCACCCGTCACTTGTACGATACCCTTACGGGCATCCAGTGGGGTAAGATCGAGGATTCCTTCGGTTGGACCTGTATCGTAGAATAATTTTTTCTGCAAAAAACAAAAAATCCGAAAAAACCACTTGACAAACTGCTATCAGCGGTGTTATAATAAAGCATATTTTTGAAATGCGTTGAAGGAATTATTTCTTTTCAAAGCCTTTTGCAGAGAGACGGCGGTTGGTGCAAGCCGTTAAAGGAAGAAAGGGAAGTCTCGTTCCGGAGCAGGATCGCTGAACCGAAAGCAGTAAGCGTTCCCGGCATGCACCGTTATCATGGCAAAGGGCTTGATGGAGTCCTGTGAGGTGACCGAATATTCGGTAACCGGGGTGGTACCGCGAATGATTTGTTATTCGTCCCCGAGGTGGATTTTACCGTCCGCTTCGGGGATTTTTGTTTGAGTTCCCGAGGCAAGAAAAGGAGAACAGAATTATGAAACAGATTCAAATTGCAGATGCAACACTTTGCCGCAACGGAAGCGCGTTCAGCTTCAAGGAGCGGATCGAGATCGCACGTCAGCTTGAAAAGCTGGATGCGGACGTGATCGAAATGCCCGAAATCAAAAACGTCAGAACCGATGCGCTTTTGATCCGTACGGTTTCGACGTTTGTCAAAAAGAGTGTGATTTCCGTAGCGGCGGGCATGAGCATGGAGAGTGTTGAAAATGCCGTAGCAGCTCTTGGCAATGCGGGGCATCCGCGGATTCGAATCGAGCTTCCCACGTCTCCCGTCGGCATGGAATATACTTGTCATAAAAAGCCCGACAAGATGCTTTTGTGGATCGCGAAGATCGTTGAAGCGGCAAAAGCGAAATGCTCCGACATTGAGTTTTGCGCCATGGATGCAACGCGCGCCGAAAAGGATTTTCTCGCAAAAGCCATTCAAACGGCAGAGGAGGCAGGTGCTACTGCGGTGACACTTTGCGATGATGCCGCAGGGATGCTTCCCGATGATTTTGCTGCGTTTGTCGGTGAAATCGCATCTGCGTGCAAGCTGCCCGTCAGCGTTCGTTGCAATAACAAGAACGGCATGGCGTGCGCATGCGCGATCATGGCAGTCAGAGCAGGGGCCGCAGGTGTTAAGACCGCGGTAGACGGTGATTGCACCGCTTTGGAAACCTTTGCTGATATCGTTAAGAATTGCGGAGACACCTACGGCTTTTCCACGGGCATCCGTTATACCGAGCTTCGCCGCATCATCAAGCAGATCGGCTGGGTGCTTGAGAACGTGAAGAACGAAAAAAGCACGCTCACGGTCGCGGGGAATGAAGCCGAGATCTATCTGGACGTCAACGACGACAAGGAAGCTGTTACACAGGCTGTTTTGAGCTTGGGATATGACCTTTCTATGGAAGATCAGACCAAGGTTTATGAGGAGTTTTTGCGTGTGGCTGCTAAAAAACGTGTGGGAGCCAAGGAATTGGAGGCAATCGTCGCAAGCGTTGCTTTGCAGGTTCCCGCCACCTATCAGTTGGTCAATTACGTTATCACCAACAGCAATATCATTTCTTCCACCGCGCAAATTACCCTGATGCATGACGGCAAGGAGACCTCCGGGGTCTGTCTTGGCGACGGTCCGATCGATGCGGCTTTCCGTGCCATCGAGCAGATCATCGGATACCACTACGAGCTGGACGATTTCCAGATCCAATCGGTCACCGAGGGCAAAGAGGCAATGGGATCGGCATTGGTCAAGCTCCGTTCCGAGGGGAAGCTCTGCTCAGGTAACGGTATTTCCACAGACATCATCGGCGCGGCGATCCGCGCATATCTCAACGCAGTCAATAAAATCGTATACGAGGAGGCGTGAATATGAAATTTTCCTTTTCCACCAAAGGGTGGCACGGGCATACGTTTGAAGACTTCTGCGACATCGCGCAAAGTATGGGCTTTGTCGGCATCGAGCTTCACAACATTCATAACCGCCTGTTTACCGATAAAGACGGCGCTTTTCACGGTTACGCATCCGCGGCAACCTTAAGACGTCTCTACGAAAAGAAATTACAGCTCCCCTGCATCGACGCGATCTGCGATCCGTCCGATGGGGAAGCATTTGATAGCACGGTCGAAGAAATCAAACAATGCATGACGATCGCGCAGAATCTCAAGATTCCCAACATCCGCATCCGCGCGGCAAAAAACAATGACGCGGCACTTGAAAACGTGATCGCTGTTTTAGAGTCATTGCTTCCCGACGCGGAGGAGAGCGGAGTCACTCTGCTTTTGGAGACAGCAGGTCTGTTTGCGAAGACAGAGGAGCTGAGAAACGTGTTGGAGCGCTTTGCAAGTGACCGTTTGGCAGCTCTTTGGAACCTTTCCGCTGCTTATTTTGAGGGGGGAGAGAGTCCCGAGCAGGTCATCAAAAATCTCGGCGCTTACGTCCGCCACGTTCACATCAGCGACCTTGTAAAAACCGAAGAGGGATACGAGCATTGCCTCATCGGTGAGGGTGATCTTCCTATTAAGGATATGATGTTGGCACTCCGATCGGTCAACTATGACGGATTTTTGTCGCTGGTATGGGATCCCGTATGGTGCGAGGAGCTGGACGATATGGAGATCATCTTCTCGCAGTTCATAGGCTTCATGCGTCAGTTCAGCGACCCCTCACGTAACGAATCCACCCTCTATTACAACCGCGCGCACACGGGTAAATTCGTTTGGAAGAAGGATCTTCTGATCGATCTGACCTTTTCCGAGGTGCTGGATCGCATGGTTGAGGAGTTTCCCGATCAGTATGCCTTTAAGTACACAACGCTTGACTATACCCGCACCTACAGCGAGTTCCGTGACGACGTGGACGAGTTCGCGCGTTCTCTTATCGCGCTTGGCGTCAAGGCGGGCACGCACGTGGCTGTTTGGGCTTCCAACGTACCGCAATGGTATATCGCGTTCTGGGCGACCGTAAAGCTCGGCGCCGTCCTGGACACGGTCACCACCGCGTACAAGATCCACGAGGCGGAATACCTCTTAAAGCAATCCGATACCCACACCCTGATCCTGACCGAAGGCTCCAAGGATACCCATTACGGCAAGATCATCGCAGAGCTTTGTCCCGAGCTTGAAAAGCTCCGTTCCGGAGAGGCGCTTCACAGCAAGCGTCTGCCGTTCCTTCGCAACGTCATCACCGTCGGCTTCCGTCAAAAGGGATGCATGGATTGGGAGGACGCATTGGCACGTTCGTCACAGGTTCCCGTCAGCGAGGTATATCGCATGGCGGCAGCGGTTGACAAGGATGATGTCTGCAACATGCAGTATACCTCGGGAACCACGGGATTTCCCAAGGGTGTCATGCTGACGCACTATAATGTAGTCAATAACGGTAAATATATAGGCGACCACATGGATCTGTCCACGGCAGACCGTATGATGATCCAGGTTCCCATGTTCCATTGCTTCGGCATGGTGCTTTCCATGACCGCATCCATGACCCACGGGGCTACTATGTTGCCGCTTCCGTATTTCTCTCCCAAGCCCGCGCTCGCATGCGTGCATAACGAGCATATCACCGCCTTTAACGGTGTTCCCACGATGTTTATCGCCATGATGGAGCACGAGGATTTTGCCAAGACAGATTTCTCATATATGCGAATCGGAATCATGGCTGGATCCAACTGTCCCGCGGACCTGATGAAAAAGGCGACCGAGGTCATGAATATGACCGAGATCGTGTCGGTCTACGGTCAAACCGAGGCATCCCCGGGATGCACCATGAGTAGCTATTACGACTCTTTGGAGGTGCGCACCGAAACGGTGGGAAGTGCTTTTGCGAACGTAGAGTGTAAGATCGTCGATCCCGAAACGGGTGAGGAGTGTCCCGACGGTGTCAACGGAGAGTTTGTGGCGCGCGGATACAACATTATGAAGGGTTACTACAAGATGCCGCAGGCAACCGCATCGGCAATTGATGCCGACGGTTGGTTGCACACGGGCGACCTTGCCTGCCGTGACGCGGACGGAAACTACCGAATCACGGGGCGTCTTAAGGATATGATTATCCGCGGCGGTGAGAACATTTACCCCAAGGAGATCGAGGAATTCATTTATACCTGTCCCAAGGTCAGCGACGTGCAGGTTATCGGTGTTCCCGACGAGAAGTACGGCGAGGAGATCATGGCGTGCGTGATCCTGAAGGAAGGGGAGAGCATGACCGAGCAGGAAATGAAGGACTTTGTTGCGGCAAGCATGGCACGCCACAAGGTCCCCAGATACGTGGACTTTGTTGAAAAATTCCCGATGAACGCGGCAGGAAAGATCCTCAAGTACAAGATGCGCGAGGAAGCCGTTGAAAAGCTTGGATTGAAAAAAGGTGAGAACAAATGATCGAGAACAAATACGAGGTCGTTGACGCACATTGCCATATCTACCCCGAAAAGATCGTTGATCGCGCCGTAGCGGGCACAGATGCGTTTTACAGCACCCATGCCGCTTGCCGCGGCGTGGCGGGGGAGCTGTTGGAGATCGGAAAACGTGTCGGCATCGACCGTTTCGTAGTGCAATCGGTGGCAACGACGCCGAAGCAAGTGACCAGCATCAACCATTTTATTGCGGATGAGGTTGCAAAACATCCGAGTCTGTTCACGGGATTGGGATCGGCGCATCCCGATTGTCCCGATCAGGATGCCGTGATCCGCGAGATCAAAGAGCTGGGACTCCACGGTATCAAGATCCACCCCGATATTCAGGGCTTTCCCATTGACGACGCTCGCATGATGCGTGTGTACGAACTGTGCGAGGAGGAGAAACTTCCGATCCTGATGCATACGGGAGACCACCGATATGATTTTTCCAATCCCAACCGTTTGTTACCCGTTTTAAAAGCGTTTCCGCAGTTGATTGTCATCGGAGCGCATTTTGGCGGCTGGTCGGTTTGGGACGAGGCATCCCGAGAGTTGGCGGATATGCCCAATTTGTACGTGGATTGCTCTTCGACCTTCCCGTTTTCGGGGAATGATCTGGTGCTTGGTGAGCGCTTGATCAAGCGATACGGCGCGGAGCGCGTAATGTTTGGAAGTGACTTTCCGATGTGGTCGCCCGAAAGCGAGCTGAACACCTTTATGCAGCTCCAACTTACCGATGCCGAGCGCCGCATGATCCTTTCGGAGAATTCTAAAAAAGTGTATCATATGTAACTTAAAGTGAGGAAACATGTTTGAAACGGATGTTCCCTCACTTTACTTTGTTAAAGAAAAATCAATGCAAAATGATTTAAAAACATTGACATTTTTCGCTTACAGTGCTATAATAATCCTGCTACACAACTTAATATTTTATAAAATGCTTGAAATGGGCGTGTATTTTTTCAAAAAATACACTCTCTGCTTTTTTGCGTCCATTCAAGCATGTCAAAAAAGTTGTGTAGCAGCAATCAGAGAGCGTATTTTAAGTGCGTCTCTGATTGAGGCGCACTTTTTTATTTGGGGGTGGGAATAACTTTTGTTATGCTGTTCGAATGATTTAAATTTTCGGAGGAAAAAATGAAAAACAAATTCATGCTCTTTAAAGTATTATCAATTTTATTGGTTTTATGTACAATTGGTGGCTATGTGCCACTTTTAGGAATCGAAGCATCAGCTGCTACAAAGAATGATTTAACATTTGATATCTCTTCCAGTGGTACAGTAACTGCAACATTGAGTAAAGATTCATCCGGATATAAGCTTACAATATCCGGTAATGGTTCTATGGAGAGTTTTGACTCGGCCGAATCGGTTCCATGGTTTAAATATCGTGCAGATATTAATCAAGTTATCATTCAGAATGGGGTGACCAATATTGGTGCATATGCCCTTAAGTGTTGTAATTTTTCCAGCTTCTCTATTCCGGATAGTGTAACCTCTGTTGGGTGGGAAGCGGTAAGTTATTGTCACAATATGACTGATTTAACAATTGGAAGTGGATTGACGAGTGTCAATAGTTCTGCGTTTTCCGGAAATAAGAGTCTTCGTTCTTTGAATGTAAGTTCCTCAAATCCGACTTTTTACACATCAGGAAACTGCTTGATTACACGAGATTCTCAAAAGATGGTTTTAGGGTGTAGTACATCCAATATTCCATCCAATGTTAAAATTATCGGTGCCAATGCTTTTAGTAACCAATATGAGATGGGGAGCATGACAATTCCGGAAGGTGTAACTTTGATAGAACATTATGCATTCCGCTATTGTTGGGGATTATCTAATATTGTAATTCCTGCCAGTGTTGTAGAAATTCAAGATGGAGCATTTAGTGGATGCTACGACTTGTCAAATGTGAAATTTGCATCAAACAGCAAGTTAAAAACGATTGGAAATAATGTCTTTCAGTTCTGCGATAAGCTTGGTTCATTGAAATTACCGAGCGGTGTGGAAAATATCGGAGAAGGAAATTACACCTCCAGCTTGCAAGAAATCGTAGCAGCTTTAGGAAGTATCCAGCTTGGTCCTTATGCGTTAAAAGGTGCTAAAATTCCTATCCCCTATATTGGTGATGTTTCTTTGATAGAGGTTGAGGCTGGAGTAAGCCTTAACATAGCAGATAAATTGCAGATTATTGCAGAAGAAGACGGATCAATTAAAGTTTTGATTGGCTTCGATCAAAAAGGGGCGGCAAACGTACAGGCTTCTGCAAACTCTACTGCATATTGGTCTAAATCTTATCAAGAAGTGAAAAGCATTTATGAGGAGTTTAGTGGCAAAAAAGTACATGATACTCGTTTATGGAATCGTTTTTCATCCTTACGCGGAAAATTAAAAACCTTTGACGCCAGTATGGGAATCAATGTTTCATGTGCGCTTGCCGGTTATGCAGAATTCAAAGTCAATAATGGAAAATATGAATATTATGACGGTGGAATCATTGCATCCTTCGATGCAGGAGTTCAGTTTAAGCACTATCCCATGTCACTTGTATATGTATTTTTAGGTTTTTCGGGTGGTGTTGATGGATCTTTGACCTTTACCAAAGAGGACGACAAGGTGAACCCACAAATATCCGTTAATCCGGAGTTCGTTGTAAGTGTTGGCGGCGGTATTGGCGGATCTATCGATACAATTTTCGGAAAAGCCGAGGCATACGGACAAATAGAGGCAATCGGTACTTTAGCAGCCATTATATCAACTACTGACTTGTCTTGCCCGTTCAGTGTTGGTGTTTCTTTGGATGTGAAGTGGGAACTTGCGCTTTTAGGGCGTAAGAACAGTGATCGCGTGCCGGTGGCAAGTACAGAATTATATCCTGATTTCGGTTCTCCTTGGGCAATAATGTCATTGTTGTCATCTGAAAACGATACCACGATATTGGAAGAATATCAGAAAATGTTAGAGTCAATTGAGCCTATGGAGCGCTCGTATTTGCAAACAACTTTTTCTCTTAGAAATGCTAATCTGTCTAATTATAGTGGTTTGGATTTCAGAAAAAATAATTCCTATCCATACAATAATGTAAAACTTGTTAAATTTAATAATGATAATATGTTGTTAGTATGGCTTGATGATACCGGTGAGAAGACTATTGAAAATAGATGCTCTGTTTTATATTCATATTATAATGGACAAAATTGGACCGAACCCACTGCTATATATGAGGACGGAACGATGATGGATAGACCGTTTGTCTATTCGGATGGAACATTAGCATATATAGTTTGGCAAAAAGCAAATCAAATTTTTGAAAGCGATGTGGAACTTTCTGATTCACTTTCTCATTATGATTTGTATATGACAGTATTTGATTCGAAAACGCAGTCCTTGACCGAACCGATTCAACTCAACAATCAAGAAAATAGCACTTTCGAATTTTATCCTGTTATATATGGTTCAAATGGTATTTCAACTATCGCGTGGGTAGAAAATAGCGACAATAATATTTTGCAAATGTCAGGAAATAATTCGCTACATATAGCCAAGGTTGACGATGCTGGAAATATCACTTTGCAAACGGAATTGATTAACACTACTGCGTTAATCGGCAATGTCATTCTTTGTGAAACAGGAGCATATTATGCACTTATTGATGGTGAAGCTCGTAGTTTGTATTATTATTCTTTCGAACAACAAACTACAAGTTTAGTTTCGTCAAATATTACGTGCTTTGATTATGCAGAGGGAATTCTTTTTTACACGACTGATTCAAACTTTTATTCGTACGACGGTGAAACTACCATTTGTTATGATAATATGAATGGTATCAATTCATTTACGGTGGCTGGGAATAATAAGCAGTTTTCTTTGTTTACAGTAACATTAAATCCTGACTTTACAAAAACGGTGTATCATAGCACTTTGAATATGAATATTGCCGAAAGTGAGTGGTCTAATTTTGAAGTATATGTAGATGAAGGAACATATATTAGAAATCTTTCTCCCGTAGTCTTGAATGATGGTACAACGCTTGTGGCTTTAAACTACATATTGGAGAATTCGGATGGTAGTGAAACATCAACAATTGCAGTAACAGGTTGCACAAATGAGATTGATATTGCATTGAATTATGTTGATTTTGATGATACAAATCTAAAAAACAATATGTTGAATTTGGAATTTGGCGTGCAGAATAATAGCTCAGTGGAATTTGATGCATTTGAATTGATTATAATGTCTGGCGATCAAATTATCAAACAAGAACAATTGATTGATAAGCTTATGCCATTTGGAACTTCGATTTTGAAGTATTCGTACATGCTCCCTGAAAATTATGGCGGAGAAGTGTATACATTCAAGATTCTTCCTACGGGTCATGAAGACTTAAATGAAGGAAACAATGTTGCCCAAACACCTTTTACATGTGTGATTCATGATTTTTCGGCGGGGTGGATTGTCGATGTAGCGCCTACAGAAGATACAATGGGAATCGCTTCACACCACTGTGCAAATTGCGGTCTAATATTTGATGAGACCGAAATTCCGCTTCTCAAATTTTCAGGTGCCTCTGTCGTTCTTCAGGACAATTTAGCGATAAATTACAAAGTCAATGCAGGTCTTTTTGAGAGTGAATTTAAGAATCCTTACGTCAAATTTGTGATTGACAGTAAAGAGGTCATTGTTAGAGATTACACAGTAGCAGACGGGAAGTATGTATTTAAGTTTGCTGATATTGCCCCCCACAAGTTGAACGACACAGTTTCTGCAACATTGTATGCGGAAATCGACGGTCTGGAATTCCAAGGTGAAACCCGCGAGTACAGCGTAGCGACCTATTGTTATAATATGTTGGAAAAATGTACCGGTGATGAATATTTGTCCTTGCGCCGTCTTTTGGTTGATCTTCTCGACTATGGTGCGCAATCGCAGATTTATATGAATTACCGTACCGATGCGCTGGTGAATTCTGCTTTGACAGAGGAACAAAAGAGATGGGGAACCGCAGATATTCGAAGCTATCGGAGCGTTCAAAATATTGCATATAAGGACATCGAGAATTCTACCGTTGAATGGAAGGGTGGCGGATTGAGGCTGGAAGATTCGGTTGCAATGCGATTCAAAATTTCGACTGACAGCATTGAAAATCTTGTGGTCCAAGTAAGGGATGCGCATGGCAACAGCTGGGATATTCCTTCCGAACAGTTTAAAGAGACCACCGACGGCTACTATGTTTATTTTGATCAGTTTAACGCCGGGCAAATGTCGGAGGCCGTATATTTGACGATATATCGTGATAACGTAGCGGTTAGCGATACAATCAGCTATAGCATTGAATCTTATGCATATGCAAAACGGAATGACAGTAACATGGCTTTGGTAGACTTGGTGCAGGCGATGATGCAATACGGTGATTCAGCATATGCATATGCAAACCCGAATGAAAGTGATGGCAATGTTGATTACGGTGAATCTGGAGACGGTATCTATGATGGATACTGGACACCTTGGGTTTAAAAAAAGAAAAACATTTTATGAGGAGGTTATTAGCATGAAAAAGGTTTATGAAGAACTTGAAATGGAATTTGTCATACTTTGCGACGAAGATGTGCTTAGAACATCGGATGGCACCGAAACAACCGATAATAATTCGTCGGGCGGTATTGAGCTTCCTGATGATGAGTGGTAAGCAAATTAAAGTGGGGCGGTGATTTCATCGCCCTGCTTTTATTTTTTTAAAACTCTTGCATTATTTCAAAGGATATGTTATAATATTACAGTTAATTTGAAAAAACGAGAGGATACACACAACGATGAGTCAGTTGCAACAGGAGATCAACCGCCGCCGCACGTTTGCGATCATTTCGCACCCTGACGCGGGTAAAACGACATTGACCGAGAAATTTTTGCTTTACGGAGGCGCTATCCAAACCGCAGGGTCGGTCAAGGGAAAGGCGTCCGACCGTCATGCCGTTTCCGACTGGATGGAAATGGAGAAAAAGAGAGGTATTTCAATCACCTCGTCGGTCATGCAGTTTGAATACGAGGGTTATTGCATCAATATTCTGGATACTCCCGGACACCAGGACTTTTCGGAGGATACCTACCGCACGCTCATGGCGGCGGATAGCGCGGTCATGGTCATCGACGCGGCAAAGGGCATTGAGCCGCAGACTCGTAAGCTTTTCAAGGTCTGTGCGATGCGCCATATCCCGATCTTTACTTTTATCAATAAGCTCGACCACGAGGCGCGCGATCCTTTTGACTTGCTCGACGAATTGGAAAAGGAATTTGGCATCGGTACCTATCCCATGAACTGGCCCATTGGTTGCGGTGTCGGCTTTAAAGGCGTGTATGACCGTGATGGGCATAAGATCCTTGCGTTTGGCGACTCTCACCGCGGGCGTGACCGTCTTGCGTCAATCGATTGCGACATTACCGATACCGCGCGCATGGATGAATTGATCGGCTCTTATGCAAGAGAGGAATTGACCGAGCAGGTCGAGCTTCTTGACGGTGCGTGCTTTGATTTCGATCTTGAAGCCGTCCGTTGCGGCAAGCTCTCTCCCGTGTTCTTCGGGTCAGCCCTGAATAACTTCGGCGTAGAGTTCTTTCTTGAGCATTTTCTCAAAATGACCACGGCGCCCCTTTCCCGTAAGGCGGGAGAAGTTGAAGTGGCGCCCTTTGACGAAGGCTTTTCGGCGTTCGTTTTCAAGATTCAGGCAAATATGAATAAGGCACACCGCGACCGTATCGCCTTCATGCGTATCGTGTCGGGCAAGTTCGAGCACGATAAGGAATATTTCCACGTGCAAGGCGGTAAAGCCCTCAAGCTCTCCCAGCCCCAACAGATGATGGCGCAGGAGCGCTCGATCATCACCGAGGCATATGCGGGAGACATCATCGGTGTGTTTGATCCGGGCATCTTTTCCATCGGTGACACCGTGTGCGAAAAGACCCAAAAGGTACAGTTTGAAGGTATCCCCACGTTTGCCCCCGAGTGCTTCGCAATGGTCGAGCAGATCGATAGCATGAAGCGTAAACAGTTTGCAAAGGGGATGAACCAGATCGCGCAAGAGGGTGCCATCCAGATCTTTATTGAGCCGGGCGGGGGCTTGGAGCGCGTCTACGTAGGTGTGGTCGGCATGCTCCAATACGATGTTTTGGAATCTCGTATGAAAGCGGAGTACGGCGTTACGTACAAGCAGTATCCGCAATCCTATCAGTATATCCGCCGAATCGCCAACGGCATGGACCCACAAAAGTTGCATCTGTTTGACGTCAAGTGGGTGCAGGACTTCCGCGGAAACGATTTCTTGCTCTTTAACAGTGAGTGGCACATCAGCCATACATTGGAGAACAACGAAGGGCTGGAGTTGGTAGAATTCGGCAACTGAGAGCGGTTCGTTTCACTTGAAAGGAGACAAAATGATGCAAAAGCGCATTCTTTCATTGCTTTTTGCAATTCTGTTGGTGCTTTTGCCCATGACAGGTTGCGATGAATGGAAACCGGACGGCGAAACAACTTGGTCAAACGGTCAAAATGATCCGACTGTCAATGGGGGCGGTTCTTTTAATGGAAATCATCCGTCAAGTGAAGAGGAAGTACTTCCATCCGGTTCATCGTTTGCCATTCATTTTATCGATGTCGGGCAGGCAGATGCCGCATTGGTGATGTGTGACGGCAAGGCGATGCTGATCGATGGCGGAAACGCGGGAGACAGCAATCTGATTTATACGTATCTCCAAAAGCATGGAGTGACGCATCTTGATTATGTGGTCTGTTCGCACGCGCATGAGGATCACGTTGGAGGGCTTTCGGGTGCTTTGACGTATGCCACGGTCGGAACGGTTTTCGCACCCGTCAAAACGGCGGACACAAAAGTGTTTTCCAATTTTGTAAGCCGGGTTGAGGCGA
Organism: Eubacteriales bacterium; assembly: GCA_045632805.1. Taxonomy (GTDB): domain Bacteria; phylum Bacillota; class Clostridia; order Oscillospirales; family CAG-272; genus UMGS1865. The sequence continues at coordinate 12,033 of JAZQXI010000160.1, read as the reverse complement.
GAGGAAGTAGCATTACCGTGCCGCAGGCGGGAGATGCGTTTTCGCTTGGCAGTGCATCGGTGACTGTATTAGGACCCATCAAAAGCTATTCCGAAACCAACAACACCTCCATCGTACTCCGTATTGCTTACGGTGAACTTTCCTTCCTGTTTACGGGAGATATGGAGAGCGATGCCGAGGCAGATCTGATTGAATCGGGCGCTTTGCTGAACGCTACCGTCCTCAAGGTCGGTCATCACGGAAGCGAGACCTCCAGTTCTTACCGTTTCCTCAAGGAAGTTGCCCCACAGTACGGTATCATTTCGGTTGGCACGGGGAACAGCTACGGGCATCCCAATGAAGTGGTTCTTTCACGCTACCGTGATGCCGAGATTCAATTGTATCGAACGGATATACAGGGAGATATTGTTTGTAAAAGTACCGATGGCAAAACGCTGACCTTCACCACAGCCAAGAACAGTGACGCAATCACCAATCCAACGGAAGGGACGGGAAGCGGCTCGGGAGAAAACGGCGGAACAGAATACCAATACGTTGGAAACTTGGAATCCAAAAAGTTTCACAGCGTTTCCTGCTCCAAAATTCCCGGGGAACAGAACGCTATCTGGTTTTTGACTCGCGAGGAAGCGATTGAGGCTGGGTATATCCCGTGTGGGATCTGCGATCCGTAAATACAAAAAGACCTTTGCTTGCGCAAAGGTCTTTTTGTGTTCATAAATTTAGCGTTTTTCCAACATATGTACCAACATTTCGGCACATTCCTTGACGGAAATGGTAGAGGTATTGATACAAAGATCGTAGTTGGAGCGGTTGCCCCATTTGTGTCCGGTATAGTATTGATAGTATTTTGCACGGCTGCGGTCCACGCGGCGGATTTTCTTTTTCAGATCCTTGTCGGAAAGTCCCTCATGCTCTTCAGCCTTCAATTTGCAACGTTCGAGCTTGGATGCCATATCCGCATAAACGAACAAGCGCAGCGGCTTATGCTCTTTGAGAATATAGTCCGCGCAGCGACCGACGATGATGCAATTGGATTTTTCCGCCATCTCACGCAAAACGTTTGCCTGTTCGGTGTAAACGGCGGTGTACTGCTTGAGCATATAATCCGAGCCTACGGGATGTACGTGATGGAGCGTGCGTCCGATGGTAATGGGGAAAAAGACCCCTGCTTTTTGCTCGACGATCTGATGCACATAGCTTTCGGCAAGCTGAGTACGCTTGGCAATCTCCTCGATGATCTCTTTGTCGTAGTAAGCGTAGCCCAGACGTTCTGCCAAACGCTTTCCCAGCTCACGTCCTCCACTTCCGAATTCACGACCGATTGTAATGACCTGATTCATATGCTTCCTCCCATAACACGTGTGCGGTGTATGCTTCTGTCTTCAATTTCATTATACACATTATTTCCGCATTTGTCAAGAGAAAGCCCTCAATTTGTGGTGTTTATCGGTAAAAAATGTATAATTTCGATTCTTTCAACAAAGAATAACAAAAAAGCTTTTTGGGAGGGCGAATGAAATCATTATGGCATGATAGCGCAACGCTTCCGCAATTTCCGCGTCTTGAAAAAGACGTCAAAACCGATGTGCTGATCATAGGTGGCGGAATCGCAGGACTCCTTTGCGCATCCTTTTTACACCGCGCAGGAGTGGAGTATATTTTATTGGAGGCGGATCGCATTTGCGGCGGCGTTACGGGAAACACAACGGCAAAGATCACTGCTCAGCACGGCTTGTGTTATCGCAAGATCGCGGATCGCTTTGGCTTGGAAGGTGCGAAGATCTATTATGAAGCCAACGCACGGGCGCTTGCGGAGTATCGCTCACTTTGTGAGGGGATCGATTGCGATTTTCGTGTGTCGGATTCCTTCGTTTATTCCAAACGCGGACGGGATATGTTGGAAGCAGAGCAAGCATTGCTGAAAGAGATCGGTGTTAAAACCGCGTGGATGGATCAAATCAGAATTCCGATTTCCATTGACGGCGCACTTGGGGTGCCGGGACAAGCGGAATTTCATCCGCTCAAATTTTTATCTGCAATCTCCGATCCGCTCCACATTTACGAGAATAGTCGCGTAACGGAGCTGATTGGTACCGATGCCATCACCAAACACGCCCGTGTACACGCCAAACGGGTGGTGGTGGCTACGCATTTTCCGTTTCTTAATAAGCATGGAAGCTATTTCCTCAAAATGTATCAGAGTCGTTCCTACGTATTGGCAATTGATGGGGTAGAAGAGGTTGAGGGAAATTATATTGATGCGGACGAAAAAGGACTGTCCTTTCGATCGGCAAGCGGTCTGCTTCTCATCGGTTGCGGCTCACACCGAACGGGCAAGGAAAGCGACGGCTGGGCACAGGCTTTGCGCTTTGCCGCACAGCATTATCCGGATTCCCAAGAGCGTTTTCGTTGGGCAACACAGGATTGCATGACATTGGATGGCTTACCATACGTCGGCCGCTACAGCGCGGGAACGGATGGGCTTTATGTGGCAACGGGATTTGGAAAGTGGGGGATGACGGGTGCGATGATGGCGGCGCGTATTCTTTGCGATTTGCTGACCGAAAAAAAGGAAACGCCCGAAGCGCGATTGCTTACCCCGTCGCGCAGTATCCTGCGCCCACAGCTTGCGGCAAATGCGTGGGAGACAATGGGAAATCTGATCCTTTTACGCCGCCCCAGATGTCCTCATCTCGGATGCGTGCTGAAATGGAACCCATGGGAACGAAGCTGGGATTGTCCTTGTCACGGCTCTCGCTTTGATCGCGAAGGAAAGCTGCTTGATGGACCTTCACAGGGGGATCTGCCGCATTTTCCGAGAAAAAAATAAAAACAGTTGCATTTCGCCGCGTTTTTTGGTATAATAAAGAAAAAACAAAGCGAGGTGGCAGATGATGTATCTATATGTAATTCCTGTATATGCCGTGATGAGTCTGATTGCCTTTTGGCTGTATTGGCGTGATAAGCGGAAGGCAAAAAAGCACCGCTTTCGTATTCCCGAGGCAGTGCTTCTTGGCGTTGGATTTTTGGGGGGCGCCGTAGGTGCTTTGCTTGGAATGAATGTGTTGCGCCATAAAACGCGACATTGGTATTTCTGGGTGGTCAATGTAATAGGACTTGTTTTGCAGATTCTTTTGGTTGTCTGGTTGAAGCAAAAAGGCTTTTGAATTATTTGAGCGCACTTTTTAAAATTTCCAAAGCACCTTTTTCAATACGGGAGACGTACGAGCGGGAAATTTTCAGCTCTTGTGCGATCTCCCGTTGTGTTTTTGCCGGCGTTCCGCCCAGACCGTAACGCATGACGATGATTTGGCGCTCACGCGGAGAGAGCAAACGGTCTACGTATTGGAGCATTTTGTCTGTCATGATCTTTCGGTCGATCTCCTCGGCAAAATCCTCCTCACAGCAAATCACGTCAATATAGGTCAGAGGATTCCCATCGCGATCCACGTCCAGCGTTTCGTTGATCGATACCTCGGCGGCAAGCTTTTTCTGCGACCGAAAATGCATGAGGATCTCGTTTTGAATACATTTGGCGGCATAAGTGGCAAAGCGCGCGCCGTTGTGAATATTGAAAGTATCTACCGCCTTGACCAGACCAATCGTGCCGATCGATACCAGATCCTCCGCGTTTTTGGCGGAGGAATAGTATTTTCGTACAATGTGAGATACCAAACGCAGGTTATGAAGGATCAAGGTTTGACGCGCATCCTCGTCGTTCTGTTCCATTGCCAAAAAGCAACGGCGTTCCTCCTCGTCGGAGAGCGGTGACGGAAAATTTTGCGGAAGATTGACGCCAAGGATCACATGCAGGATCCTTGTCAGAAAAGAGAATAGTGTAAGCAGCATAAAAACTCCTCCTTTGATCTGCTTCAATATATGCCGTGCAAGACATTTTTTTGCTTGTACGGCATTTTTTCGCGGTCTTTTCATTGACAGGGGAATAGAACTGTGTTATACTTATTTTAAATTCAAGAAACGGAGAAAGAGCGCTTATGAAACAGCTTTTCGGAAATGCGATCGTCGGACAAAGCGGAGGACCTACGGCGGCGATCAACGCCACGTTGGCGGGGGTGATCCGCGGATATCTGTCTCGGCGTGAGCGAGGTCCCATTCAAACGCTTTACGGTATGCGTAATGGTGTTGAGGGGCTTATGCGTGAGGATCTGATCGATTTGGGGGCGTTTTTTCATTCTGAGAAGCAGCTGAAGCTCTTGGAGCAAACTCCTGCGGCGGCACTCGGCTCTTGTCGCAAAAAGCTGCCCAAAATGGGTGAGGATGATGCCTTTTATGAGAGCATGATGGAGATTTTCCGCAAATATAATATCCGCTATTTCTTTTACATCGGCGGCAACGATTCGATGGATACGGTTGCAAAGCTTTCGGAATATACCCGTATGAACGGATATGAGATGATCATTATGGGCGTTCCAAAGACCATTGATAACGATCTCGTTGGCACCGATCACACGCCGGGCTTTGGCTCTGCCGCAAAATATATTGCCGTCACCACGCAGGAGATCTTGCGCGATTGCGCGGTCTACACGATTCCCGCTGTTACGATCATTGAGATCATGGGACGGGATGCGGGCTGGTTGACCGCGGCATCTGCGATCGGACGTGTCGTTAACGGTATGGAGCCGGATCTTGTTTATCTACCCGAACGTGTTTTTGATATGGATTCTTTCTATGAGGATGTGCGTGCGGCGTTGAAAAAGCATCCAAACGTCGTTATCGCGGTATCCGAGGGCTTGCGTTTTGCCGATGGGAGATATGTCGGAGAGGGAACACAAACGGGGGCAAAGGACGCTTTCGGTCATGCATATCTTGCGGGAACAGGTAAGGCATTGGAGCTTGCCGTAAAAACAGAAATCGGATGCAAGGTTCGCTCCATCGAGCTCAACCTTCCGCAACGGTGTGCGGCTCATCTTGCATCCCAAACGGATCTTTCCGAGTCCGTGCGCACGGGTAAAGCTGCGATCAGAGAAGCCTTGCGCGGAAAGAGTCGCTGTATGATCACCGCAAAGCGTGTGTCGAATGCACCTTACCGAATCCAATTCGTTCCGCGCGACGTTTCCGAGATCGCAAATCAGATCCGCTATGTGGATGACCTGTTTATCAACGAGCGCGGCAACCACGTCACGGATGCTTGCTGCGAGTATCTGCTTCCTCTGATTCGGGGAGAGAGAACGCCTCTTTATCAAAACGGACTCCCACAGCATTTGATTTTGGAACCCAAGGAATAAAAGTTCTAAACCTCTTTTGAAAATCGTACATTGTAACGATCTTCAAAAGGAGGCTGTCGAATGGAACGTATTATGATAGTGGTCGGCACACGGCCCGAGGCGATCAAGCTCTGTCCCTTGATCAGGGAATTGAAAAGACGAGGACGATTCGAGGTGCAGGTCTGCTCTACGGGGCAGCACCGCGCGATGCTTGACAGCGCTTTGGAAGCGTTTTCGGTCAAGCCGGATTTCGATTTTGACGTGATGCGGACGGGGCAAACGCTTTCAAGCGTTCATGCCCGCATTCTGCGCAGAAGTGACGAGATTCTGCAGGCAGAGCGACCGTCCATGGTCTTGGTACAGGGAGATACCACTACAGCGTTTGCCGCGTCGCTTTCCGCCTTTTATAACGGGATTCCCGTGGGGCACGTTGAGGCGGGGTTGCGTACTTATCATATGGATTCTCCGTTTCCGGAGGAATTTCACCGAACGGCGATCTCTCTTTATTCAAGCTATCATTTTGCCCCGACTGTGACGGCAAAAAAGAACCTTGTCAAGGAAGGTGTGAGAGAATCTTCGGTTTTCATCACGGGGAACACCGTGGTGGATGCATTGCGTTATACGCTGACAGAAAAGAAGCCGAGGTGTCCTCATAGCTTTCCCGAAGGTGTGCGCGTTGTTGTGTTTACGGCACACAGGCGCGAGAGCTTTGGGAAGCCCATCCGCGGGATGCTTCGCGCATTGCGCGTGTTGGTCGATTCCTATCCGGATGTGATTGCCGTGTGTCCCTTGCATCACAATCCGGAGGTGCGCCGCGCGGCGGCGGAAATAATCAAAAATCACCCGCGCATCCGCATGATCGAGCCTCCCGAAATCGTGTCCTTCCATCATCTTCTTGCAAGGGCACATCTGATCATTACCGATAGCGGTGGGATTCAGGAGGAAGCGGTTGCATTGGGGATCCCAACAATGGTTACGCGCTTTTCCACCGAACGAAGTGAGGGCTTGCGCGCAGGAGTTTTGCGTCTTGCGGGAAGCAGCGAAGAGGGGATTACCGACTTGGGTCTCCGCCTGCTGGCGCCCGATTCCGAAGAATATCAAGGCATGAAAAAACCATCCAAGATCTATGGCGACGGCAACGCTTCGGCGCGCATCGCCAATGCCTTGGAGCAGATTTTATAAACTAAAATAAGACAATCACCGAAAGGATGTAAAAGTATGCAGTTTATTACACATGAGATTCAGGTAAGAGGGAAAACGGTACCTCTGCGCGGGTATATTCCTGATCCTACTCCGAGAGGGTATTTTCAAACCAACCGTCCCGCGATTATCATCTTCCCGGGCGGCGGATACGGAATGACCTACGAGGGGGAGGGCGAGCCGATTGCGCTGTCCTTCTTATCTCATGGTTTTTGCGCGTTTGTTCTCAACTATAGTGTCTATCCCGCGCGTTTTCCGCAATCGCTTTTAGAGGGGTTGAGTGCCGTTCGATTCGTTCGTGAGCACGCGGAGGAATACGGCATCGATCCCAACCGCATTTCGGTTTGCGGATTTTCCGCCGGCGGACATCTGGCGGCATCGGTCGGAACGTTGTGGAAGCATTCCTGCATCAACGGACTCATCGAGGGGGACCGCAGACTCTATCGCCCCGATTCCATGGTTTTGTCCTATCCCGTCATCAACGTTCTGCATCGCGGATCTTTCCTCAATCTGTTCTCTCAAAACGAGGAGGAGCTGACCCCTGAGGTGATCGAATTGCTGTCGTTGGAAAACCGCGTGGATGAGGATACGCCGCCCGCGTTCCTCTGGCACAATTCAGACGATTTCGGTGTGCCTTCCGAATGCTCGCTTGTTTTTGCAACGGCACTCAACCGCCATAAGGTTCCGTTTGAAATGCGCATTTGGGAAAGAGGAGGGCATGGCACTTGCCTTGGAAACTATATTACCCAGACAATGGAACCCGAGCACGCGATGGAATGTGAGCCTTGGGTCAACGAGGCGGTCAAATTCCTTCTGAAACATTGACATTAAATATAATAGGTTGAAACCAAGCCCTCAAAATACCGTTTTCGGTTGTTTTGAGGGCTTTTTCAGGTGAAAAAATCCAATTTCCGACAGAGAAATAAAAAAATCGCGGAAATATTGATAAAAAAATAACTTTTTTTCGAAAAACTATAGATTTTTTTGAAAAAGTATAGTATAATAAGATGTCCAATTGTGTAAACAGCCGCAAAAGTCCAAAACGCGGGCTGTTTCAAAGTACAAATTTTTCAGGAGGTTTTGGAATTATGAAAAAGAAATTGACCACGGTCGATTTTCACGGGACAAAAGAGCAGGAAGAAAAGCTCCTTGCCGTCATCGCAAAGCATGTCGGTGAGAAGGGCGCTATGATGCCTATCCTGCAGGAGGCTCAGGAGATCTACGGATACCTGCCTTTGGAGGTACAGGAGATCATCGCAGCAAAGACCGGCGTTTCCTTGGAGGAGATCTTCGGTATCGTGTCCTTCTACGCACAGTTCAAGCTCAATCCCGACGGTCAGTACGCGATCGCAGTTTGCCTCGGTACCGCTTGCTACGTCAAGGGCTCGGGTGACATCATCAACGCGATCTCCGAAAAGCTGAACGTTCCCGTTGGAAGCACTTCTCCCGACGGTAAGTACTCCATCGAGGCAACTCGTTGCATCGGTGCATGCGGTCTGGCACCTGTTTTGACCGTTAATGGCGAGGTTTACGGAAGACTGACTGTTGATGACGTTGATTCCATCCTTGCAAAATACAAATAATTCCACGCAACTAAATTTACATCAATAAAGGCAGGAATCAAGCGCATGAAAATTTCGGAGATCCAAGCCCTGCTCAAGGCAGACGTCGTTTGCGGCGAAGATATGCTGGATAATGAAGTCTATTCCGCTTGCGGAAGCGACATGATGAGCGACGTGCTTGCTTACGTTAAGGATCAGGCAGTGCTGCTCACGGGTCTGGTCAATCCTCAGGTTGTTCGGACCGCTGAAATGATGGATATGGTGTGTATCGTATTCGTCCGCTCAAAATGTCCTACCGAGGAGATGGTGGAGCTTGCAAAGGAGCACGGAATGGTGCTGCTCAAGACAAGCAAGAGAATGTACGAGGCGTGCGGTAAGCTGTATGCTTCGGGCTTGATCGGAAACGTGGTGGCAAAATGAATGAGGCGGTAAAACTTCATTTTTTGGTAGATGGTGATGATTTTACCTCTGCGGGGCAGGCATCTGTACAAGTCAAAAAGAGCTTGCGCCAGCTTGGCATTTCGCCCGAGATCATCAGAAAGGTCTCGATCGCGATGTACGAGGGAGAGATCAATATGGTCATCCACGCAGGCGGCGGAGAGGCGGACGTGCTGATCTATGAGGATCGGATCGAGATCATTCTCAATGACCACGGTCCCGGAATCGCCAACATCGAGCTTGCTATGCAGGAGGGCTTTTCCACCGCTCCCGATAACATCCGTTCCTTGGGCTTCGGCGCGGGAATGGGATTGCCGAACATGAAGCGGTATTCCGACTCCATTCGGATCGACTCCGAATCGGGCAAGGGAACCTGCATCACCATGACGGTCAATTTGTAAAGCTTTCAACCATAACAGTAAAATCCGACAAAGGAGTTACGTGTTACGATGAATACCTATGAACATTCGGTTTCGTTGGATGTGTCAAGATGCACGGGATGTACGATGTGTCTGAAGCGCTGTCCCACCGAGGCGATACGGATTCACGACGGGCATGCAGAGATCTCTTCGGAACGGTGTATCGACTGCGGCGTATGCATCAGGCATTGTCCCAACAACGCCAAAAAGGCAACCTACAGCAAGCTGGATGCTGTTTTGAAGTATCGTTGGAAGATCGCTCTTCCTGCACCGACATTGTACGGTCAGTTTGAGGAATTGGAGGACGTGGACTACGTTCTTCAGGGGTTGTTGGATATCGGATTTGATGATGTGGTAGAGGTAGCGCAGGCGGCGGAGCTTGTTTCCGCATACACAAGGCTCTATCTCAAAACCGAAGGAATCGTCAAGCCGGTTATCAGCTCCGCGTGTCCTGTGGTCATGCGTCTGATCTCTCTGCGTTATCCGATGCTGCGCGAGCACATCATGCCAATGCTGCCTCCCATGGAGATCGCGGCAAAAATGGCAAGAGAGAAGGCAAAGCGCGAGCATCCGGAACTCAAAGACGAAGATATTTGCGTCTGCTTTATTTCTCCCTGTCCCGCAAAAGTCTCTTACGTCAAAAACGGATTTGGAGACTATAAAAGCGAAGTGGACGAGGTCCTCTCGATCAGTGATATCTATTTCAACCTGATCAACGTCATGAGACGCGAACAGTCTCCCGAACCGATCTCCAATTCCGGAATGATCGGAATCGGCTGGGCGACCTCGGGAGGCGAGTCCTCCGCGATCTTTAACGATAAGTATCTCGCGGCGGACGGCATTGAGAACGTCTCTCGCGTGCTGGAACAGTTGGAAAACGGCAACATCTCCTCTTTGGAGTTTGTGGAGCTTAACGCATGTCCGGGCGGATGCGTCGGCGGCGTTATGGCGCTTGAAAACCCCTTCGTTGCCAAGGCAAGATTACAAACGCTTCGCCGTTACCTCCCCGTTTCACAAAACGTGCTGATGGGAGAGGAAAGGGAATACATTCCTGACTATTACTTTTTCGAAAACATGCCTGCTTACCGTCCGATCTCGCGACTGAGCGAAAGCTTTGCAGAGTCGCTTCGGATGATGGCGGACATTCAAAAAATCAGAACCGAACTGCCGGGGATCGATTGCGGTGCCTGCGGAGCTCCAAACTGCCGCGCGTTTGCGGAGGATGTGGTCAAGGGCGTTGCCGATCGTGGCGGTTGTCCGGTTGAAAAAAGTCGAATGACTGATCAAAAGCAAAAGGAGCAGAGCCATGAAGATTCGTGAGATCGCAACAGCACTTTCCTTAAAGCCGCTTTCGGTAGCGGATGAGGAGCGCGAGGCGTCGGGAGTCTACATCGGCGACCTTCTCAGCTGGGTGATGGGACGCGCAAAGAGCGATAACGTCTGGATCACCATCATGTCGAATATCAACATCGTGGCGGTTGCGTCATTGGCAGATGTTGCTTGTATCGTTCTTTCGGAGGGCGTGACGCTGGAGGAAAACGTCCGCACAACGGCGGAGCAAAAGGGGGTCAACATCTATACGACGGATCAGACCGCTTACGAGGTCGCATCGGCGCTCTCGGCTCTCGGGCTGTGAACCGATACTATTACGACTTTCACGTTCATTCCTGCCTATCCCCCTGCGCCGACAACGATATGACCCCCAATAACATTGCGGGGATGGCGGCGTTGGCAGGCTTGAATATCGTTGCACTGACCGATCATAATTCCTGCAAAAACTGTCCCGCGTTTTTCGCGGCGGCAAAAAAGCAGGGGATCATTCCCGTGGCGGGAATGGAGCTGACAACGGCAGAGGATATCCACGTGGTATGCCTGTTTGAGCATCTCGAGGATGCCATGCGTTTTGGTGACGCTGTAAACGATGTCAGAATTCACATTCCAAACCGTGTGGATATTTTCGGAGATCAGCTTGTGGTCGATGAAAATGACGAGACCGTTGAAACCGAGCCGGATCTGCTTTCCAATGCGACCACGCTCTCCTTGGATGACGTGCCTCCGTTGGTCAAAGCACATCACGGAATCTGTTTTCCGGCACACGTCGATCGGGAGGCAAACGGAATTCTGGCGACGTTAGGCGGCTTTCCGCCGACTCCAACGTTTACGATCGCGGAGTTTCACGATGCCGAAAAGATCGAAGCTTATCAGAACGCACACCCACAGATCTGCGGGATGCAAACGGTCATCGGTTCAGATGCACACTATCTTTGGGACATTCGGGATAAGGAGCATTTCTTCCTATTGGAAGATGAGCCTTACAGTACGGATTACGTCCGTCACCGATTGTTCTGTGCCTTGGAAGGGAGAACGGAATGAAGGAACTTTCTTTAAACGTTCTTGATATCACCGAAAATTCCGTTAAGGCGGGCGCTACGCTGATTTCGATCACCATTACGGAAACCGATGAAACCCTGACCCTTTCGGTCAGCGACAACGGTTGCGGAATGCGAGAGGAGATCTTGCGCGGCGTGATGGATCCGTTCTACACAACGCGAACCACGCGAAAGGTAGGACTCGGAATTCCACTGCTCAAGCTTGCGGCGGAGCAGACCGGAGGATACGTGACCATTACGTCACGCCACGAATCCGAGTATCCCGATGCGCACGGCACCACCACAACGGCACTCTTTTTCAAGAACCATATTGATTTTACTCCCATGGGAGACATCGTATCCACGGTGACGACTCTGATACAGGGAAGTCCCACGATCGATTTTGAATTTCGGCATACTACAGGGGATGGACGCGAGATCTTGCTGGATACACGGCAGATGCGCGAGATCCTGGGCGCCGAGATCCCACTGAACGATCCCGAGGTCTTACGCTGGATCGCGCAGTATTTACAAGAGCAATATTAAAAAAATATAAACAACAAAATGGAAAGGAACTTGAACCAATGAAATCTTTGGCAGAGCTTGCAGCTATCAGAGAGAAAATGAAGGACAAGGTTGTAATGCGTGAAGGCTCCACCGATACCAGAATCGTTGTCGGTATGGCAACCTGCGGCATCGCAGCCGGCGCACGTCCCGTTCTCAACGCTTTTGTTGAGGGCGTTGACAAAGCAGGTCTTAACAGCAGTGTCATGGTATCCCAGACGGGATGCATCGGCATTTGCCAGTATGAGCCTGTTGT
>JAZQXI010000159.1:0-2986 GCA_045632805.1 Eubacteriales bacterium | reverse complement strand
CAGGCTTATTGACTTCACCGTAAGACCAGTTGCGGATCATGTCCGAAGACGCCAACCCAATCTTTATAGAATAAAATTCGTTATGCTCCACAGTTATAACCATGAACCCTTTCTATCTATATTCACGGCGGAGGTTGGAAGGCACTTCCCCTTCCAACTTCCGGCATCTGCGACACAGCGCAGATTATCTGCTTTTATTCGTTATCCCCGTCGGAGAAATCATCAAAAGCTTCATCGGAATCCCCGAAGATCGACTCTTCGTCCAAGCCGTAAGAATCTTCCTCTTCTTCCTCTTCGATAACCTCACCATTCTCATCCTCCATCAAGAAGGAGCGACGGATTTCGTCATCCATTGCACGCTGACCGAGAACTGCATCGATTGCATCCTTATCTGCGCGATTAGAGGAGTTTTCTTCCTCGTTGCAAAGCTCGGAAAGCTCGATATCATTGCCTTCCTTGTCCTGCACACGAATATCCAACGCCAAGGATTGCAATTCCTTGACCATAACCTTGAAGGATTCGGGCACACCCGGCGTAGGAATGTTCTGACCCTTGATAATAGCCTCGTAAGCGCGACGGCGTCCGTTGATATCGTCGGACTTCACGGTCAAAATCTCCTGCAAGGTATACGCTGCACCGTAAGCCTCCAGTGCCCAAACCTCCATTTCTCCGAAACGCTGACCGCCAAACTGAGCTTTACCGCCCAAAGGCTGCTGCGTTACCAAGGAGTACGGGCCGTTGGAACGTGCGTGGATCTTATCATCTACAAGGTGATGGAGCTTCAAGTAATACATGATACCTACGGTAACAGGGTTGTCAAAAGGCTCACCCGTACGACCATCATACAAAACGGTCTTACCGTCAAGGATCTTCAATCTCTTCTCGGCGCGGAGTTGATCCATAAGCACCTGATCGGCACGCTCCTCAGCGGAAAGCATACGCAGGGACTTCACGCCGGTCTCAGCGTCAACAATCTCCTCGTAAAGCGCCTTGCCCTCGGGGTTTTCCAAGGGGAACATGTCTCTTTGCATACCCGCAGCTTCCAGACACTCGAGAATATCCTTCTCGTTTGCGCCACCGAAAACAGGGGTCATGATCTTCCAGCCAAGCTTTCTGGATGCGATGCCCAAATGCACCTCCAGCACCTGACCGATATTCATACGGGAAGGAACGCCCAGAGGGTTGAGAACGATATCAAGCGGAGTTCCATCGGGCAAGAAAGGCATATCCTCGGGCGGCAGGATGCGAGAAACGACACCCTTGTTACCATGGCGACCTGCCATCTTATCACCGACCGAAATCTTACGCTTTTGAGCGATATAGACCTTAACAACCTTATTTACACCTGTGGGAAGCTCATCGCCCTGCTCGTGTGAGAACACGCGAACGTCAACGACGATACCCGCCTCACCATGCGCCAAGCGCAGAGAGGTATCACGGACTTCCCTGGACTTTTCACCGAAGATCGCGCGCAACAAACGCTCCTCTGCTGTCAGCTCGGTCTCTCCCTTGGGAGTGATCTTACCAACCAGAATGTCGCCCGAGCGCACCTCGGTTCCCTTCTTTACGATACCTTCGGCATTCAGATCGCGCAAAGCGTCCTCACCGACGTTCGGGATCTCGCGGGTAATCTCCTCGGGACCGAGCTTGGTATCTCTTGCTTCATGTGTATATTCTTCGATGTGCAACGAAGTATAAACGTCGTCACGCACCAATCTTTCATTCAAAAGGACTGCGTCCTCGTAGTTATAGCCTTCCCAGGTCATAAAGCCGATCAAGGCATTCTTACCGAGAGAAAGCTCACCGTTGTTGGTTGCAGGTCCGTCGGCAATCACCTGTCCCGCCTCTACGTAGTCACCCTTTGAAACGATGGGGCGCTGATTGAAGCAGGTACCCTGGTTGGTTCTCTTGAACTTGAGCAGATCATAAACATCCTTGATACCGTTTTCGCACGCAATTACGATCTGGTCAGCTTGTACGCGCTCAACGTATCCTGCTCTCTCTGCGTTCACAACGACACCGGAATCCAAAGCAGCCTTGTACTCCATACCGGTACCTACAATAGGCGAATCGTTGACAAGAAGCGGCACTGCCTGCTTCTGCATGTTCGAACCCATCAACGCACGGGTGTTATCGTCGTTTTCAAGGAAGGGAATCATTGCGGAAGCAACAGACACAAGCATCTTCGGAGCAACGTCCATGTAATCAACCGAGGAAGCGTCCACTTCAACGATCTCCGTCTTGTCACGACCGATTACCTTTGCATTGACAAAGCAGTTATCATCATCCAAGGGCTCGTTCGCCTGTGCAACGATAAAATGATCTTCGGTATCAGCGGTCATATACTCTACTTCATCTGTCACATGATGACGGAAGGTGCCATCCCCGTTATCAATATGCTCAACCTTGCGGTAGGGAGCCTCGATGAAGCCATACTCGGAGATACGCGCATAGGTAGAGAGATAAGAAATCAAACCGATGTTAGGACCTTCAGGAGACTCGATGGGACAGATACGACCGTACTGCGTATAGTGTACGTCACGCACGTCGAAAGAAGCACGGTCACGGGAAAGACCACCGGGACCAAGTGCCGAGAGACGGCGCTTGTGGCTAAGCTCTGCCAAGGGGTTGTTTTGATCCATGAACTGCGAGAGCTGGCTGGATCCGAAGAACTCACGGATGGCTGTGGTTACGGGACGGATATTGATCAGCGCCTGAACGGTCAGCTTTTCATTGTCCTGCGTAGCCATACGCTCCTTGATGATCTTATCCATGCGGGCAAACCCGATGCGGAGCTGATTTTGCAACTGCTCGCCAACAGAACGGATACGACGATTGCCCAAGTGGTCGATATCATCCACACTGCCGATGTCATGTGTCAGGCCCAGCAAATAGTTGATAGAAGCCAAAACATCATCGATAGTCAGGCACTTGGGGCAAAGATCGGCAAGACGCTCCTTGACGGAAGCCTTGATTGCCTCCAGAT
>JAZQXI010000158.1:0-30685 GCA_045632805.1 Eubacteriales bacterium | reverse complement strand
ATGTGCGCAAGCCCCCAAGAGCTTGCCTCCCGTTTCGTTTCCGCAGGGTACGTGCGCGTCGATCAGGTCGACAGCCCCGGGCAATTCGCCTTGCGCGGCGGTATTCTTGACATCTATCCTCCGCACGGACACTTTGAGGATGCCGATGGAGGGTTGCGAACCGGCGCTTTTGCACTGCGTATCGAGTTTTTCGGCGATGACGTGGACCGCATGGGGCTATTTAACCCCGACACACAGCGCATGACCGAGAACGTCGAAAGCGCAAGCTTCGCCCCCGCACGCGAGCTTCTCCCCGACAAAGAAGCACTCACATCCTTAAAAAAAGCACTCGCCTCGCAGATCAAGGCAACGCACGACGAGCGCGTTCTGGAGGAGCTGCTCAAGGAAAGCACTGCCGTGGACGGAGCCATCAGCGGGAGCTGCGAGGTGCATTTTCTTGACAAATATATCACGCTGGTATATCCCGAGCGTGCATCGTTATTCGACTATTTTCCCAACCGAACGCTGGTAGCGATCAAGGGAACCAATGCGGTTTTTGATCGGATAAAAGCGTCGGAATGGCATCTTTCACAAACCGTTACCGAGCTTTTGGAGGGTGGCACCATCCTGCCAAAATATACCGATTATGCAAAAAGCTCCGCTGCGTTCGAGCGCTTTTGCGATGTCAACGTCACGCTTCACGCCGATTCCATCGCACACTCGGTCAGTGATAAACGGCTGTCCGGGCTTTTCGGCTTCCGTACCCGCCACACCGTTTCTTACGTGGAGAACGAGGAACTCTTTTTAGAGGATCTCGGCGGCTACGTACAAAGCGGCTATCGCGCTCTGATCTTAACCGAGAACGAGGTTGCCGCCCGCAACGCGGAGGAAATGCTCCGCACGCACGGCTTTGTGGTCGTTACGGAAGCCGAGGATCCCGCCAAAATGGAGCGCGGCACGGTTTCGGTGCTATATCGCGGCAGGATCGCGGGATTTGAGTTGCCCGTTCCCAAGTTTGTGATCCTTTCCTTCGGGACCGACACACGTGCGGGATCGCTTTCTCTATCCGGCAGAAGTGCTACGGGGCGCAAGCACAAAAAGAAAAATTCCAAGAGCATTCTCTCCTATGCAGAGCTTGAAAACGGCGACTACGTAGTGCATGAAACCTACGGTATCGGTCAATATACCGGCATTGAAACCTTGACCTGCGAGGGGATCACGCGAGACTATATCGGCATTCAGTACGCAGGAAGCGACAAGCTGTTTGTCCCCGTGGAAAAGCTGGAAAAGGTCTCCAAGTATATCGGTGCGCATTCGGATGACGGCTTGGTCAAGCTCTCCAAAATGGGGGGCGAAAGTTGGAAAAAATCCAAGGCAAAGGCAAAAAGCGCGGTCAAGGATATGGCAAAGGATCTCATCCGCCTTTACGCCGAACGGCTGCGTCGCCCGGGGCATGCCTTCCCTGCGGACGACTCCTATCAAAAAGCGTTTGAGGACGCATTCCCTTACGATGAAACCGAGAGCCAACTATCCGCTACCGATGAAATCAAGGGAGACATGATGCGCGCCGTTCCAATGGACCGTCTGCTTTGCGGTGACGTGGGATACGGAAAAACCGAGGTCGCGCTCCGTGCCGCTTACAAGGCGATCCTTGGCGGCAAGCAAGTTGCTCTGCTCGTTCCCACCACGCTTCTGGCACTGCAGCATTATCAAACCATTGTCAGCCGTATGCGTTCGTTTGCGGTCAACGTGGATATGCTTTCCCGATTCCGCACAGCAAAGCAGCAATCGGCAACACTCCGTCGCCTCGCTCGCGGTGAATTGGACATGATCGTCGGAACGCACCGTCTGCTTTCCAAGGATATCCGTTTCCACGATTTGGGACTTGTGATCATCGACGAGGAGCAACGCTTTGGCGTGGCGCAAAAAGAAAAGCTCAAGCAGCTTTGCGACGGCGTAGACGTGCTTTCCCTATCTGCTACACCGATCCCCCGTACGCTCAACATGGCAATGGGTGGCATCCGCGACATCTCGATCCTTGATGATGCCCCCGGCGACCGCTTACCTGTGCAGACCTACGTGCTTGAAAAGGACGGTCTGATCGTAGAAGAAGCCATCCGACGCGAATTGCGCCGCGGCGGTCAGGTCTTTTACCTTTACAACAACGTCGAAAACATCAATACGTTAGCGGCACAGCTCTCATCAGCCATTCCCGAAGCGCGCATCACCGTGGCGCACGGAAAAATGGAAAAGGAGGAGCTGGAGCGCATCTGGGAGCAGATGCTTGGCGGTGAGATCGACATTCTCGTCTGCACCACCATCATCGAAACCGGCGTGGATATTCCCAACGCCAACACCTTGATCGTGGAAAACGCACACCGCCTGGGGCTTTCCCAGCTTCACCAGATTCGCGGGCGCATCGGACGTTCTTCCCGCCGCGCGTATGCGTATTTCACCTATCCCGCCTTCAAATCCATCCCCGAGATCGCGCAAAAACGACTGGAAGCCATCCGCGAATACGCCGAGTTTGGCGCGGGCTTCAAAATTGCTCTGCGCGATATGGAGATCCGCGGTGCGGGCAACATTCTCGGTTCTCAACAGCACGGACATCTGGACGCCATCGGCTATGATCTTTATATTAAGCTGCTCAACCGCGCAGTATTAGAGGAAAAGGGCGAAGAGCCCGAAGCGGAGGTAGAATGTACGGTCACTCTGCAATTTGACGCCTACATTCCCGAAAAATACGTCCCCTACCCCGCACAGCGCATGGCGCTTTACAAGAAGATCGCACTGATCACCAACGAAGAAGATCTTTCGGACATCACAGATGAATTGGTCGACCGCTTTGGCGAACCTCCCGTGGCGACGCAAAATCTTTTGCGCATCGCGCTCATTCACAATACCGCAGTCAAGTGCGGCGTCACGTCCATCAAAGAGGACGCGGCAGGCATTCATATCATCCCGCAAAAATTGGACTTTGATATCTGGTCCGAGCTTGCCTCTCTTTACCCCGGACGCCTTCGCATGGTCATGTCGGGAGAGCCTCACATCTGCCTGCGATTGCAAAAAGGAGACGATCCTCTGCCCTTCATTCACAAAATGTTTGAAAAATATCTCGAAATCCGTCACCAAAACGGGTAGACAAAATCAAAAAAATCCGTTATAATGATGTGGGAATCGTATTTTTTCCGAAACAGAAAGGAATCCACTATGAAAAAACATCTTCTGCGAGCCGCAACACTTCTCGTGGCTTTGCTGATGCTCTTCCCGGCGCTTGCCTCCTGTGCCGACCGCGGAACGCCAATGCTCTCGCTTACGGTAGACGGCAGATCCTATACCTACTCCAAAAACCTGTATGAGCTTCAGCTCTCCATTGCCAAGGGGGCTCTTTCCGTCGCGGGGGGACCTACCATCAACGGTCATTCGGCGCTCAACAATGCATTTTGGGATTCGATTGACGAGATCGACGGTAAAACGCAAAAGCTGGACGACTACTACCGTGCAAGCATTTTGGATGAGTGCCGTTACATTCTCATCGGACTCTATCTCTTCGATTACTACGAGCTTTCCCTGAGTGAAACCGAAAAAGATGAGATCAACGATTATCTCAACGAATTTATTCTTTCGGACGGTGAGGGGTCCAAAAACAAGCTCAACTCCGTGCTTGCCGATTATGGCATCAACTACGAGATGCTGGAGGAGCATTGCATCAATTCCGCAAAGCTTGCCGCAGTCCGCGAGCATCTCTACTCGCTTCTTGGCAACAACATCAAGCAGAATTACCTCAAAAACAACTATATTCACTTTGATCAGCTCTTCCTTGCCAACTATGATTACGTGTACGTGACCGACGAAAACGGTGACGAGATCTACTACAACCAATCCGATAAATCGATCTGCTATAAGGTCACCGAGCATTGGGAATACGGCAAGGATGGCAACAAGGTCTACTATACAGCAGCGGATAAACAGCACGTTTCCTACGACACCGAGAAAGGTGTACGCTTCTACAAGACGGATAGCAACAACAATCCCGTAACAGCACCAATGAACGAAAAGGAGCTTGAAGCACTGGAAACGCGCGCCGATCTGCTCTACAATCAGCTCAAAGATGCAAGCTATACCGAATTCCTGCAAGCAATTGAAAAAGAGACCGACGGTGACGAATTTGAAGACGGCTACTACCTCAAAAAGGGAGTGGAATATTCCGCCGGCGATGACTCCCTGCTCTATCTTGACACCATTGTCGAAAAGCTTTCGGATGCCAAGGCCGGCGAGGTCATTCTCGTTCCGTCCACCATGGGGTATCACATTGTCATGAAGCTTGATCCCACCGATCGCGCGTATGAGCTTGAAACCAACGAAACATGGTTTGAAACCGCAAGTGGCACGGGTTTTGCGGCTACACTGACACAGGAAGCCTTCCTCAATGAGTGCAAAAAATACTACGACATGGTCGTGCTTGACGAGGCGATCTACGCCGAGACACCGAGCATGAAGCAGGTCAAGGCAAATCAGCATTATTACTGATTTTTTAAAAAACTCTTGACAAACGCCTAAAAGCGTGCTATACTACAACCGTTTCATACCAACAACCGCATAAAATCGGGGGTGCTGTCACAAGACGGCTGAGATGGTGAATGCCGAACCCTTTTACCTGATACGGATAATACCGGCGTAGGGAGATTCTTCTTTTGTTGGGGTTTTACCTCTTTAACAAAACGATTGACCACACGGAGATTTCGTGCGGTCAATTTTTTATTTACAGGAGGATAAAACATGCAAGTAACTTTCTTTCGTTCCAAAACCACCCGCGCACTTTGTGAGTGCGCAGTCATGCTGGCACTTGCCGTAGTGCTGAGCTTCGTCAAATTCTTTCAGCTTCCCTTCGACGGCTCCATTACCTTGGCATCCATGCTTCCCATTTGTCTCGTGTCCATCAAATACGGACTCAAATGGGGACTTGGCACCGCATTCTGCTATTCCTGGACGCAAATTCTGCAGGGCGGCGTGTTCTCATGGGGGCTGACCCCCGTGATGCTGATCGGCTCCCTCTTTTTGGACTATATCATCGCCTTTACCGTTCTCGGTTTGGCTGGATTGTTCCGCAAAAAGGGCTTTTGGGGGCAGATCGCAGGCATTACGCTGGCATGCGTTCTGCGTTTCCTCGTCCATTTTTTGGCGGGCATCATCCTTTGGGCAAATTACGCCGAGTTTGTCGCGTTTGGCGTTGAATGGGTCAACCAACCCGTGCTCTACTCCATCTGCTACAACGGCATCTACATGCTCCCCGATACCGCTATCGTCTTGGTGTTGGCTGTACTGCTTTTGCGTATTCCGCAAACCAAGCGCCTCTTGGAAGCATAACGTAACATGATAAAAACACCCCGATCCCATCGGTATGAAACAGGGATCGGGGTGTTTTGTTGCGTTTTTTAGAAGGATGTATCAACGTTTTCGCCAAAAACGGAGAAATTGCAAATACAAAGCGCACGATTCGCCAATTTTAAAGGACTTGTGCAGACCGCTTTTTTCTTTGACACCATAAGCGCAAAGAAAAAAGCTTGCCAAAACTTTCATTAAGCCGGCAAAACGCGTTGGTTTGATCTACCGTATCAGCGTTTTCTCCAAAACCGGATGTAGATTGGAAGCGCCAGAATCGGAAACACCATCGCAACCAGCATTCCGATCTTCATGCCAAGCTGATCGGGAGTGAGCGAGAGCGTTGCCGCAAATTCGCGCAGTGTTGGATTGAGGATTGCCGCGTCGGTTACGATCCCCACAAGCTCGGGAGCAATTGCGGATCCCAAATCTCCCCCCGACGCCATCATCGCGTAAAGGAAGACTCCACCCGTTGGAAAGCGCTTGGCAACCACCACAAGGTTTCCGGGCCAAAGCATCGAAACGCAAAGTCCCGTCAGAGCGCAGGCAAGCAAGCCCACCACGGGGATCGACGAAATCGCCGCGACCAAATAACAAACCGCCGCACCAATGACACCAAGCACAAGGATTCGCTCCACGTGCTTGCCTCTTTGGGCATAAAGCGTGCGTCCAAGCCCCAGCATTGCCGCAAACAGCGCAACGCCAAACACGTCACCAAGTACCTTAGGAATCCCCAGCGCGCTTTCAAGATACGCCGAGCTCCAATGCGTCATCACCGCCTCGGAAGCCCCTCCTAAAAAGATCGCCAATACGCTGACCCAAAGCGTGGGATTTTTGAGCATGGGAATCACTCCCGCGGCACGCTCGGGCGTGCTCTGCTGTGGAATTTCAACACCTGTGAACAAAACAGCGGACACCACGGGAATCAACGACAAGATCAGCACCAGCCATTGCCATTGATCGCGCCCAAGCGCAAAAAGGAAGAGTGTACTGAAAATAATCACCCCTACAACGCCCCACGCATAGGTCGAATGCAGCTTGCTCATCTCGCGGTCGGGATCCTTTGCGGGGATGGATGCGATCACGGGACTGGTCAGAACCTCATTGAGCCCCGCCGCCGCGGCAAAAATCACCGTTCCCACCACAAGCCCCGCATACACCGCTCCCGGAAACAGAACGGGAGCAAGCGCATAGATCAAAAGCCCCGCAACCGTAAGCCACGGCATCAGCTTGATCGCGCACGGGATGTTGATGCGGTGAGAAAAGAAGGATAGAAAAAGGTCAACGCCAAGCTGGGTCACAAAATTGATCACCACCAACAGACCCAACAGAGAATACGGGATGCCGTAAAGCTCGCGCAAGGTCAAAAACAGGATCGACGACAGCACCGTAACGGCAGACATCGAAATATTGATGGTATAGCAAGCGTATCGCAATCGATTGTAGCGTTTTTCCATAGTGTCCCCTCAAAAAGCAGAGCTTAAAAGAATCAAATCCGCTTCAAAAATGCCAACGCGGAGGGCTGCAGCGTAACACTTGCAACCACAGCACCACTCTCGCGGTCAAGCCACGGGTCGCACAAATCTACCGTTTGCACGCTGCTTGAAAGATTGGAGATACAGAGATATTGCTCATCTCCCGTAAACAGACTCATGTACACCTTTTCGGGAAGCGCACCTTCGGTGATCGTGCTTTCGGTAACGTTCATGTGGCACACCGTGTTCTCCTCAACCATGGGCTTGTAGAGTGCAAGATAGTCAAACCACTTGGCGCGGTACTCCTCGTTATCGGGAATGCCCGACCAGTCGCTGTAGCTATACGGTCCGTTGGGATGCTCTCGATCGTATTTCGCCATTTCAAGGTAGGTATCGTACATTCCGCTCTTCAGATATTTGACTCCCGGAACCGAGATGATCTTCTCTGCTTCATAAGGGCGTCCGTCGGGACGCAGGGGGAACTGCAAAAACGGAATGGTCTGCGCAAACATACGCTTCACCGCTTCCTCGCTCGTCCAGCGCAAATCGGGACACGGAACGAGATAAGGGTCAAACTCCACCGTACCAAGAAGGCTATCCAGATCCGAGACGCCCTCTCCGACCCAAAGGTAATCATAGAGCTTTTCGTTGGACGCGGGCTTGCAGACGTTGGAATAGTGCATCTTCATAATGCCGCCCCGCTCCTTGACAAAGGAGTACATCCGCGCGTAAAAATCCTCCTCAAAGGGATCGTAATGAATATCACTCTGTACGCAGGTCTTTCTGCCGGCGGCGCGCACCTCGGCGTGGCGCTTGGCAAACTCCTCGCAGCCCGTATCGTTGTAAATGCCGTCAAACTCGTAAGTATCCAACACGCGCTTCATCTTTTCAAAGAAGTACGTGCTCCACGTCTCGGATTCTGCCGAGCAATTGGCGTATTCAAAATGCACACTGATCAGATACGATTCATACCGCATAAAATCACGGCGGAAATCGGGATCGCGGCGGTCGAAATAAAAGGATGAAACGTAAGGAAGCACCTTGATGCCAAAACCGTGGCAGAGCTTGATGAAGTTCTTCATCCCTTCGGGATCGTGCGAGGTGTATTTGTCACCACCGTGCAGACGGATGCTGTCGTTCCACTCCTCATGGACCTGAATCAGCCCAACGCCCTTTTCGGCAAAGCTCTTGATGAGGTTATAGTCATATTCGGTGGGTTCGATCGGGAATTTTGCGGGATAGGGTCCGAGGTTATAGGTCACCTGCCCCGGCAAATAATCACGGATACGGATATGCTTAGCGCATTTTTTGACGTGCTCGTTGGCATATCGGACGTTTTCAATGCGTTTTCTCTCTTCTTCCAAAGTTAAAAGCTTCATACGTGTCTCCTTTCAATTATGAATGACAGTTGCATTATAACAAATTTATGATGGGATTTCCATTGCACTTTTTGCAAAAAAGATTGCAAATATTGCTTTCGATTTCGTTCTTGACAAATTCACCATTATCGGGTATAATAATACCGTAGCTTCGTCGGACGGTCGCGCGGTATGTTGCCGAAAGGTATTACCGTGAGGAAAGTCCGGGCTTCACAGGACAGGATAGCTGATAACGTCAGCCACGGGTAACCGTCGGGAAAGTGCAACAGAAAGAAACCGCCGCGCGCGGCAAGGATGGAAAGGCGAGGTAAGAGCTCACCCGTTCCTATGGTAACATAGGTCCGCTGTAAACCCTATCCGAAGCAACACCCCATGGGAGGCTTGTCCGGCATATCTCCCGAGGTGGCACGGGGATCTCCCCGAAGCTTTGCGGTGACGCAAAGCGAAGATTGATGACCGCCCTCGACAGAACCCGGCTTACAGGCGAAGCTGCAAAAAAGGATGATCCGCCGGGGTCATCCTTTTTTGTTTTTACTGCATGTGATTTTGGGCAAGCTCGTTCCCAACTCCAAACGTGATATCGGATGCGCCTGTCACCGTTTGCAAAGAAACACATCCGCGGAACGCTTGATCCCCCACTGTACGCACACCGCCAAGATCCACCGTTTCCAACGCACCGCAATCGGCAAAACAGGACGCGGGAAGAGCGGAAAGTGATGTGGGCAGCACAACCGCCGTCAAGGAATCGCAACGGTAAAACGCGTTGATACCAATGGATCGAAGGCTCTTTCCAAAGGTAACGCTCAATAGGTTGTCACAGCCGTAAAAGGCGTTTTCTCGAATGCTTTCCAATGCGTCCGGGAGTGCCACCGACCACAGCGCCGTGCAGCCGTAAAACGCGCGCACGCCGATCGATTTCAAGCTTTTGGAAAGAACGATCTCTTTTAAGGTGTCGCACTCGAAAAACGCATAGTCGCCAAGTGCTACGCAGGAATCCAACAGCACAACACGCGAAAGCGACGGTGGATAATGCCCCTTTGCAAAATCGGGATATTCCGCGCCAAAGACGTATCCGAGATAGGTATTTTCCTCACGCGATCCGCCCACAAAGGGCAAGGTCAACGCGGTCAGCTTTTGGCATCCGCGCAATGCAGAAAAGCCGATCGAGGTCAATGGTTCGCCAAAAGTCAGCGTTTTCAGCTTCGCACAATCCGCAAAAGCGTATTCGCCGATCTCACGCGCTCCCAAAAGCCCATCGATCCTTTCCATTGACGAGCAGTTATAAAACGCGAATTTTCCGATCTTTTCCAGAGAGCTTGGCAGGATCACGCATTGCAGATCATTGCAATCGTACAACGCGTAATCAGAAAGCGCTTTGATGCCCTCACTCACGCGCAAAAAGATCAGCGTTGCTGGAATGTCACGCGCATGGTTTTCGTGATCCAAAACACCGAACAAATATCCCAAGCCTTGCTCTTGCTCCGAATCCGCTCCAAGAAGCGGCGTTTGCAGATGTGTCAGAGCCGTACACCCGTCAAGGACGGACGCCCCCACGTGCGTGATGCTATCGGGCAATACCAGCGTTTTGATATTCGTTTGATCGGCAAATGCGCGGTCCGCGATCGAAGTCACGGGAACACCGTCGATCTCGCGCGGCACACGCACCGCACTCGCCGTTCCGTGATACCCCGTCACGGTGACGCTCCCGTTTTGCGTGACGCGGTCAAAATCCGACGCGGGACTCTCGACAAGCGCGTCCAATTCCTTTTCCATCGCGTCAAAGTCGGTCTCGTATGTGACTTTAACGGGTGCGGTATCCACTTTGGCATCCTCGGTGGTGCTTCCTTCTCCTTTTGGCTCGGAGCATGACACCGCAGAAAGCGCCAACAGCACCGCCATGAAAGCGGCGAACAGTTTTTTCCAATTCATACAAATTTCCTTTCCGTGTGTTACGGTATTCCCATTTCATCCGTTTTATTGTACCACAAAAAAGCGCGTTGTGCAAGTCCCCGTGCCAAGATTTCGAAATTATTTCGATTCCTTCACCAAAACTTCTTGTAAACGTCGCAAAAGAATGGTATAATAATCGTAATATCGCAATACAATTACGGGAGCGTTTATGCAAATCATTATCACCAAGGAAACGGCAGGGCTTTGCGTGCGGGAATTGATCCGCCGCGAGCTTGGCATCTCTACCAAAATGCTCAAATATCTCAAATATCGCAACGAGGGAATCCTTGTCAATGGAGAAAGACGCACTGTGCGCCACGTGCTGGCAGAGGGTGACGTACTGACCTTGGAAACCGATGACCGCGCCTCCTCCGACGCTCTTGAACCGGTTGATCTCCCACTCGATATCCTTTACGAGGACGCGGATCTCGTCGTTCCCTCAAAGCCCGCAAATATGCCAACGCACCCCTCCCATGGGCATCACGGAGACACGGTTGCAAACGCACTCGCTTACCGCTATCGGAAAGCCGGTGTTCCCTTTGTGTTTCGCCCCATCAACCGCCTTGACCGCAACACCAGCGGACTGCTTTTGATCGCGCGCAACAAGATCGCGGCAGGGAAACTGACACAGCAGATGCAGGCGGGAACCATTCGAAAGACCTATCTCGCCGTTCTTGACGGAGAGATCAACGAGGATCACGGTGTCATTGATGCCTGCCTTCACCGCACACGTGAAAGCATTATCGTACGTGAGGTCTGCTCCCCTGATGCCCCCGACGCCGATCCCGCAAGGACCGAATTTTACGTACTGGCACGCGAAAGCGGACACACGCTGGTCAAAGCGCATCCCCTCACGGGTCGCACACACCAGCTCCGCGTTCACTTCGCGCATTTAGGATATCCCATCACGGGTGACGATCTTTACGGAACCGTAACCGAGCGGATCAACCGTCACGCTCTGCACGCATGGACGCTGGAATTTTCTCACCCCACAACAGGCTCTGCCATACAATTGACCGCCCCGCTCCCACAAGATATGCAAGCATTGATCAATAGTTACTTTCCGAATTTTTTTAAAGAATTTTGTACATGAATGCAAGAAAGGAGAGTCATGAAGCCATCCGAGATCACCGTATCGCAAAAAAAGCGGACACTGCCGCGCATTTGTAAAATTCTCTATCTGCTGACGGCAATCAGCATCTGCCTTTATATTGCGTATGCTCTGAACTCCGATTTTGCCGATTGGTTCAACCGCACCGTCAGCCCCGTCGGCAGAGCCGCACTGGCATATCTGAGCGGCTGGATCCCCTTCTCCCTCGGAGAACTGCTCATTATCCTGCTCCCGCTCCTGCTCGTCTCTCTGATCGTCATCGCATACCGTCACTATTCCAATACATGGCGCGATTCCTTCGTCTATATCGGCATCGTGTTCTCGGGTGTCTGTGTCATTTTGATCCTCTTTGTATGGAACTTTGGCGCAGGCTATCACGCCCCCACGCTGGATCAAAAGTTAGAAATCGACCGCACCGAGGTCAGCGCCAAGGAGTTGGGTGACACCGCCGCGTATCTCGCAGATGAGGTGACAGCGCTTCACGAGGATATCCTGTTTTTAACAGGCGGCGAATCGCTCATGCCGTACTCCTATTCCGAAATGAATCACAAGCTGATGGAAGCTTACAGCCGCGCCTGTGAAAAGTATGATTTCATCGACCGTTTTTACTCTTCCGTCAAGCCCGTGATGCTGAGCGACCCCATGTCCTATACGCACATCACAGGGGTTTATACCTTTTTCACGGGGGAAGCCAATCTCAACGTCAATTTCCCCGACTACACCGTTCCATACACGGCAGCACACGAGCTGGCGCACCAAAGAGGGATCGCACGCGAGGACGAAGCCAATTTCGTGGCGTTTTTGGTCTGCATGGAGTCGGATGACTCCTATATCCGCTACAGCGCGTATCTCAACGTTTATGAATACGTTGCCTCCGCCCTTGCAAAAACCGATCCCGACCGTTACCGTGAGATTCGCGACACACTTCCGCGTGAGGTACGTGCCGAGCAAGCCGCTTACAGCGCGTTTTTTGAAAAATACCGTGAAAACGTCGCGGCAAACGTCACGCAGGCAACCAACGACACCTATCTCAAGTCGCAAGGCGCCAAGGAAGGAACGCGAAGCTACAATATGGTCGTGGATCTGACCGTCGCCTACTTCCGCGCTCTCAACACCGATGGGAAATAACGCATTTCCGTATCAAAAAAAGCAGGTATTGCCAAACGGACGATTGGAACAGTACCTGCTTTTTTGTGTCGTTCCCCGATTCTTTCGCATATCCTTTCAATGTGCGTAAATTGTTCCGAAAAAATTGTGAAAAAATCCAAAAAAGGGCTTTTCTTTTGGAAAAGGTTGTGCTATAATGTTAGTGTAAATATGAATTTATTTATATAAAGCGTACAAACCGTGCGCTTGATCATTCTGAAAAAAGGAGAGGGGCGGCTCAGGCTTCCCTGTAATGCAATCATGTCAACGAAAATGATGATTCAGGGCGGAAGACCTCTGTACGGCGAGATACCTGTCAGCGGCATGAAAAACGCGGCGCTCCCCATCCTCTATGCCACCGTTTTGGTCGGTGACGTTTGCACGCTTGAAAATATCCCCGGCGTCAGCGACATTGCCACCTCCCTTGAATTGTTGCGGCAAATGGGAGCGCAGATCACTTATCTCGCGCCCACCACCGTCCGCATCGACACCACCTACATCAAGCAAGGAGCCGCGCCCGACGAATTGGTTCGCAAAATGCGCGCATCCTCCTACCTGCTTGGCGCTGAGCTTGGAAGATTCGGTAAGACCCGTATCGCCTGGCCCGGCGGCTGTGACTTTGGCGGTCAGCGCCCCTTGAATCTGCACCTCAAGGGATTTGCAGCTTTGGGAGCAAAAACCGATAACGAGGGCGGCTTTATTTCTGCCGAAGCCGAAGAAGCGTTGCACGGAAGCGCGGTTTACCTTGATATCGCATCGGTTGGCGCAACGGTCAACATGATTCTGGCGGCAACCTTGACGGAAGGCACCACTGTGATCGACAACGCAGCGCGTGAGCCCCACATCGTTGACCTTGCCAACTTCCTCAACGCCTGCGGCGCGAACATCACGGGAGCAGGTACATCCACGATCAAGATCCACGGTGTCACCTCTTTGCGCGGTTGCACCTATACCATCATCCCCGACATGATCGAGGCAGGGACCTACATGGTCGCGGTGGCGGCAACCGGCGGTTGCGTCCGCATCCGTTCGGTGATTCCCAAGCACGTCGAATCCATCACCATCAAGCTTTGCGAAATGGGCGTAGAGGTCATCGAGGAGGACGATTCCATCGTTGTCAAAAGCTCGGGGAAACTGAACAACGTTAACATCCAAACCCTCTACTATCCCGGCTTCCCCACCGACATGCATCCGCAATTTGCCGCACTTCTCTGCATCGCAAACGGCATCGGCCACGTACACGAGAGCATTTGGACCAATCGTTTCCGCTACGTGGAGGAGCTTTGCAAAATGGGCGCTACCATCGTGCTTGACAGCGCGCAAAACGCAACCTTTGTGGGCGTGGAGCACCTGACGGGAGCTGTGGTCGAAGCCACCGATTTGCGCGCAGGCGCTGCGCTTGTGATCGCGGGACTTGCGGCACAGGGCACGACCGAGATCCGCGGTGTCAAATTCATCAAACGCGGCTATGACAGCATCGTCGAAAAGCTGCAAGGTCTTGGCGCTGACATCACCGAGGTTCCGCTTGACGAAAACCCGCCCGAGGTCATTCAAAAAGCAAATTAACGCCAAAAATACGTTTTACAGCACCCTCGAAGAAATGCCTTTCAAAGCATTTCCCTCGAGGGTGCTGTGCGTTACTGTTCCCACAAGCGCGTCGCGATCTCAAAACCAAAAATCAATGGTATCATTCGCATTTCCCATTTTATCCCTTGAATACATGCAGCACCCACTCGGCAATACTTTTCTTGGAAAAAGAAAACGGAGTTTGAGTGGGAATGTATTATAACAAAGTAGAAATTTGCGGGGTGAACACCTCACAGCTCAAGGTTCTGACAGACGAAGAAAAGCTGGCGCTTTTGTTGCGCGTACGAGAGGGCGATGAGGACGCGCGGCGGGAACTCATTAACGGAAATTTGCGTCTGGTCCTATCGATCATCCAACGCTTTACGGGCAGACGGGAAAACCCTGACGATCTGTTTCAAGTCGGGTGTATCGGGCTGATCAAAGCGGTGGATAACTTTAACACCGATCTCGACGTCAAGTTTTCGACCTACGCAGTCCCGATGATCATTGGAGAGATCCGCCGTTATCTGCGGGACAACAACGCGATTCGCATCAGCCGTTCGGTGCGTGACCTTGCCTACCGCTCTTTGCAGGCACGCGAGGAATTGATCGCGCTCAAGGAAAGCGAACCCACGGTAGATGAGATCGCGGCACGCTTGGGAGAGAAAAAGGAAGCGGTCTTGCACGCAATGGAGGCAATCGTCGAGCCTATCTCTCTGTACGAGCCCGTCTACAACGAGGGCGGTGACGCACTCTATCTGATGGATCAGCTTTCGGACTCCACAACGGGGGATGAGGTGTGGCTGGAAAACATTGTTTTAAAGGAAGCCATGAAGCATTTGAGCGAACGTGAGCGCAAGATCATCAATCTGCGCTTTTACAAAAACAAAACGCAAATGGAGATCGCGGACGAAATCGGCATCTCGCAGGCGCAGGTCTCCCGCCTTGAAAAAGGCGCCTTGGAAAAGATGCGGAAACAAATGTAAGGAGGGGGGAGTCAAATGCGTTTGCGCATTACGCATTTGACTCCCCCCCGTTTACGTTCGACGCAGATTTACAAAAAAGATAAAAACTATACTATTGAAATATTTCTCAATGTATGATATACTGAAATCATCAAATTCCAACCGAAGAAAAGGAGATACGGTATGAAGCAAGTAAAAGTACAACCCCTGACGCGCGATGCGTTTGCACCCTTTGGTGAATTTTATGATATGGCGAACCCTGACGGGTATCCTCTTTGCGGCGCGATCCACAAATTTTATCCCGACCGTATGACCACCTCCTGTGCAGGCAGACTTGCGTTCTCGCCTTTGGTGGTTCAAAAGCCACAGTCCATGGTGATCACCCAACAGGAATACCACACCTCAACGGAGGAGCTGATGCTTCCCCTTGATGACGATGTCATCGTTCACGTTGCCCCCGCATCGGGTGGTACGGTTGTCACCGAACACGCCAAGGCGTTTCTTGTCCCCAAGAATACGCTTGTCAAGCTCAAGACCGCAATTTGGCATCTTGCGCCTCTCCCTGCTACCAAAGATCAAGTAACTGTGTTGATCATTCTGCCCGAATGTACATACGCCAACGATTGTCCCGTCGTCGATCTTTCCGCCGACGAGCAGTTTGAAATCGTGAAATAATACATCACACAAACCGTCTGCGACAGAGAAGCATCCATCTACTAACGTCACAGGGGGGAGCCAAATGCGTTTTCGCATCTGACTCCCCCCTGTGATTCAATCTTTTTACAAAAACAATCTTTATTACAGTTGCTTTCTGCAACCGTCGATCATAATGTTCTCGCCGGAAATATACGCTGCGGAGTCGGACGCCAAAAAGCAGATCAGCTCCGCATTCTCCCAATCGCTTCCCGTTCTTCCCATATAAGACATTTCGTTCGGCTTCGTATAATGCACGTCCTCCTGTTCCGAGGGGCTTACCGTTCCCGGGGAGACCGCATTGACCGTAATTCCAAACTCCGCCACCTCCCGAGCCAACCCCTTTGTCATGGCAATCACCGCGCCTTTAGTAGCGGAATACGGGGTCATACAGCGGATTCCGTATACACCCGCCACAGATGCCACGTTGATGATACGCCCTGCCTTTTGCGCAATCATCCCCGGAAGTACCGCATGCGTCACGTGTACGGTTCCCATCACGTTCACATCAAATAATCGCTTCCAAACGTCGCTCGGCGTATCAACGACCGTCGCCCATTCTCGCCAGATTGCCGCATTGTTGACCAAAATATCGATTTTCCCAAAATGCGCAACAGCGTCTTTCACAATCTCATGGACGCATGCTTCGTCGCTGATGTCGCAGCGGTAGAGCAAAACATCATCGGTATAAGCTTCCAGCTCCGCCTTGACACTTTCCAATTTTTCGAAATTGAGGTCAAGCAACACCAATTTTGCGCCGCCCTCGGCAAGCTTTAACGCCACAGCTCTTCCAATTCCGACCGATGCTCCCGTAATAAGAGCTACTTTTTCCTGAAAACCCATTACGTACCTCCGTTGTTTTTTCTTTTATTATACACAAAAAAAATCTCCCATTCCATTTCCAAACCGATACAATATTTAGCCAAAACGATAACAAAAACAGAAACATATTTGCATTATTGGGAAAACATCTTGACTGTTCCGATACAATCCGCTATAATAAAAAGAAAAGGAGGTGGATCATAATGGAGCATTTTACCGTCACACAGTTTGATTCCGCCATGATCGTCCATGACCGCGCAGGCAGCAAAAAAAGCTTTAGCAACCGTCGCACTGCTTGCTTCATCATTCCCCAAACGGGAAGGATCTGTTTTACACACGAAAGCGGCACGGTCACCGCGCACGCGGCGCAGCCTGTTTTTTTGCCCAAGGGGCTGAACTATATCAACGAATGCATAGAAGATGCCGAAAGCTACGTATTCAATTTTCAAACTTTGGAAAACGACCTCACTCCAACCACACTGACTCCAATACCCAGCGTTGCGGCAGATGAATTTTACGATCTGACACAATCGGAGCCACTCACCCCCACCCTTCTGACCACATTGCGAATCATGGAAGCCATATACTCTCTATCACATCGTTTGCTTGCGCGTTTTGGACCGCAAAAAGTGCTTCACCCGGCAGTGGAGCATGCGCTTCGCTACTTGCAACAAAACTGTCATCGGTCGGATCTGACCTTGAAACAGGTTGCACGAAACGCTTGTATCAGTGAGGTGTATTTACGAAAGCTGTTCGTCAAGGAACTAAAGTGTCCCCCCTTCCAAAAGCTGACCGAGCTGCGCATGCAAAAAGCCCGACTTCTGATTGAGGAAAAACACCCCTTGAAAGAAGTGGCAGAGCAAGTCGGCTATTCAGATGTCTTTCAGTTCAGCCGCGCGTATAAACGGCATTTTGGATATCCGCCTTCAAAAACATGATCCCTTTGCGCACAAAAACAGTTCCTTCCCAGCACACCAATTCTCAAGGCACTCGCGGAGCACGAGTCATATCGTTTTCGACAACAGCAACAGCCACCCCAATGGGTGGTGCAGGTTGTAGACAAAACTAACGAGTTTCGTCCGTTTGATGAAAGTTTTGATCAAACTTTTTCAAAAGTTTGCGGGGTCAAGAAGCGAGGAAACTCCCTTCGGGAGTTGAGAGATTGGATCAATCCAATCTCTCAGCCCTTGTCGGAGAGCACGTCAGCGCTCTCGAATTCGCTTGCGAATTCTTTCTCCTGCAGATCGCGAAACTCCTTATGCGGCGTTTCTTTTTGTTAGCTTTTTCTTTGCGCCCCCTGCTTGCAAAGAAAAAGCGGCTGACAAGTTTATAGATTTTGACAAACTGTATACCTCTGGTCTACCACCTGAACCGCCGCGCGATTTTGCGCGCCTGCTTTCGTGTTTAGATCACTCCAAACGCATCCAAAAGGATCACGACAAGGAGAGTGGGGCAAACGTAGCGGAGCATCACATCAAAGATGCGCTCACGCCAAAAGGGTTTGTGGATTCGTCCTTGTTTTAATTCTTCTATGATCACGCGAGGGCGCAAAATCCAGCCGACCAAAATGCAGGTAAAAAGTGCCACCACGGGGAGGAGTAGCTGATTGCAGAGATATTCCAACAACTCGGGGAGCTTTCCCGCGCTTCCGTTGGGGAGGGAGAATGTGATGGGGAAGAGATTGTAGCTCAAGCACACCGCAATACCGAGAAGAAGCGTGATCCCCGTGCAAATCAGCACCGAAGTGCGACGCGAGAGTGGGAAACGGTCACATAGGCTCGCTGTCACCGTTTCCAAAAGGGAGACGGATGAGGTCAGCGCCGCAAACAGTACCAATATGAAAAACAGAGCACCGATAAAAGCTCCCCAAGCCCCCATTTCGCCAAATACCGCAGGAAGCGAGACAAACAAAAGCTCCGGTCCCGAATTTTGAAGTCCTTGCATTCCTTGAAAGACGAAGACCGACGGAATGATTGCAAGACCCGCCAAAAACGCCACGCCCGTGTCAAAGTATTCGATCCAATTGATCGCGCGCGGCAGGTCGCTTTCCTTTTTTGTATAAGACCCGAACACGATCATCACTCCCATTGCAATGCCGAGAGAGTAAAAAAGCTGTCCCGATGCATCCACCAAAACGCTCAACAGCTTATGGAGGGTCAGCGAACTCCAATCGGGGATCAGATACAGCCGAAGTCCCTCCCATGAGGTGCGGAGCGTACCGTCCGGCTCCCGATGGGAAAGCGTCAGTGAATAGATCGATATAAAAAGGATCAAAATCACCAAAAGGGGCATTACGATGCGCGAGGTCTTTTCGATTCCTTTTTCCACTCCCGCCAAAACGATGATTGCAGAGAGCAGCATAAATATCGAAAAACAAAGGATCAGCGACGCGGGAGACGCCAAAAACGAATCTAAAAAGCTTTGGGAGGTAGTTGCAAGAGTTGCGTTTTCCCCAAAGAGATAGCCAAAAACGTATCGCACCACCCATCCGCCGATCACACAGTAATACGCAAAAATCGGTATGGGAACGGCGGTAGAAAGCCAGCCGAGAAAGGAAAAACGCCTGTCCATCCGTCCGTACGCCTGCAGGGGACCGACGCCCGTTTTGCGCCCGATAGCAATTTCGGTACTCATCAGAACAAATCCAAAGCTAAAGGAAAGGAGAATATAGATGAGGAGAAAAAGAGCGCCTTCCTTTGCGGCAAGATAGGGAAAGCGCCACAAATTTCCAAGACCGACCGAAGCACCTGCCGTTGCGAGGATCAACCCAAGATTCCCCGAAAACTGTCCGCGTTGTTTCGTTTTCATCCATACCTCCCGTGTGCCGATAATTGGAATCCCAATTTGCACACCATTCCTATAAAAAAACTCCCCGAGACAAATACTAATAGCGTTATGCACATAGTATTCCGCAAGAGGAGGTTTTTTATGAAGGTATTGCATGTGATCAGCGATCAAAATATTGGAGGGGCAGGGGTCTTGCTTTGTAATTTGCTCCGACATTTTGATGGCGACATTGAAAGCTGTGTCGCACTTCCTCGGGGAAGCGCATTGGAGGCACGGATCAGGGCATTGGGCATTTCCGTGATTGATTTGGATTACCCGTGTGACCGTGTTTCGGTGCGTTCCGTACGTGAAATCGGATGCGCAATTCGAAAAAGCGGCGCCGAGCTGCTTCACGCAAATGCCGCGCTTTGCGCGCGTATTGCAGGGCGGATCGCGCATCTTCCGATCGTGCATACGCGTCATTGCTGTTATCCGCCACGCGGCGTGGAACGCTTACCGATCCTGAAAACTGTGCAAAAGCAAATCAACCGATGTCTTTCCGACCGCGTGATTGCCACGGCAGATGCGGCGGCAGAGGATCTCTTCCGTCTTGGGATACCGCGTGAAAAAATCCGTGTGATCATCAACGGATCTGATGAAGTCAGAGAGGTGAGCGACGCTGAAAAGACGAATTTTTGCAATCGTTTTTCCTTGAAAAGTGATGACTTTTTGATTGGAATCTGTGCCCGCTTGGAGTCCTGCAAAGGACAGGATACCTTTTTGTATGCGGCACGCGAGATTTTACAGAGGATGCCGAATCGACGCATCCGCTTTTTGATCGTTGGAACAGGGAGCGAGGAAAAAGCACTTCGCGCGCTTTCCGAGCGGCTTGGTATCTCTTATGCGGTCCGTTTTACGGGATTTGTCAGCGACATGGCACCGGTTTATCGTCTGCTTCGTATCAATGTCAATTGCTCGCGCGGAACGGAGACCTCATGCCTCTCTCTTTCCGAAGGGATGAGTGCGGGGATTCCGAGTGTCGTGAGCAACTATGGCGGCAATCCGTCTATGATCGGATCAAGTCAAGCGGGATTTTTGTATCCCGTGGGGGATTGGCGTGCGCTGGCGGATGGAATATGTCAGATCGTACAGGATGAATCGGTTGAAAAAACCATGCGAGAAGCGGCACGTGCACGATTTGAGGGGCACTATACCGCCAAACGCATGGCAGAAGAGGTTGGTACACTATACCGCGAATTGTTGACGTCCAATGTTTAAAACGGAAGCAAAGACGTAGCAATTGCAAAATAGATGATTAACGTTACAGTATCGACGATCGTCGTAATAAACGGACTTGCCATCACGGCAGGATCAAGACCGATTCGCTTTGCACCCAAGGGCAGAAGCGTTCCCACGGTTTTGGCGACCAGAATCGCGAAAAAAACGGTTGCGCTGATGATGGCGGCAATGAGCAGGTTATTTTGCGTCTCTCCCGATGCTAAAACGGTGGTTGCCTGCAAACGGAAGTCCACCAGCATAACCTTGAGAAAGGTTGCCGCCGCCAGCGTGATTCCGCAGAACGCAGCGACACGAAGCTCCTTCCAAAGGATGCGGAAAACGTCACGCAATTCGATCTCTCCAAGAGAAAGACTGCGGATGATGGTGACCGAGGTCTGTCCGCCCGCGTTTCCTCCCGTATCCATCAGCATCGGAAAAAAGGCGGTCAGGATGGCATACGTGCCGATCGCGGATTCGTAATAGGTAATGATCGTACTGGTAAAGGTTGCCGAGATCATTAAAAGCAAAAGCCAGGGAATACGTTGTTTCCAGGTCGCAAAGACCCCCGTTTTGAGATAAGGCTTGTCGGAGGGGAGGATCGCCGCCATCTTTTCGATATCCTCGGTTACCTCGGTTTCAAGCACGTCCAAGGCATCGTCAACCGTTACAATACCAACCAATCGTTTTTCTTTGTCGACGATCGGGAGCGCAATCATGTCATAGTGCGAGATCATATTCGCGACCTCTTCACGGTCGTCATGCGTTCCGGCGTAGATGACGTTGGTATCCATGATGTCCCCGATGAGGGTTTTAGGGTCTGCAAAAAGGAGCTGCTTCAACTCTACCACGCCCTCAAGTACGCGGGATTCGTCGGTTACGTACGCAACGTACACGGTTTCCATTCCTTGACCGATCCTGCGAATGCGCCCGACCGCTTCCTCATTCGTCATACCTTTGCGCAAATCGATCAATTCGCTTGTCATCACGCTCCCCGCACTTTTTTCGGGGTAGGAGAGATAGCGATTGATCTCACCGCGCGTTTCGGGCGTCACGTTTTTCATGATTCGTGCCACCACTCCGGCAGGCATTTCTTCAAGCATGTCCACGGCGTCATCGGTGTAAAGCTCTTCCAGCATCACCCCAAGCTCGCGGTCGCTCATACCGCCGATGATGGTTTCCTGTATGTCCGAATCCAACTCGGCAAAGATTTCCGCGGCAACGTCCTTTTTCAGCAGTCGGAACGCCACCGAAAGAAGCTCTTTTGGGAGCGCCGTAAAGATTTCGGCGGCATCTATGGGATTGCAGGCATCGATCCGTTCCATAAAAGCGGGGAAGCGGCGTTCCTTCAATATCGTTACTAGCTCCTCGGTTTCAAGAATCATTTTTTCAGTCATCGTTTCACCTCCGAACAAAAAAGCGCGGTGGGAGTCATCAGATCCCACCGCTACTTCGTATCGTATCAGATCATTTCGTCCAAGGTCTTTTTGTATTTTTCCAGCTTTGCCTCCGCATCGGTACGGTCGAGTGCCTCCAGCATGTAGTAGAACTTGATCTTCGGTTCCGTTCCCGAGGGACGTGCAACGATCACGTCACCGTTTTCAAGCTTATAATAAAGCACGTTGGAGGCGGGCATACCCGTGGGAGTGGTCTTGCCATTCTCGGTGATGATTCCCGTTTTATAGTCTCCGATCAAGGAGACCGCAACACCGCCAAAGCTCTTGGGCGGATTTTCACGGAGAGAAGACATCAAAGCGTCCATACGTGCGGCGCCGTCCAAGCCCTCCATATAGATCTCCACGTTGGTTTCATAGCAGAAGCCGTACTTTTTCCAAAGCGCGTTGAGCGCGTCGGATAGCGTCATGCCCTTTGCCTTGTAGAACGCGGTCATCTCACAAATCAACATCGAAGCAACAACGGCATCCTTATCACGCGCATACGTGCCCTTGAGATATCCGTAGCTTTCTTCAAAGCCGAAGAGGAAGGAGCCGTCGCCCGTTTTTTCGTAATTCTTGATGACCTCACCAATGAACTTAAAGCCCGTGAGTACGTTGTGCATCAAGACACCGTTTGCGTGGCAGATCTTTGCGGCAAGTTCGCTGGTAACGATGCTCTTGACCACGTAAGGATTGTGGGGCATGGTGTTGGTCTCTTGATAGGCGGTGATAATATAATCGACCAAGAGTGCGCCCATCTGGTTACCCGTAATGGTGGTAAAAGAGCCGTCGGGGGTTCTGGTCATCACGCCCACGCGGTCGGCGTCGGGATCGGTTGCCACCACAAGGTCGGAGCCCTCGCGGTTTGCGATCTCTATACCGAGCGTGAAAACGTCCGGATATTCGGGATTGGGTTTCTTCACAGTGGGGAAGTTGCCGTCGATCACCATCTGTTCGTCCACAGTGTAAAGGTGCTTGAGTCCCGTGCGGCGCATGATCTCGGGAACGAGCTTGTGACCCGTACCGTGAAGCGGGGTATAGACAATTTTGAGGTCGTCAGCCACAGCCTTCACTGCATCGGGATTGACTGCCTGCGCTTGTACGCAAGCGAGATATTTTTCATCCATTTCCGCACCGATCAAGCGAATGAGACCGCTTTCCAGCGCTTTTTCATAATCCGCAAGCTTCACGTCGGCAAAAATGTCGAGCTTGTCAATTGCGGCGGAAACGGTGTCGGCATGCTCGGGCGGGAGCTGTGCGCCATCTTCCCAATATGCCTTATAACCGTTGTATTCTTTCGGATTGTGCGAAGCGGTGATGTTGATGCCTGCCACACATCCAAGCTCACGGAGGGCAAAAGAAAGCTCGGGAGTGGGACGCAGAGCGTCAAACAGATACACTTGAATTCCGTTTGCGGCAAGCACGCAGGCGGCAGTGCGAGCAAACAGCTCGGAATTGTTGCGGCTGTCATATGCCACGGCAACGCCGTCCTTTTCTCTGCCTTCTTGCAAAATCAGCGATGCAAGACCTTGCGTTGCGTGTGCCACCGTGTGGCGGTTCATTGCGCAAAGCCCCGTTTTCATCGTGCCGCGGAGTCCTGCGGTACCAAAGGAGAGGGGAGCGGAGAAGCGCAGGGCAATCTCGTTTTCATCCTCCGCAATGGCACAAAGCTCTGCCTTCTCGGCATCAGAGAGGGCTTCTGAGTTCAACCACTT
This sequence comes from Eubacteriales bacterium, assembly GCA_045632805.1. Taxonomy (GTDB): domain Bacteria; phylum Bacillota; class Clostridia; order Oscillospirales; family CAG-272; genus UMGS1865. The sequence goes on along the minus strand of JAZQXI010000158.1, from coordinate 7,025 downwards.
TTGATAGTTTTCAAAATGCTTTTTCATATTCTTCCTCCGTTTATATGTATATAAGATAGGATATGTCAGTTCTTTTCAAGATATTCACGCAACGCATTTGCCAATTGGTCGGGGCAAGAGGTGTTTTTAAAACCGCAACGGATGCCCGAAAGACGTTCGATCGCGTCGGTTACACGCATGCCTTTTACCAATGCAGCAACGCCTTGTGTGTTTCCGGAGCAGCCGCCGTGATAAGAGACCTCAAGGATCACGCCGTCCTCAACGGAGATGTCGATGGAGCGGGAGCAAACTCCGCGCGTGGTATAAGTAAAACGATCCATATTTAACGGGTTCCTTTCTGTATAAGATGTGGATAAAGACCGATCGGGGTGTAGTGCGGTGCCTCCATGGCCAAATAGAGCAAAAAGGCGTGAAGGTCAGCCCCCTTGGTGTAAAAGACGTAGTGATTCAAAAAGCGGGATTCCGAGGAAACATGCGGGATCGAATCGATCCGATAAAGTCTGAGACCGCATAGCTGCGCGGCGGTCAGAATATCGGAGGTTTCGGGCTTTTGTCCCATCGGTAATGAAAATTCAAAAAAGTATTCTCCGCCGTCCACCTGCATAATGGGCAGAGGATTGCGCCGCAAGAGCGCAAAGCGTGTAGAACGCGCCGAGGCATTGCCATGCACATCGCAGGAGAGCGCTATGTTAAGCCCATATTGCTCAATCAAACGGAAAAATCCGTTCAATTGTCCCTCTACAGAGTTTTCCACCGGGAGGATACAGTATTCGCACTCTTGATGATACACCGCCTCACATGCGGCATGAAAGCTGTGCGCATACGCCGCACGCGCATTGGGAAGCAGGGTTGAAAACTGCAAAAACGCATCGTTGGTATAGCTGTTTTTTTGGTAGATGATGCGGTGCGATGCCGATGCGGGAAGCTCCTCGGAGTCAGGGAAGAAGAATCCCGTCAGCAAAGGCTTTTCGCAAGAGAGAATGCGGCAAAGCTCACGGCAGAGCAAAACCGTCTGCCTGTTATGATAAAGCGCGTTTTGATGTTGCAAAACGCTTTGGTTATGCGTTGGCATGGGCGGTTGCGTCAGCATTGGCGGACGGTGATCGGGAAGTTCTCCGATCAGCGCGGGGAATGGCGCGGCTGAAGCGATCAAATCTGCCAATTCGCGCAAATGCGCCAGCTCCTGCTCTCCAAGCATGGTATATCGCTCAAAAAGCTCCTGCAAATTGGCGGCAACCGCGTCTGCGGGGGAGTAGACGTCAAATTCTTTCATCAAAGCAGATCCAGAACTGCGTAGCTCTCATTCAAGAAGCGGCGAAGCTCCTCGGCATTTAGCTTTCTCTGAGAAAGGAGCGCCAACTGATAGAGATACGATGCCGTTTTTTCCTTTTTGTCATCATCGAGTGTGTCAAGCTTTGCGATCAGAGGAGAAGCGGTGTTGACGGTCAGCGTCGCCTCCGTCGGATACGCCCCCATTCCCATTCCGTTCATGGAATAGAGCTTCATCATCTCTTCCATCCGTCTGGATTCCTCCGAAATGGTCAGAAGCACGGGAACTCCCGCATCCTTTAAGGGAGAAAACTCCACCTTCAGCTTTTCGTCACCCGAAACCTTGACAAACAGTTCTTTGAGGGCTTCGTTTTCGGTCACATCTCCGTCACCCTTAAGGGCTCCTGCAACATCAGCGTCGATACGAACGTATTTGACCTCGGGAAGATAGGATTCGATGATGGAAAGGAATTGCACATCAAGCGGCTTTTCAAATACAGCGACCTGAATTCCTTGCGCCTCAAACATCGAAATATACTGCGCTTGAGATGCGCGATCGGAGGTATAATAAACCGTGTTTTCGTGCGCATCTTTGGCATTTTCCAAATAATCCTTGCTCGTCACAAAGTTGCCGTCGGTCAGCTCCAGCAAAAGAGCCTCCTTTACGCGGTCATAGAATTTGCGGTCGCGCATGCAAGCGTATTCCACAAAGGTGCGGATGTCGTTCCAAACCTTTTCATATTCCTCGCGGCTGACGTTGCAAAGGGAATTGAGCTTGTCCGCCACCTTTTTAACGATGTGCGCGGAGACCTTTGCCACGTAAGTGTTGTTTTGCAGATAGCTGCGCGAGACGTTGAGGGGCAACTCGGGGCAATCCAAAACGCCCTTGAGCATGAGCAGATATTCGGGAATCACTTCCTTTATGTTGTCCGCGACAAAGACTTGATTGTAATAGAGCTTGACCTGTCCCTCAATCGACTCATACTCATTCGTCAGCTTGGGGAAGTACAGGATTCCGCGGAAGTTGAGCGGATAATCGGCGTTGAGATGGATCCAGAACAAAGGCTCACGGTAGTCGTGAAAGACCTTACGGTAAAATTCCTTGTATTCCTCTGGGGTGCAGTCGGAGGGATTTTTCAGCCAAAGCGGCGTTGTATCATTGACAGCCTTTGGGGCGTCCTCGGGCTTTTCGCCGTCCTTTTTGTCTGTTTCCTCTTTGATCTCTTCAAAATAGATCTCCACGGGCATAAATGCACAGTATTTTTCCAGCATTTCCTCAATCTTGTAGCGTTCAAGATATGCGGCTTCCTCGTCGGAAATGTGCATGATCACAGTCGTGCCATGCTCCTCGCGTGCGCCAAGCTCTGTTTCATATTCACCCTCGGCGTTGCAGACCCAGTGCAGGGCAGGGGTGCCCGTATAGGACTTTGTGATCAGCTCTACGGTGTCGCTGACCATAAAAGAGGAATAAAATCCAAGACCGAAATGTCCGATGATGCCGTTATTTTTGTTGTCGCCCTCGTATTTTTCAACGAATTCAAGCGCGCCCGAGAGCGCGATCTGGCAAATATAGCGATCCAGTTCTTCGGCGGTCATACCGATTCCGTTATCGCGTACGGTCAGTGTTTTTGCTTCCTTGTCGAGAATCACGTCAACGCGGTAGGTTTCATTTCCGCCGTCATATTGACCGAGGGAGGCAAGACGGCGCAGCTTGGTCACCGCGTCGCATGCGTTGGAAACAATCTCGCGCAAAAAGATATCCTTTTCGGAATAAAGCCATTTTTTGATGACGGGAAAGATGTGCGCGGTCTCAACCGAGATACCGCCTTTTTTGTTAAGAGGTTCATTGTTCATTTCAAAATCACTCCATTTCTATGGGTACTTGATATTAAGCCGTTGGTGTATCAGATTCTACATTCGTCTCGGCAGGGATCGGACGGTATTCTGCCGCAAAAGCAGAAAATGCCGATTCCGTACGTTCATGTTCTTCCAAAACGCCGTGCTTGACGGCAAGGGCATAGGCGCGCAGACGTTCGGATTCCTCATAAGAGAGGTTACCGGTTCCTCTATGAATCGGTGCGGATTGAGCTGCGGTTGCTTTGCCTTTCTTTTTGTTGGATACGGTATGCTCCTCGGTTTGGGTCTCGGCTTTCTTGCCGTAGTAGTATTCGGTCTCCACGGGAAGTCCCTTTTCGCGCAAGCGCTTTTCCAAGAAGTTGCCGGATAACTCCATGACCGTGGCAAAGAGCGGTACTGCGACGACCATACCGACAAGTCCCCAAACTGCTCCCAAAAGGGTAATGGCGATCAGGACGCAAAGAGAGGAAACTCCCGTATTTTCTCCGAGGATCTTGGGAGCCAAAATGTTTCCGTCGATCTGCTGAACGATCAGAATACACAAAAGGAAGGGGATGACCTTGAGCGGATCGGTCAAAAGGATAATGACCGCCGAAGGAATCACTCCGATAAAAGGACCGATGACGGGAACGATGTCGGTGATGCCGATGATCACGGCGATAAGCAGCGCATAAGGCACTTGCATGATGGAGATGATGATATAGACCAAGATGCCGACAAGGGTAGAGTCCAAAAGCTTTCCGCGAAGGAATCCGCCAAAGGATCGGTCCGCAACCGATACGATGTTGCCAAGCCGCGTATTCAAGTCATTGCTGAACAGGGCACGGCGCAGACGTGATGCTTGCGCGTACTGTTTCTCTTTGGAATTGAGGATATAGATTGAGATAAAGAGTCCGAAGATGATATCGGTCATGATGAAAAAGGCGTCGCGGAGCAATGCAAGAAGGGAAGCAATGTTGGTATAGGTCAAAAGGCTTTCCAGAAAGCTTTGCAATTGCAGATTATTCAAAAAGTTTGCGATCCAGTCTTTGATCCACTCATAATCCAAAGTGGGAATCGCCACGGGAAAGCTTTGGTTAATGCCTACAATCGCGCCGTTGATATTTTCCAAAGCGTTGAAAAGATATCCTTCATAGTTCCCCAAAAAGTCCAGAACACTGCTGACCAATTGCGGTACGATCAACATGATCAATGCAAAAAAGATCAAAAAGAGGACGATATAGGTGAACAAAAGCGAGAGAAAGCGGCGGAAGCGGTAAGGGCGCAGACTTGAGAAGAGCTTGCGCTCAAACAGACGGAAGATGGGGTTGCAAAGGTACGCCAAAACAAGACCGATCAAAACGGGACGCAGGACAAACATCACATATCCCAGCCACTCATTGATGCGATCCAAGTGCAGAATCAAAAAGAGGAGCATCGCACCGATCAAGCAGGATATGATGCCAACGCGGTGTTTTTTAGATATTTGTTCGATCATACGTCGATTTCTCCTTTCTCGTCGTTGGATGCGACATCTTCCTGTTCAGCAGGGGGCATCTCCGCAAACACGGGTCGGGAGAGCGATGAGCAAAGCTCCGCAGATTCCTTGATGATGCGGCGCTCTGCTTCTTCTGCGGCAAACTGTGTCAAGCTTTCGTGTGAGGTTTCCCGCAAAATTTTCCAACGGCGTCCCCAACGGTGAATGCGGAGTGCCGTGCGATCGGTATGTGTCAACCGATCTTCGGCGCCGCTTTCCAACAATGCCGTCGCGCGCAGGACCTTTTTCTCCAAGCGGTGAAGCAGGCGCTGCTTTCCAAGCGGCATCCCGCGGATCGGATCTACGATCGGGTCCGGTGCATAGTAGTTTTCTACATCGTCGGGCATCCGTTTTTTCTGCAAGCGGTGATGCAGGAAGCTGTCCAAAAGCTCCATAAGCGTTGCTGCCAAGGGGACTGCCAGAACCATGCCAACAAATCCCCAAAGCGTTCCGAAGATGCAAATGGAAACAATTACGCAAAGCGAAGAAACACCGGTATTGGTTCCGAGAATCTTAGGACTGATGATGTTGACGTCGAGCTGGTAGAGAATAAACATAATGACAAGGAAGGGAAGAAAATGCTTGGGGTCGGTCAAAAGAACAAGAAGTGAGGCAGGAATAAAACCGATCAGAAAGCCAACGATCGGAATGATTGTGGTCACGGCGATCATGGTCGCGATCAAAATTGCGTAGGGAATCCCGAAAGCAGAGATCGCAATATAGGTAAGGATGCCGACGATTAACGAGTCAAGCAGCTTGCCCTCGAAGAACTTACCGAACAGATTGTCGGCTGTGGTACAAACCTTGGTGATCCGCTTGTTGGTCAGATCGTTGAAGAGTGCATGGCGCAGCTTCATCACCTGCGCATAACGCTTCTCCTTGGAAGCGAGCAGATAGATGGAAATAAAGACTGCGAAAATGGTATCCTTGAGTATCGTAATAAAGATCCCCGCGGCATTGGTGATGCTGTCAACGTCAATATCTTCCAAGATCTCTGTAAAGATTCTGTATATGGTACCAAAGAATTGGGTGCCGTCAATGGGTTCAAAAAAGTTGTTACGACCCGTAAAGGTTTCAAAGACGCCGTTGAGAGCGGCAAACATTCCATTGATGTTTGCAACCGCTTCATTCACGTGCATCTGGTAGTTTCCGATAAAGTCAACGATGCTGTTGATCAATTGGGGGAGAATCAGCAAAATCAAGAACGCAATAAGAGCCAACACCAGAAGATAGGTCAGAAGCAAAGAAAGCACACGTCGAAATCCCGCGGGACGCACACGGAAAAGGACCTTTCGTTCCAAAAAGCGAAAGATCGGATTGCAGAGATAGGCGAGGGCAAGACCTACTAAGATCGGGCGGAAGAGATCGAGAATCACATTGAAAAATTCATGCAGTTCCCGATTGTAGGCGATCAGGATCAACGCGAAAAAGACTGCGACATAGCAAATCGCGCCGTAGATCGGCTTTTTATCCGGGGCTTTTTTGGTTTCGGGTGGCATTTGGTCCATGGCTCCTTTATGATATAAATATATAAAATAATTTTATACTATTTTAAGCGGTTCGTCAATAGGTTTCATTTATTTTTTTGTTTTATTTCTAAGAAATGTTGCAAATGCTTCAAAATTATGATACAATATCCATAGCGATTGTAAACGATCGAAAGGAAGGGTATCATGAGAACCGAACGTGCCAATGCAAAAATCAATACGTATCTCAACGTTGTTTCAAGACGCGAGAACGGCTACCACGACATTGTAAGCATCATGCAAACGGTGTCTTTGTGCGATCTCGTGTCTGTGGACTTTCATGAATCGGAGCATGCCTCGATTACCCTGCAGGCGTCGGGGAACGATCAAATGCCAACCGATTGTCGGAATCTCGCGTGGCGCGCGGCGGAAAAATTCTTACAGGCAACACGGCGGCGTGGGGAAGTCAGAATCATCATCGAAAAGCATATCCCTATGGCGGCAGGGCTTGCGGGCGGAAGCGCGGACGCGGCGGCTGTTTTGCGTGCTTTGAATGCGCTTTGCCAAAATCCCTTGTCTCTTGAGGAACTGTGCGCGCTTGGCGCAACCCTTGGAGCAGACGTTCCGTTTTGTATTCGGGGCGGGAGTGCGCTTGTGGCGGGAATCGGAGAAAAAATGTCGGATTTCCCATCAATGCCCAACGCATATTTGGTGGTTGCCTGCCGCGGAGACGGCGTTTCCACCCCTTGGGCATACGGAGAGTTGGATCGGAAATATAATGGATTTTCGGATGTCCGTGAGGTCGATATTCGACATACGTTGATTGAAAAAGCATGGAAAAACGGGGATCTGGAAGGTTCCTGCCAACTCTTTTTCAATTTGTTTGAGGAGGTCGTTCCCACCGTGCAAAGGGATGT
>JAZQXI010000157.1:0-7709 GCA_045632805.1 Eubacteriales bacterium | reverse complement strand
GTTCTCTTTTCATTTGAAACCTCGCTTCGCGGAGTATTCCCGCCTTTTATAAACATCTTCTATTATAACACAAACACTTCGTCTTGTCAATGCGTTTTTGGTGCGTATACCAAAAATATCCTTGCTCAGTTCCCTTTTTTTGCCGCCAGCGCTCGTCTGTCCAGCTTTCCGTTAGGGGTCAAGGGCATTGTTTCAAGCCTTGTGGCGGTTGCGGGCATCATATACTTGGGAAGATACGTTCGCATCTCCTGTAAAAGCGTGTCCGAATCGATCTCGCCCGTATAATAAAGCATCAACTTTTGCGCATCAGCATCATACAGACAACACGCTCGTGTGACGTTCTCGTTTTTGGATGCCGCCGCCTCGATTTCGCCAAGCTCAATGCGATGCCCCATGTGCTTGATCTGCGCGTCACGGCGGCAAACAAACACCAGCTCTCCATGCTTGTTGAAATATCCGAGGTCACCCGTGCGGTAGACCGTTTCGGGATATGCCGACTGCAAGGGGTTTTGCACAAAAGCTTCCTGCGTTTTTTCGGGATTGTTGATATATCCCAACGTCACGCACGTCCCGCGCAGATAGATCTCTCCCGTCTCTCCATCGGCAACCTCTTTTCCGTCCTCTCCGACGAGAAACAAGTCGGTATTGCGGAAGGGGCGCCCCACGGGGATCGCTTCCCCCTCGTCAAGCGCACGCTCCGCCGCCCAATAACAGGACATGCCGGTTGCCTCGGTGGGGCCGTAGAGATTGAAAAATTTTGCGTTTGGAAGTGCCGCACGCCACAGATCGTACTGTCTGCGTGGGAAAACCTCCGAGCCGAACGCCACAGTGGACAGATACTTGGGGGGATTCTTTTCCAAAACGCCCAAAGAGGAGATCATGGTCAGCGCCGACACGACCCAGCACACGGTGTTGATCCTGTGCTCGTTGAGATAGTCGCAGAGCGACATAGGAAACAAAAAATACTTTTTGGGAACGAGATATGCCGTAGCGCCGAATTTAATGACGGGCATCAGTTCCTTTAAGGGAGCATCGAAAAACAGCGGCGTTTGATTGGCGAATACAGTCTCCTCGGTAAAGCCTAACGCATCGGAAAGTGCCTCGGTGTAATCAATGACCGATCGGTGACAAGCAACGACGCCCTTGGGGATTCCCGTAGAGCCTGAGGTAAAGACCACATAGATGGGGTCGGTGTCGATCTGTTTTTCGCGCACGGAAGAAAGTGCCGATTCGTCGATCTCCTCACTTGCCAGTGTTTCATAAGACAGCACTTCCCCATCGAATCGCAAATTCTTTGCGATGGACGCGCCCTTGGTATCGGTGATGATCACCCCGGCACGAACGCTTTCCAAAATCAGCTCCATGCGCGACGTGGGCATTTCGGGATCGAGAGGCACGTAGTAGCACCCCGCATAGACCGCTCCGTAAAATGCCGCGATCTCGCGCGGATGCTTGTTCATCAAAATGGCAACGGGGGCACGATAATATCCACGGTGCAAAAGCGCACTTCCGATCACCTTGGAAGAATTCCAAAGCTCGGAAAAGCACAGATCATCCGTTCCGTTGGAATATGCGATTTTTTGTGGGAGGCGCGGCGCGGTTGTCTCCAGATACTCCAGAATATTCGTTTGCATCTTGATGCTCCTTAACTGATGTCGGTAATAATCTCTGTCGGTGTTGCGGGATATTTCGATGTGTCATAGGCGTAGAAATAATCGCGTACACCGTCCGCGTTTGCCTTGGTTTTGCTGTAATCAGCAATTTGCGCATCGGTCAAAAGGCATCCCCACGGCTCGGGCATGTCCTTGATGCGGCAGGCATCAAAATGATACCAGCGCGGATTCTCCTTGGTGCCAATATTGACCAAATTCCAGAAATGACGCTCATCTACCTTTGCGGCAACCTCAGGCAAGCGTTGGATGTCCATACTCTCAATGCCCAAACGGTCAAAAAACGCCTTGGAGAGTGCAAAATAGGTATAGCAATCGCCCTCTTTGGTACTCAGTCCCTCGTAAGCGGCACGAATGACACTGCTCTTGTCGGACGTGGCGGCGTAGGAAACATTGCTATGCACGTAGGAGTAGACCGCGCGCACCTTTTGCTCGGTGGTCATACTGTCTCGGATGATCTCGTTGATCACGGCGTCCAGCTTTTCATAAAGCATTTCCTCGGTGATCTCCATCTCGTAAACCGTAATCGACATGCGAAACGCGACACGGTTCCCGGCGGCATCGATCGCCGTATAAATGACGGGATAAACCCCAGGCGTTTTGAGATCGACCTTCGAGCTATCGATCTCCAAGCTCACCTCTCCGTCGCAATTGTCGAAAACGGTAACCCCTGCCCGATAGGACACACCGCCGCTCCCGATGGCGTGGGACAGATCCTTCAGACCGCTGACAGTAGGTGCTTCGCGATCAAGAACCAGATGGAGCTTGACCTCGTATGCCGTTTTGCTCCCTTTCTCATCGGTGACAATGACAGAAAGCGGATATTCTTTGATTTCGGTAAAGCTGTAGCTCTCGGCAAACTCGGCTTGCCACCCATCGGGCAAATCGAGAATAAAATCCTCGGCGTGCGGAAGCGACGTGGATACCGCCCACGTCAGATCCCTCGTTTGCAATTCCGCAGGCTTTTCAACCTCCATACAGGAAGAAAAAACGCCACACAAACAGGAAATAAGACAAATACAGATAAAAATGGATTGAAAACGCTTCAATTTCGTTCTCCTTTTTAGGATGATAAAAAGGCAGGATTCGGCAAACGCCGCTCCTGCCTTCAAGGTCTTACAGCAAGTAGACCCCGTTGCGATCACAGTCGCGGATCTCTTCCTCTGTCCAAAAAGAGGATTGCACTTCCCCGATGTGCGCCTTGCGCAAAAAGAACATGCAAAGACGAGATTGACCGATACCGCCGCCGATGGTGTAAGGCAGCTTTCCTTCGAGCAGAGCCTTGTGGAAAGCAAGCTCCGCGCGTTCGGGGCATCCTCGCTCCTCAAGCTGACGGCGAAGCGTCTCTTCATCCACGCGGATTCCCATAGAGGAAAGCTCCAGCGCGATATCGAGGATCGGATAGTAGACGATGATATCCCCATTGAGCGTCCAGTCGTCATAGTCGGGAGCTCTTCCGTCGTGCGGCTTTCCGCTCTTCAGCTTGCCGCCGATTTGAGAGAGGAAGATCGCGCCGTATTCCTTTGCGGCAAGATACTCGCGCTCCTTGGGAGTCTTGTCGGGATAGCGATCCTCTAATTCCTGAGCGGAAATAAAGGTGATGTTCTCGGGCAAGAGCTTACCGATAAAGGCATACTCGTTGACGATATAATTCTCGGTATGATGCAGAGCGCGATAGATACATTCCACGGCATCACGCAAAGTTTTTTCGGTTCTCTCTTCCTTGGTGATGATCTTTTCCCAGTCCCACTGATCCACGTAGATGGAGTGGATGTTATCGGTCTCCTCGTCGCGGCGGATCGCGTTCATATCGGTGTAAAGTCCCTCGCCGGGCTGAAAATCATACATTTGCAACGCGTAACGCTTCCATTTCGCTAAGGACTGTACAATCTCCAGCTTCTGCCCGCAATGAAGGTCAAAGCCAACCGTACGCTCGACACCGTTGAGATTATCGTTCAAACCACTCTCGGGAGAAACGAACAAAGGTGCCGAAACACGCAAAATATTGAGTTGAACAGAGAGATCGCGCTCAAAAAAGTCCTTTACCTTTTTGATCGCGCACTCGGTCTGGCGAAAATTCAAAAACGAACGGTACCCGTGCGGGGTCATTACTTTGGACATGATATAACCAAGCCTTTCCAAATCAATATGCTCTATTATACCCGATTTTTCACCGTTTGTAAAGAGCTGTTTTTATTTTTTTATTATCTTATGACGGCGTTTTTCAAAAAACGAACGCAAAAGCGCGTGCGCTTCCTCCTCCAGTACGCCGCCAAGGCATGAAGGACTTGCCTCCAGAGGATAGGTATTCATACGGATGAGGCTTTCACAAGCCCCCGCTCGCGGATCCTTGGCGCCATATACCACACGGTCCACACGCGCGTTGATCGCACTTCCCATGCACATGGGACACGGCTCCATGGTAACGTAGAGCGTGCATCCCGAAAGACGCCAGCTCCCGCTCGCGCTCCCCCCCGCGGAAATCACAAGACGCTCGGCATGTGCCGTGGCATCGTGTAGCTCCTCGCAACGGTTACGTGCTTTGGCGATGACTTCTCCATCTCGCACCAACACAGCTCCCACGGGAATTTCATTGGCATCTGCTGCCTCGCGTGCCAATTCCAGCGCCATTCGCATCCATTTTTCATCATCGGTCATGCGCATCACATCATCACCGCCATTCCGATCAGCGCAAGCATCTGCAAAAGACACAAGGAGAGAAAAATAACCATAGTCGGGCGCAAAAACAGCTTGCGTGCGCGGTGGGCTTCAACAGGACACAACGCATATCCGTCGGCGGCAGGAAGCGTTTTTCCAAACACGCCGTCGTGCAGATCATTCTTTTGAGAAGCGAAGCGGAAAATCAGAATAACAACCGAAACCGTTCCCAAAAGAAAGATCACGCCCTCGAAGATCACGAGAATCACATTTCCAAAGTCGGTATCTCCCAAGCGTGTCAACAGCGCGCTTTCAAGAACCGAGACAAAGTTATTGCAAATATGAAGCACTGTGCAATTCCAGATACTGCCCGTGTATTCGTAAACCAATCCCAGCACAATACCTGCCACGAAAGTATAAAGAATTTGCTCGATATTCTGGTGCATCATCGCAAACAAAAGGGCGCTGATGAGAATCGCATTGCTTCGTCCAAAGGGCAAGCAGTTGGTCAAAATCGCGCCTCGGAACAAAAATTCCTCGCAAAAACCCGGAACGACGCACATGACGATAAACTGCAAGACGATTTCATATGCTTCCATGCTTTCAAGATTTCCCCATAGGACCTCGGAAGAAAAGGAAGAATAATCAAATACGCTGACCAATGCCGCATTGATCTGTGCCGCAGAAAAGCAGATGGCAATTCCGCCAAAAATCATCAAAGGGAGCCAGAGGGAGATGCGCGGGGACAGATACATCGGCATGACACGGCACTGCTTTCTTTTTAAAAACAAGCGCAAAAACGCGACCGGCGACATAAAAACCGTCAAATATCCCACGCCATAAAAAAGCTGATCGATGATGTGTGCCGCAACGGGAGGAATGGGAAGAAGGGACAGCACGATTGAAAAAAATGCGTACAGTACGCCAAATGCATTGGTAAGCCCCCAAAAAATGAGCATCGTCGCACCGATTGAGCCGATGACACGTTTGTAATAATGCTCGTTTGCCGTCATATTGCCGCCTCCCCTCTTCAATCAAAAAATCATCTTTTTTATTGTACCACAAAAAACGCTGCTTGTAAAGGTTTCTTTTAAAAAAGCCTCCGTTTTTCTCTTGACATTTTTCTTACGTATGTGTATAATTGAGGTTGACAATCAAAAAATCGGAGGTTTTTATGGCACGCATGGTTGGTATCTCGATCGGAGCGCTTCAAAAGCAATTTGGTGATCTTCGCGCATTGGAAATCGCAAAGGAGATCGGCGCGGATGCGGTGGATTTTAATACGTCCAACTCGCCTTGGTGGGATTTTCAAATTCCCGAATCGGTCTACTCGAAGAGCGACGAAGAGATCGTCTCCTATTTTGAAGCATTGAAGCGCCGCGCGGACGAATTGGGCTTGATCATTGCGCAAACGCACGGACGCTTGCGCGGATTTCGCCGTGATGAAGCGGAAAACGCCGCCATTTTGGAAAACGCCCGCCTGGATTGTCTTGTTGCCCACACGTTGGGCGCTCCCGTTTGTGTCATCCACAGCGTTGCAACGGGCTTGATGGGTCCAGAAACGCCGCCCGAAGAGATGCGCGAGGTCAATTTTAAGTGGTTCACTTCCCTCTTAAAATACGCCAAGCAATACGGTGTCAAAATCGCCTCCGAGACCTTTGGAGACTCGCCCAAATACGGGATTTGCGACTTTTTTGGCAATGCGGATGAGTTCTTTACTGCCTACGAGCGTATTTGTGCGGTGGATAACAACGCTGACTTCATGAGCATCTGCATTGACACGGGACACTCCAACAAAGCGATGCGCTTTGGGAATCCCACGCCTGCCGACGTGATCCGCCGTGCGGGAAAACACATCAGCGTCCTACACCTCAACGACAACGACACCCTGACCGATCAGCACAAGATCCCTATGACGGGTTGTATTGATTGGAACGATGTGTTTGATGCTCTTGACGAGGTGGGATATACGGGCGTGTACAATATGGAATTGAATCTCGAGCATTTTGGAAAGAATTTCACCGTGGAAACAGCGACATTTGCTATCAAGGTGATGAAGCATCTGCTAAAAGAGCGGTATGGAGAAGAATAAGAAAAGAAGGGCTGTCATGCAACAGCCCTTCTTTTCTTATGGATCAAAACGTCTGAATTGCCTTCCAGTTCTCGCCTGCGAAGATCTTTGCAAGCTCTGCCGCATCCTCGGCATCATTGTTAAGGAACAACGGAACCTGTGCCATTCCTGCCTTGACCGTAACAGTCTTGCCGCCCGTCAAGCGCTCACCCGTGAGCAGGTTCGTCCAGTTACCTGCGGGCAAATAAACCTCGCGCTCCCATGTGTTCTCGGTCAGAACAGGTGCTACGAGAAGCGCATCACCCAACGTGAACTCATCCTCAATATCATAAACGTTTTCATCCTTGGAATAGTTCAGAACGAGGTGGCGAACCACTGCCATACCCGTGTCGCACGCTTCCTTCGTACACTTTTGCAGATAAGGCATCAGCTCGGCGTGAAGCTCGGTGTACAAATGCGAGATCTGCTGGGTTTCCTTGGTAAGCTGATACAAATGACGCACATCTCCGTGGGTCTGAATGCAAGGCGTGAACGCTGTATATTCGATTGCACGAGCATAGATCTGCGACTCGGTCTCAACCATACCCTCGTGGAAATACGCGCCCTCGGGGCTGTATCCGTAGCCTGCCATATCGTAGGTCATAAACGGAACCCCCGCAAGACCCGAGGTAATGGTAGAGGTCAACTGCGTTTGCAGATTGTGATACACACGCGTCTGGTCGCCTGCCCACAGATAGGGGTTACGCTGAGAACCGAACGCACCGCCGCGCGACAGTGCCATAAAGCCGTCGCCGTCCGCACGTTTTGCAACCTTTTCGTTCATCAGCTTGCAGAAAAGCGAAATATAGTAGGTCGGGAGTGCATGGTGCGCGTTCATACCCGTGAACATCTCGGGATTGTGGAAACGGTAGCGCAGATCAACGTGACCGATCACTTCCTTTTCCTTGTTGCGCAGTGCGTAGCTGCCCTCCTCGGGCATCATCTCGCAGAAGTCGATCTTCATGCCGTCACAGCCCATCTCAATAAGATCTTCCCAGATCGTATTCATATACCAGTCCACTGCCTCGGGATTGGTGATATCGAGGTAGCTTCTCGTAGCACCGCCCGAACCAAGGTCGGGATTGGAGCTAAAGCCCTGCTGCGGGATCTTGTAGGTGGATTCCACGTGACCGTCAGGATAGGTCATATCCACCCAAAGCTGATACTCGGGCTTATATCCCTTCATGGAGGGCTGAATCTCCGCCACGCTCATGTAGTACATAACTTTGATTCCAAGACCGTTGAGCCACTTGACAGTTTCCTTCATTTCT
>JAZQXI010000156.1:0-15208 GCA_045632805.1 Eubacteriales bacterium | reverse complement strand
ATGCAGAAGGAGATCTTCGACCTTGAGAAGAGCTACGGCGGTATCAAGAACATGGAGCAGCTCCCCGATGCAGTCTTCATCGTAGACCCCAAGAAGGAGAGAAACGCAGTTCTCGAGGCAAAGAAGCTTGGTATTCCGGTCATCGCTATCGTTGATACCAACTGCGATCCCGACGATGCAGATTACGTCATTCCCGGTAACGACGACGCAATCCGTGCAATCAAGCTCATCTCTTCCGCACTGGCTGATGCCATCATCGAGGGCAAGCAGGGCGAGGAGACCGCTGAGGCAGAGGCAGAAGCAGCTGACGAGACCGCTGCAGATGCAGAGTAATTCTTTTTGGGAGGATTCTGAAAATGGCAAACATTACTGCAAAGGACGTAGCTGAGCTGCGTAAGAGAACCGGTATCGGTATGATGGAGTGCAAAAAGGCACTGGTCGAAGCAAACGGTGACATGGATGAGGCGATCAAGATCCTTCGCGAAAAGGGTGAACTGAAGGCTGAGTCCAAAATGGCTACTAGAATCGCAGCAGACGGTATCGTTGAGATTCTCAAGGATGGCAACTACACCGCGATGATCGAGGTAAACTCCGAGACCGACTTCGTTGCAAAGAACGAGACCTTTAAGGAATTCGTTACGGATCTGCTCAAGATCATCATCGCAAAGAAGCCTGCTACCATCGAGGAATTGATGGCTTGCGAGTTCGATGCTGAGATGAATGTTGAAGCAAAGGTAAAGGAAATGATCTTCAAGATCGGCGAAAAGCTGACCATTCGTCGCTTTGTCGTTGTTGAGGGCATCACCAGCACCTATATCCATGGCACCGGCTCCATCGGTGTTATCGCAAAGTTCGAGACCAACGTTGCGGATAAGCCCGAGTTCGCTGCGTTCGCAAAGAACATTGCTCTCCAGATCGGTGCATATCCTACTCCTTACCTCAACCGCGAGCAGGTTCCCGCAAGCGTAATCGAGGAAGAGAAGAACATTCTCCTGGCGCAGATCGCAAACGATCCCGCAAACGCAAAGAAGCCCGAGCAGATCAAGCTCAAGATGGTCGAGGGTCGTATTTCCAAGTTCTACGACAACAACTGCCTGGTTGACATGACCTACGTTAAGGACGAGGACATGAAGGTCGCTCAGTACGTTGCTGCAACTGCTAAGGAGCTTGGCGGTGAGATCGCTATCGTTGACTTCTACCGTTACGAGAAGGGCGAAGGCATCCAGAAGAGAGAAGAGAACTTTGCTGACGAAATCGCAAAGATGACCGCAGGCAAGTAATCTGATTTTGATCAATTTAAAAAGAGAAGCTTTTTATAAGCTTCTCTTTTTTGTCTTTTAAGGCAAAAACACCATAAAAAAACGATTTTTTCTTTAATTTTAGTAAAATGTTCTTTGAAATCGGATATTGACATTTGGTATAAAGAATGCTATACTATATAATAGGCTGTTTTCTGCAGATTTTGTGAGGCGCAAAACACAAATATGGAGGAAAATCACAAAATGGGAAAATATTTTGGAACAGATGGCTTTCGCGGTGAGGCGGGAGTCACGTTGACGTCCGAGCATGCCTATAAGATCGGACGTTTTTTGGGGTGGTATTATTCGAATGGGGGCACGCATCGTGTACGCGCCGTGATTGGCAAGGATACGCGACGTTCCAGCTATATGTTCGAATATGCCATCGTGGCAGGCTTGACTTCTTCGGGGGCGGATGCGTATATGCTTCACGTCACCACCACCCCCAGCGTATCTTATGCCGTTGCGGGTGATGATTTTGATTGCGGGATCATGATCTCTGCCAGTCACAATCCTTACACCGACAATGGTATCAAGCTGGTCAACAGCCGTGGAGAAAAGATCGACGATGACACCATCGAAAAGATCGAATTGTATCTGGACGGACATTTGACCGAGCTAGGGATCATGACCCCCGACATTCCGTTTGCAACGGGGGCGGCATTGGGGCAGATCGTTGACTACGCCGCAGGAAGAAACCGTTATATCGGCTATTTGATCTCGCTTTCCAGCCGTTCCTTCCGCGATATCCGCGTAGGACTCGACTGCGCAAACGGAAGCGCGTGGATGATTGCCAAAAGCGTGTTTGACGCACTGGGGGCCAAGACCTACACCATCAATGCAGAACCGGACGGACTCAACATCAACCGTCATGCGGGATCCACGCACATTGAGGTATTGGCGCGCTATGTCAAGGAGCATCAGCTCGACATTGGTTTTGCCTTTGACGGTGATGCCGACCGCTGCATTGCGGTGGATGAGCGCGGTGAAGTGGTCAACGGCGACCATATTCTTTACGTTCTCGCGACGCAGTTGAAGAAAAAAGGAGCGCTCGTCAACAATACGGTCGTTACCACCATCATGTCCAATATGGGGCTTTATCGCGCCTTGAACGAGGCGGGGATCTCGTATGAGCAGACCACGGTGGGGGATCGTTACGTTTACGAGAATATGCAACAAACGGGCAACTGTATCGGCGGAGAGCAATCGGGGCATATTATATTGAGTAAGTATGCCACTACAGGTGACGGTATTTTGACAGCGATCAAGCTGATGGAAGCAGTCATTGCTGAGAAAAAGCCGCTTTCCAAGCTCGCAGAACCCGTGCAGATGCTCCCGCAGGTTACCAAGAATGTCCGCGTTGCCGATAAGGCGGCGGTCAAAAATCATCCCGCGGTGCAAAATGCGATCAAATCGGTCAGCGAACGCTTGGGAGACCGAGGAAGAATCCTTTTGCGCGAGAGTGGAACCGAGCCTGTCATCCGTGTTATGGTGGAAGCTCCCACGTATGAACTCTGTCAGGATTACACGAACGAGGTCGTTTCGGTGATCTTTGTGCAAGGGTTGGCATCCGAATAAGAACGGAGGCTTTGAACATGAAGCAGGAATTGACAGTTGCCGCGCTTTACCGTGATCCCACACGCTCGGTGGCATATCCGTATCTTTCAAAATTCACCTATCCGTGGGAGGCGCTTGCCACAATCGGGGAGATGATTGCGAAGATTGCCGAGTCACTTGATCCGAGTGAGTACGATCGAATCGGAGAAAACGTCTGGATCGCGAAAAGCGCAACCGTCGCGCACAGCGCATCGATTACAGGACCTTGCATTATCTGCGAGGAGGCGGAAATCCGCCATTGCGCATTTATCCGCGGCAATGCCATCGTAGGGAAAGGCACCGTGGTCGGAAATTCTACGGAGTTGAAGAACTGTATTCTGTTCGACGGTGTACAGGTTCCGCATTATAACTACGTTGGAGACTCTGTTTTGGGTTACAAGTCACATATGGGCGCGGGGGCTGTTACGTCCAACGTCAAAAGTGACAAAACACCCGTCACGGTCTTGATCGGCGGTGAGCGGATCGAAACGGGACGCAAAAAGTTTGGTGCCATGCTTGGTGACCGTGTGGAGGTAGGCTGCAACAGCGTGCTCAATCCGGGAACGGTCATTGGATGTGACTCCAATATCTATCCGCGCTCTACGGTACGGGGATACGTTCCGCCAAACAGTATTTTTAAAGCGCAAGATCATATCGTAACCAAGCATTAATGTTTTGAAGAGCGATGCCGCGGCACGGCGGCATCGCTGCTCCCACCGCGCCTCAAGGAGTACAGCTTCCCGAAAATCAGGGTAATGATAGCGCCAGACCGATCCCGTGCGTATATAGGTCGGTTGACGAGGAAAGAAGTCATCGAAAATTCGGCGGATGCTTCTTCGGTGCAAAGCACTTGCATCGTAAAAAACAGGTCAAATATGCGGGTAACCGCAAAACAACCCCTGTTTTGATTTTTTATATATGGGAATACTGTTTAAAAAGGATTTTTTAGAACAGTCTTTTCTCTGTACCCAAAATCAAACAAGAAAGGGAAGAGTGCATGAATTTTGACGGCACTCTTGACATGGGGAATTTTATGTGTGGAATTATCGGATACACGGGAAGTGATCATGCGCTTCCCAAAATGACCGAAGGCTTGACGGTGTTGGAATACCGTGGCTACGATTCGGTCGGGATTGCCGCAAAGACCGAAAACGGGATCGAAATTGTGAAGTGCAAAGGCCGTATCAAGGATTTAAAGGAAAAAGAGGAGCTGCAGGCGCTGACATCGTGCTGTGCCATTGGTCATACCCGCTGGGCGACTCACGGAGGCCCTTCCGACACCAATGCCCATCCGCATCGTGTGGGAAAAACAGTTCTTGTGCATAACGGGATCATTGAAAATTATAAAGAATTAAAGGCAGAAATGGAAGCGTCGGGAGTGGTGTTTGCTTCTCAAACCGACACCGAGGTCGCATCCGCTGTGATTAACGCATGCTATGAGAGTACCGGTGAACCTTTGGCGGCGATCCGTGCCGGGATGGAGCGTTTTCGCGGTTCGTTTGCCTTTGGAATCCTCTTTGATGACCGCGAGGGCGAGGTTTGGGCGGTCCGTAGCGGAAGCCCCTTGATCCTTGCCGCAGGTGCGGACGGTGCGTATCTTGCTTCGGATCTGACCGCGCTTTTGCCGTTCACGCGCCGTTATTACCCTATGACCGAAGGGCAGATCGCGCGTCTTAATAAGGATGAGATCTGCGTGTATCCCACCGTTGGGGATGGCTTTGTACCTGCATGGCAGGAAAGTGACCTGTCTCCCGAGGCGGCGCAAAAAGGTGGATACGATCATTTTATGAGCAAGGAGATTTATGAGCAGCCCGAGGCGCTGGTCAAGTCGGTCTCCACGCGCATCAAGAATGGCTTGCCCGATTTTTCGGCAGACGGAATTGCGTCGGATTTTTGGAAAACGGTCAAAAACATTCAAATTGTCGCCTGCGGATCCGCAATGCACGCGGGAATGATGGGCGCGCGCCTTTTGGAGGATCTTGCCAAGGTTCCCACAAGTGTGTATATCGCGTCAGAATACCGCTACCATCCGCCTCTGGCAGTGGCGGGAACGCTTGTGATCGTCATTTCACAATCGGGTGAAACAGCGGATTCTTTGGCGGCATTGCGTTATGCAAAATCGGTGGGGCTTCCCACGCTTGCCATCGTCAACGCGGTGGAAACCACCATCGCACGTGAAGCGGATCAACGTATCTATACCTATGCCGGCCCCGAGATCGCCGTGGCAACCACAAAAGGGTATTGCACGCAGGTGTCAGTGCTGTATCTGATTTCCGCTGCCATCGCGCACGCATGTGGGAGAGCGCCCGAACGGCGGATTCGTGAAGCGGTAGACGGGCTTTTGAACGATGCGCCCCGTGCCATAGAAATGATGCTTGAAAAATACAAAGAGGCGTTTCACCGTATTGCCGCAAAGCTTGCTCGGGCGCAGCATCTGTTTTATATCGGACGCGGCTCGTCCTACGCGCTTTCGATGGAGGGGGCTCTTAAGCTCAAAGAGATCTCTTATATCCATGCCGAGGCATATGCTGCAGGGGAACTCAAGCATGGAACGATCTCACTCATCGAGGAGGGAACTCCCGTCATTGCGATCTCGACCGAAAAGGCGCTTTACGACAAGACCGAGAGCAACGTGCGCGAGGTTGCCAGCCGAGGTGCGCGTGTGACCTTGATCTGCCGTGATGACACGGGAGAAGAGAATTTTTCGGCAGAGGATGTGATCCTTTTGCCAACCGACTCCGAGGCATCTACCATCTTTGCCGCGATGACCGCGATCCAGATGCTTGCATACGAAACCGCATCAGCCCTTGGTTGCGACATCGACCGCCCGCGTAATCTTGCGAAGAGTGTTACTGTAGAATAAATGAACTTGGAGAGGGTGACTTTTGCAAAAGTCACCCTCTCTTAACCTCCCAAATCTTTCAAAAAAGCACGCCCTGTGCGTTTATGTTTGGACAACATAAACACACGGGGCGTGCGCTTTCGTGATAAATTCTACATTGCATCAAAGGCTTTCAGCAAAGCGCTCGGCATGAAAAAACTCCCATCATTCACTCTTTTTCATCATGTTCAGTACTTCATAAATCCCCTTGATCGGGATAATATTGATCCCATCCACGTCAGGGGAGCGTTTTTCCACGTTTCGGTAGGGGACGATGGCATGCTTAAAGCCAAGACGTGCCGCTTCTTTAATTCGTTGCTCAAGATTGGTGACCGCGCGGCATTCACCTGCCAATCCCAACTCGCCAACGGCAATCAGATCGTCGGGAATGATCCGATCGGTCATCGAGGAGATCAACGCCATGGCAACCGATACGTCGGAGGCGGGTTCATCAAGGTGCAAGCCACCGATGACGTTGAGATAAACGTCGTTTTGATAGAATTTAAGCCCCAAACGCTTTTCCAAAACCGCGATGATCAGACACATACGGTTGTAATCGATGCCGTTGGTCGTGCGGCGGGGAGCAGGGAAGGCTGTAGGTGTCACCAAAGCCTGAATTTCGGCAATGAGCGGGCGTGTTCCTTCCAACGTACACACGGCGCAGTTGCCTGAAATATTCTTGGGTCTGCCCGCAAGCAGCATTTCGGAAGGATTTTCGACCTCCAAAAGCCCCTTGTCGGTCATTTCAAACACGCCGATCTCATTGGTCGATCCGTATCGATTTTTAATGGCGCGGATGATGCGATATGCCTGCTGACGCTCTCCCTCAAAGTAAAGCACCGCATCCACCATATGCTCCAGTACCTTAGGACCCGCAATCGAGCCTTCCTTGTTCACGTGTCCAACCATAATCACCGACATGCCCTCGGTCTTTGCCTTGTTGATAAAGGAGAGCGCGGTTTCCTTGACCTGCGTGATGCTGCCGGGGGTAGAATTGACCGATGCGGAATAAACGGTTTGAATCGAGTCCACGATCATGACGTCGGGCTTGACGCGATCGGCTTCCTTCAGGATGTTTTCGATGTTGGTTTCGGTCAAGATAAAGAGGGAAGAGCCAAGAACGCCAAGACGCTTTGCGCGGAGCTTGAGCTGTCCGCCCGATTCCTCTCCGGAGACGTAAAGTACCTTGCGTGTGCCGCCCAAGGCATCGCAGATCTGCATCAGAAGTGTGGATTTACCGATTCCCGGCTCACCCGAAAGCAATACCACCGAGCCGTGAACAAGCCCACCGCCCAGCACGCGATCAAGCTCGGAAAGTCCCGTGTTTTGCCGCATGTAATCGGGGATTTCCAATTCCTGAAAGCCCACCGCGCGGTTGTCACCGGAGGTAGGGATCATGCTGACGCGCTTGGGGACTGCCGAAGTGGTGGGAGCGACCTGCTCCACGTCCTCGACAAAGCTGTTCCAAGCACCGCAATTGGGGCATTTTCCCATCCATTTTGCGGTTTTATATTCACATTCCGAGCAGATGTAAAACGTTTTTAAGCCTTTCATGATTCTAAGCCTTTCCTCGTATTGTCTATATTATATCGCATTTCACCCTTCTTTGCAAGTGCTTTTTCAAAGATCATCCATAATTATGTCGGTAACGCTGTTTGCGTAATGGCGAGAAAGAGGGAGAAGGCAAGCTGTTTTTGATAGTCTGTGTCAGAAAGGCGCTCCGCTTCCGCGGGATTGGAAAGAAAACCGCACTCCACAAGCACCGCAGGCATCGTAAGATGATGGAGAAGATAGATATTGCTGCCTGCCGCCTTGACGTCTCTTGTATTATCAGGCTGCAGCAAGGATCGCACCGAATCCTGCAATCCATGTGCCAAAACACGGGAATCGGGGTGATTGGGTGAGTACCACACTTGAAGCCCGTGACAATCAGGGCGTGGGTAGGTGTTCATGTGGATGCTGACGAATACCGCATCGGAGCATTCCTCGGCAATCCGTTTACGCTCGGCAAAGTCCAACGCCTTTTTGCGTCCTTGATAATCGACGTTCCGATCGTAAAGGAGTGTGTCAGTCTCCCGTGTCAATACCACCTCAATGCCGTTTGCCATCAGCATATCACGCAGAATCAGCGTCAATTCAAGATTGAGATCCTTTTCCAAAAGACCGCTTTGAGAGGAAGCACCGCCATCCTCACCGCCGTGTCCCGCGTCCAATACTACGCGGCGGATGCGAGCGCCGCTTTCCGTGTTTGCATTGGCAGAGGGGAGGGGCATTACCGTATTAAAGTGCGCGAAAGTAAGGGATAGGAGAGACAGACACAGTGTCAGTAGAAAAAGTGAGAACGGAAGGCTTTGGAGACGTTTATTCATAACATAGACCCTCTTTTCCTGTTTTTTCTACTGATATATGCATAAAAGTCTGAAAATATTCATTTTTGTGGTTGACTTTTTGGATTTTTGTTGTATAATAGATATGATGGGTTATTATGTCACGGCGTGTTTTGACCGTTTTCGCCGTTGCAAGGTCAAAAGAAAGGAAAAACAAAAAGACTTATGGCAGAAATGACGAGAAAAGAAGCCAGACAGGAAGCATTTCGTCTCCTGTTCGAAACCGAATTTCACAGCGATGTGACCCCCGAGGCGATCTATGCGCTTGCGTGCGAGGATCGTGACATTGCGGAGAACGCATACATCCGCGCGGTTTATTTCGGCGTTTGTGAGCATCAGAGTGAGATCGACGAGATGATCGCAAGACACTCCAACGGATGGAAGCCGAGTCGTATCACCGCAGTATCACGCAGTGCGATCCGACTCTGCATTTACGAGATGAAATATATGGACGATATTCCCATGCCCGTTTCGATCAACGAGGCGATTGAATTGGTCAAGACCTTTGACGACCTTAAGATGCGCGCGTTTGTCAACGGTGTGCTCAACGGCGCCAAGGGCGAATTGGAAGCGGCAAAGGCATGAAAAATTGCTTTGTCGGAATTGACACCAGCAACTATACCACGTCCGTAGCCATTGCCGATGAATCGGGAGAGATCCTTGCCAACATCAAACGCCCATTGCCCGTAAAAGTTGGGGAATGCGGCTTGCGACAGAGTGATGCCGTGTTCGCGCACGTCAAAAATCTGCCGGATGCCATGAAAGAGGCAAGAGAACTGCTGGCAAACGGATATACCGTAAGGGCGATTGGCGTATCAGCATCTCCAAGAGATGCCGAAGGCTCTTATATGCCGTGTTTCCTCGCAGGGATTGCTGCGGCGGAATCTATGGCGGCAGGACTTGGCGTTCCCGTTTTGCGTTTTTCGCATCAGAACGGGCACATCATGGCGGCGGCATATTCGTCGGGACATATGGAATCCCTATTACAAGCTCCGTTTGCGGCGTTTCACGTCTCGGGCGGAACTACCGAAATGCTTTACGTAACACCGTGTATGGACGGTTTTTCCGTTGAACTTGTCGGTGAGACCTTGGATCTCAACGCGGGACAAGCCATTGACCGTGTCGGTGTGATGATGGGGCTTTCTTTTCCGTGCGGAAAGGAGCTGGAGGCACTTGCCGCAAAGAATGAAAAAAAGCTGCCGCGTCCGCGCGTTTCCGTCAAGGAAGGCGAATGCCATTTGTCGGGACTCCAGAATCTTGCCGAAAAGCTGTGGCAAGAGAGCAATGACCCCTCATACGTCAGCGCCTTTGTGCTTGCGTTTATCGGTGAGACACTCAAACGGATGACGGCATATCTGGATGTGATCCATCCGGGCGTTCCCGTAGTCTATGCGGGAGGCGTGATGAGCAATCGCTATTTGCAAAAGGTGCTTGGCGAGCGTGAAAACACTTATTTTGCCGAGCCGCAATTCTCCGCAGATAACGCGGCGGGTACGGCACTGCTTTGCCGTCGGTCTTTTTTGAACTGATCAAATGATAGAAGGGAGGTCTTTCCGATGAACACAAAAGGCGCTTTGTCGGTCACACAGCTTAACGAATACTTAAAAATGCTGATGGACGGTGACCGCGTTCTTGGCGACGTGTTCGTGCGCGGAGAGATTTCCAATTTTAAACCCTATTCCTCGGGACACTGGTATTTCAGCCTTAAGGATGAAACAGGGCAATTGAAGGCGGTGATGTTCCGTTCTTATGCATCCCGCATGCGTTTTCTTCCTGCCGACGGTATGCGTGTGGTCGCGCACGGCAGAGTTTCCGTATACGAAACGAGCGGACAGTACCAGCTTTACGCGGACGACCTGGTTCCGGACGGCGCGGGTTCCTTGGCAATGCAGTTCGAACAGATCAAGGCTCGTCTTGGCGCCGAGGGGCTGTTTGATGCGGAGCGTAAAAAGCCGCTCCCCAAAATGCCGATGCGCATCGGAGTGATCACATCTCCGTCCGGCGCGGCGGTGCATGATATCATGAATATTTTAGGACGTCGGTTTCCTTTGGCGCAAATGATTCTGTATCCTTCGCAGGTGCAGGGCACTGAGGCACCGATGCAATTGATTTCCGGACTTCGCTTTTTTGCCGAGGCACTTCCCGTGGACGTCATCATTTTAGGTCGCGGCGGAGGCTCTGCCGAGGATCTGTGGGCATTCAACGATGAGACGCTTTGCCGTGAGGTAGCGGCGTGTCCCATTCCCGTGATCTCGGCGGTGGGGCATGAAAGTGACTTTACCATCTGCGATTTTGTGGCAGACTTACGCGCGCCCACGCCATCCGCGGCGGCAGAATTAGCAGTTCCGGATGCAGGGGATTTGATTCGCTCCATGAGGGCTACGGCACGCCGTATGGGTGCTTTACTTGGTCAAACCCTCGTCAGGGAACGCCAAGCGTTGGGGGGAATCACCGCATCGCGCGTGTTTGCGCATCCCGAGCAGATGCTGGATGATTATCGCATGAAGCTTACCGATCGCGAGGAGAAAATGGAACGCGCGATTGCGCAAACGCTTTCCAAGAAGCGAGAGCGAATGATCAAGGAGACCCAGCGTTTGGAGGCGTTAAGCCCCTTAGCGGTTCTCTCGCGCGGATACGCCGCGGTGAGCCGAGAAGATGAGACGGTGATCTCCGCACAAGCCTTGCAAAACGGTGACCGATTGAAGATCCGTTTTTCGGACGGTACCGTTGAAGCCGAGGTCAAGGAATGAAAGGAAACGTTATGGCAACGAAAAAAACAATGAGCTTTGAGGACGCAATGGAGCGTTTGGAGGAGATTTTGAGGACGCTGGAGAGCGGAAACGAGACATTGGATCACTCACTCGCTCTTTACGAGGAGGGAATCAAGCTGATCCGTGCCTGCTCGGATAAATTGGAGAACGCCGAAAAGACCGTCAAGGTCTTGCAGATGCAGGCGGACGGCAAGATCGGTCTGGCAGATTTTAACGGAGGAGATGCGGAATGATTGAGGAAGCATTGGAGCTGTTAATGCACCGCGACGCTGTGATGACGGAGGATGCGTTGCGGAAATATTATACCGAGGACGAGGATCTCAAGAGCCTCTTGGATTCCGAGCGTTACAGCCTCTTTGCGGGGGGCAAGCGGATCCGACCGCTTCTGACGCTGGAGTTTTGTCGGATGTTTGGCGGTGAGGACGAGGCGGCATTGCCGTTTGCATGTGCCGTGGAGATGATCCACACCTATTCTCTCATCCACGACGATCTTCCTTGCATGGATAATGACGATCTCCGCCGCGGAAAGCCCACCAATCACAAGGTGTTTGGAGAATCTACCGCGCTTTTGGCGGGAGATGCGCTGTTAACGGGTGCGTTTGAGGCGGCGGCTTCCAATACGGCGGCGGGCGCTGAGAATTCCGCCAAGGCAGTGGCGTATCTTGCAAGCTGTGCGGGACGCTACGGCATGGTCGGTGGGCAGATGATGGACTTGGAGGGGGAGAATCGAGAGCTGACGCTGGATGCGCTCATCAAGCTCCACTCTCTCAAAACGGGAGCGCTGATCAGCGCGGCAGCAGTCTTGGGCGCGCTTGCGGCTGGGGTTTCCTTTGGTGATCCTTGCATGCAGGACGTCATCACGTATGCCGAGAACATTGGTCTTGCATTCCAGATCGTGGATGATATCCTTGATCAAACGGGCGATGCCGAGACCCTTGGAAAAAATGTCGGTGTCGATGCCGAACACAAAAAGAGTACGTTTTTGAGCTTTTTCTCGGTGGAGGAGGCTCAGTTTTACGCGGATCGCCTGACACAAGAGGCGGTCAACGCGTTGCGCAAGTATCCCGATTCCGATGCGCTTCGCTCACTTGCGGAGTGGCTTGCAAAACGACAGAAATAAGAAAGGATGAGCTTTATGAATTTCTTTTATGACCTTTGTACCAATTACTATTTGGTGACCGCAGTGGTATCCTGGATCGTTGCGCAAATGCTCAAGGCGGTAACGGGTGTATTCAAGCTACAGGATTTCTCTTGGAAAGCGCTCTTTTTCGGAACTGGCGGCATGCCATCCTCTCACACGGCTGCGGCTTGCGGTCTTTGTACGGCGTGCGTGCTGAAAAACGGCGTCGGTTCTCCCTTGGTTGCAATTTCGGGTGTGCTTGCTATGATCGTTATGATTGATGCAGCAGGTGTCCGTTTGGAAACGGGAAAACAGGCGCGCGTACTCAATCAACTGCTTGATGAAAAATACGGAGACAGCGAGGATGAAGAATCCTTCACGCGTTTTAAGGAACTGATCGGACATTCTCCCTTGCAGGTGTTCTTCGGTGCAATTACAGGAATCGTGACATCCTGCCTTCTGTATCTGATTCCGATATTTTCCGCATGAGAGCGGACGTTTACCTGACCGAGGCAGGATACGCGCAAAGCCGACAGCGTGCAAGGCTGATGATCGAAAGCGGAAGCGTGCAAATCGACGGTGTTCAAGTAACAAAACCGTCGCAAACGGTTTCCGATGGGGAGCATACGGTCGTTTTTGAGGATCCTTTAATGTACGTTGGCCGCGGAGGACTCAAGCTGGAGGCGGCATTGCAAGCGTTTGGCGTGGATCCCGCAGGGCTGTGTGCATTGGATATCGGCGCGTCAACAGGCGGCTTTACCGATTGTTTGTTGCAAAAGGGCGCCACTCGGGTCTATGCAATTGATGCGGGCGAGGGACAGCTTGCCAAAAAACTGCGCGAGGATTCGCGCGTCGTTTGCCGCGAGCATCTTAACGCTCGGGAAATGACCCGTGCGGATATCAACGGTGAGACGGCGGATCTGATCGTTATGGATGTGTCCTTTATTTCCGCCACCTATATTCTCCCACGCTTTCCCGAGCTATTAAAGGAAAACGGACGGGCAATTTGCTTGATCAAGCCGCAATTTGAGGTCGGCAAGGCAATGCTTGGGAAAGGGGGAATCGTCAAGGATCCCGCGGCGCACCGTTATGCCATCGAGCGCGTTTGCGAAAGTGCGCGAGGCGTCGGACTATGTCCTATGGGATTGATTCCGTCTCCCATTACGGGCGGTGACGGAAACCGTGAGTTTCTGATCTTTTTTGAGCGTTCTTCCGAAACGACCAACGGGCTTACTGCAAAAGAGATTGGCGAGACTGTTATGAGAGTATCATCCGAAAGGAGCAAAAAACAGTGTTAAAGATTGCACTGATCACAAATTTTAACATATACGAAAAGGCAAGTGCCGCAATGAAGGTTGCGGAACGGCTTTTGTCGGAGGATTGCGAGCTTTTGATTGCGGCGTTCAACCGTGAAAAGCTTGTCAAAATGCATAAAGATCGCAAGGAATTCCGCTATCTTCCGCTGGATTCGGTCTATGCCGAGGCGGATATTCTCATCGTTCTTGGTGGCGACGGAACCATCCTTGAGGCAGCAAGGCGCGCCGCACAAAAGGGAACTCCGATTTTAGGTGTCAATCTCGGGCGCCTTGGTTACATGGCTGAACTGGAGCTGGGAGAATTGGATTATCTTTCGCAGCTGTTCAGCGGAGAATATACGTTGGAAAAGCGTTCCATGCTTCGCGTGGAGCTTTTTTCGGGCGGCGAATTGCGTTCCTTCTGTTACGCGCTCAACGATGCCGTCATCTCCAACGGTTCAGTTTCCCGCATTGTCGATCTGGAGCTTTTGGAAAACGGAAACCGTGTGGCAACTTACCGTGCCGACGGTATGATTATTGCCACTCCAACGGGTTCCACAGCATATTCCATGTCGGCAGGCGGCGCAATTGTCGACCCCAAAGTGCCGTGCTTTTGCGTGACGCCGATCTGTCCGCATTCTTTCGGTGCGCGCCCTATGATTTTCTCGGATACGGCGACTCTTGAGATCCGAAATATCTGCGTGCGTGAAAAAATGCTGTATTTGACCGTGGACGGGCGTATCAATTTTGAACTTTACCGCAATCAGGTAGTGCGCATCACAAAATCCTCGATGCAAACCAATCTGATACGCTTTAAGAATTGCGAATTTTATAAAAAGCTTTGTCAAAAAATGAATCATTCTCAAACCGATTAAGAAAGGGACTTGCAAGCACATGAAACGAAACAGACAGGAAAAGATGCTGGAGCTGATTTCCAGATATGAGATCGACACGCAGGACGAGCTGATTGCCCGTTTGCGTGAAAATGGCTTTGATGTTACGCAGGCAACCGTTTCCCGCGATATTCGTGAGTTGAAAATTGCAAAAATGACAACGGGAAAGGGAACGTACCGATATGTGCTTCCCCGACAGGTGGATCAAACAGCAGGCATGAAGTTTAACGCGGCGCTTGTGGATTCCATCATCGGTGTGGATCATGCGTGCAACATCGCGGTGCTGAAGACCTATCCGGGACTTGCAAACGCTGTCGCAGTCGGCTTGGATTCCATGAATCTGCAACAGATTCTCGGATGTGTTGCAGGGGATGACACCATTATGGTGGTCTGCCGCGACGAGGAATGTGCCGAGAGCATTGCCGATCGCTTTTGCGATTTGATGAAGAATATCTGATATGCTCAGATCCTTACATATCGAAAACATTGCCGTTATCCGCCGCGCGGATCTGGACCTGAACGGCGGTTTTTCGGTGCTGACGGGTGAGACCGGAGCGGGAAAATCCATGATCATCGACAGCATCAATCTCTTGCTTGGCAATCGTCTTTCACGTGAGATGATCCGTTCGGGAGAGAGCGAGGCACGGGTCAGCGCGGTATTTGAGGAGCTTCCCGAGCGGGTGTGCGAACATTTGCGCGAGCTTGGATTTTCGTGTGAGGATTCCACGCTCATGATCCAACGCACTCTGACTTCCGACGGACGCACCAAAACCCGAATCGATGGGCAGATGGTGACACAGACGCTCCAACGCGAGATCATGCGGATGTTAGTCAGTATTCACGGTCAGTCCGACAGCCAAAAACTTCTGCAAAAAAGCACACATCGGGAGTTGCTCGATGCTTATGCCAATGCACGCGAAGAAATGCACGCTTATCGCGAAGTCGGAGGCCAAGCGGTCTTAGGAAG
>JAZQXI010000155.1:0-1557 GCA_045632805.1 Eubacteriales bacterium | reverse complement strand
CGGCTCTTTGGCCATGATGACATCTGTGCTGGTATCGCCCGATGGCGTTTATGAGTATGAGGCTGCTCACGGTACCGTTCAGCGTCATTACTATAAGCATTTGGCAGGGGAGCCCACCACCACCAATCCCATCGCTACCATCTTTGCATGGAGCGGTGCATTGCGTAAGCGCGGCGAGTTGGATGAAATTCCCGAGCTTTGCGACTTCGCGGATCGTTTGGAGAAGGCTTCCATTGATACCATCGAAAGTGGTATCATGCCCAAGGAATTGTATTTGTTGTCTTCCTTGGAAAACAAAAAAGCGGTCTATACCACCGAATTCTTGGCAGAGATCGCTTCCAGACTGTAACATTCAAAAAACATAAGCAACACCGCCCGGCATTAATACCGGGCGGCCATTTTTATCTGCGGTAATGGAGACTGGTTGCAGAAGGCAAAAGCCCCATTCTTTCGGACACGGAAACGCCGATGGGGGAGTCGTCCTCACGAGCGTTGGCGTTTCCCAAAGTTGCGCGATCCTTCAAGGAGAGATTGATTACAAATTTCCACAAAAGCTCAGTCACTTGATGGTCTTTGTCTTCTATGGTGAAAATGCCGCCGATATCATACCAACGCAGGTCGCGGACCTGATCCAAAACGGGAAGCGCAAGGGCAACTAACTTTCCTTCTCGGAACACACCGCAGGGGCGCAATCCGAGGTTACCTTTTCCCTGGGAATGGATTCGCACCGCATTGACGTGTTGAGGACCGCAGCCGCCTTGCAAGCGGAAGGCCTCCAACTGCTCCATATCCGTCGGGGTAAGCTCACGAACCAAAATTCCATCATACGTGGGAAGATTCACTTCGCGGTGGAAATAAACCATATCATGCCCAATACGGCAATCGACCCCCATTTGCTTTACCAATGCTTCAAATCGCTCCCAAGAGGAATCGATCTCCCGATGCAGATGAAAGCGAAAATGTGGAAGCCTTGCAAGGAGATTCAGATAGGAAATACCATCGTCTTCCTTATTGCAGATCAAAGTAATGGCAGGATCAGACTCGTTATAATCGGAAAGGCATAGGAAATGAGAGGGTGATTCGGGATCGTCGAGTGTAAGAACCGCAGTTTCCGACACGGTCATGCCGATCATATCCTCGATATAAACCACGGGATTATGGGTAAAGCAATAATCCAAGGCAAGTTCAAGATCCACAGGAATCAGCTCCGGGAAATAAGTTTGAAACCGCCCGATAGCAATTTTTCCGGAAAGGTCGTGCCAGGTCACGGCTTTCTCCCCAAAGTGTCCGCGATATTCCACGGGCGGCATTCCGTAAAACGCCTTAAACGCCCGCGTGAAGCTTTCGTGAGAGCCATACCCAAATTCCAAAGCGATCTCCAACACCGTTTTTTGAGTTCTGCGAAGCTCCAAGGCGGTGCGGGTCAGCTTGTAGACCCGCGCATACTCCACAGGGGTGTATCCAGTATGACAGCGGAACAGCGCATCAAAATAGTTCAGAGAAAAGCCTGCGTGTGTAGCAATATTCCGCAGAGTTGGTTTCTCTTTTGGATTGGCC
>JAZQXI010000154.1:0-20888 GCA_045632805.1 Eubacteriales bacterium | reverse complement strand
CGCCGTAAATATGTTTTGGCATATGACGACGTGATGAATCAGCAAAGAACCATCATTTACAAACAGCGTCAGGACGTGCTCAACGGAGAGGATATTTCCGCGACCATCCGCAAGATGATTATCTCCTCGGTGGAGGGAATCATCGAGACCTATCTCCATGGCGAGAGCGTCGAGGATTGGGACGTGGACGGCTTGCGCGCACATTATATGGGGCTTTTGACCACCGAGGAAGATTTTCGCTATGCAGACGGAGAACTGACCTTTGAGCGTCGTGACGAGATTGGCGATACGCTTTGCAACCGTGCACTGAAGATCTATGAGGAAAAGGAGGCGCTGTTTGGCTCGGAAACCTTCCGAGAGGTAGAGAGAGCGATCCTTTTGCGCCACGTGGATACCGCGTGGATGGAGCATATTGACATCATGGATGAGCTCAAGAGCACCGTTGGACTCCAATCCTACGCACAGCGTGACCCTGTTAACGAATACCGTATTCAGGGAGCCGACATGTTTGACGCGATGGTCGAGGATATCCGAAGCGGTACTGTGCGTGCGATTCTGTCGGTCATGCCTCGTCCGCAGGCGGTTCAACGCGTACAGGTGGCAAATCCCATCACGGCAGGACTTGCGGGTGAGGGAAGTGCCAAAAAGAAGATCGTGATCCGCCGCGGAGGCGCGACTGTGATCAAGGACAGTGCGTCTGTGGGCAGAAACGATCCCTGTCCTTGCGGAAGCGGAAAGAAATATAAAAACTGCTGCCTGCGCAATCAAAATCAGGGCAACTGACGGGGCGAGTTATGGGATTTGGATATCTATTGCTCGGATATTTGATCACGTTCGTGATCTATCTGACCGTACAAGCACTCAACGTGGGATCTCTCGCAACGCTGTTGGGCTATGCGTTGATGTGCTATGGATTGTTTTCTCTCAACCGTTATGATTCTGCCTTTACCATTGCAAAATGGATGGCGGTGGCACGTCTTTGCCTTGTTCCGTACGCCGTTTTAACCGATGCATCGTCGCTCTTTCTGTTTGATCTTCCCATTCTTGGAGGCGTATGGGAGGCGGCGGTGCGTTGGATCGGCTTTTGCGTGGAAATCATTCTTTTGTTTGCCATGCTTTACGGGATTCGGATGCTGGCGGATTCGATCGAACTCAAAAAGCTTTCGGGCGCGGCACTGCGTAACACGCTTTTCGTCGGCGCGTATGCGCTGCTGTACCTTGTTTGGAATCTGCCGTTTGCCGAAGGGATCCGTCCGTATCTGACCTTTTCGGTTCAGTTGATGAATCTTGCCGTTATCTTTGTCAACGTTCTTCTTCTGTTGCAATGCACCAAAAACATCTGCCGCGAGGGAGACGAGGAGGTTACACCCAAGCGATCTCGCTTTGAGTGGATCAACCGCATGGGAGATGCTTACGAAAAGGCGCATACCAAGCTCAACGAGCAAGCAAAAGCCGACGGCGAGGCGTTTATGCGCCAGCGCGTGGAAAAAAAGAAAAACAAAAAGAAAAAACGGTAATGATATTACCGCAGATTGTAGACAAAATTAACAGCCTTCGTCAGTTTGATGAAAGTTTTAACGAAATTCATCTATTCAATGAACTGTTGTTTTTTGTAATAGGGTTTTCCAGTAGTCTGAATGGTAATTAACATGATCAGAAAGGAGGGAAGAATATGCACACGCATTCTCGTAAAAGCCTATTGCTCTTTTTCTGCATTCCGGCGGCATTGTTTTTGGCAGACCCGAACGTCGCGTTCCGCGATTTTCTTCCCGACTGTATCGGATACATCTTTTTGTGCGCGGGGCTTTCTAGTGTGGCGCAATTGAACGATTATATTGAGGATGCGTTGATAGGCTTCAAAAAAATGGTCTGGATCAGCGTGGGGGCGATGCTGGCAGAATATTATCTGCAACATGTTTTGCCCGGTGAAGAAAAAACACTCAATACCTACGAAAGTCCAACGCTGTTGCTCCTGTTTTCCTTTGTAATGCTGGTACTCAAGTGCTATTTTTTGCTCCCCGCATACCGCGATCTCTTCAAAGGACTTGGCGCGCTTGCGGATCGGCATGGCGGTGAGCGCATCCGCTTGGAACGGAGAGGCAAAACACGCACCGAGCGCATGAGCCTTTCCACAAGACGGTTTGTGGTGACTTCATCTGTGCTATCGTTCCTTCCCGAGCTTGCGGTGATCGGCACCTTTGAGTATGAAGCCGAGAATTCCCCCGTGGATTGGTTCCGCTTTGTGGAGCTGTTCCGCACGGTGGCGCTGATGGCGTCTTTGGTGATTTCGATCCTTTGGTTGATTCGTGCCATGCGCTATTGGAGCTTGATCCTTTGCGACCGTCCGATGACGGAGGCATGGGAGATGCGGTATATCAAGGAAAGCTTGCCGAACGCACCCATGCTTGCGTGGCGCCGTTTCCGATTCGCTTTTTGGTTTCTGATATTGGGATCGATCTTTTCAATCGGATTTCGTATGGATGAAAGTGCGATTCTTCCAAGTGTATTTTGTGCGTTGTTTTGTGTCGTAGGCGTGCTTTGGACAGGGAGCGCGCCGCAGGGACACCACCGTACGTGGATTCTTGCGACGGGCGGCGCGTTTGCACTTTGCAGCATTGCCGCGAGCATTGTCAACGACGAATATTTCAGACTCTATCTTTTTGCGGAGGCATCCTATTATTCCACCAATGCGTACCGCCTGTTTTTGCTGCTTCGCATATTACAGATTGCCGAAGCGGTGCTTATGCTTGTCTTTTTGCTCATCCTTTTGCGGTGGCTGTATGCCTTTGTGCGAGAGCAGGTGTGCGTACGCTATGGGGAGGAGAATGCAGAGCTTTCCGCACGGGCAACCGCGCGGTTGCACCGTCAATTTAAATTGAAAATTTTAGTCACGGCTGTACTGTTTTTCCTTTCTGCCGCAGGACAAGCCATCGAGGCGCTTTTGCGATTGCAATATCCGTGGCTGTGGTGGATATCGGTTCCTGTTTCGCTGGCGGCGGTGATCTCATTTGTTGCATTGCTGTTTGCAATTCTTGATCATTTGGAGCAACAGGCGCTTTCGGAACAACAAATGCATAAGGTTTGATTTTTTGCGCATACTGTTTTTGTAATTCCAAATTACAAAAAAGGAGTGCAAATAAAATGCAGAACTACCAAAATCAGAACAATCAGAACAACAACCAGAACAAGAATCAGAACCAGAATCAGCAGAATAACAACCAGAGCAACAACCAGAACAAGAATCAGCAGAACAATCAGCAGAATAACCAGCAAAATAACAATCAGAACAAGAATCAGCAGAATAATCGCTGAGTGTGACAGCACCCTCCTTTGGGAGGGTACATAACGAAGGAAAGGAAGACTTCTTATGTTTGAGATCGATCGGATCCCGTGGGAGATTCTCGCGGTATTGCGCGAAAAACGAATCGATACGTCGGATATTGTGCTTGCGGCACGTTCGGATCGAACACGCGAAATGACGGTGGGCGAGGTCTATCTGTTTGCTACGTCACAGGAGTTGATCCTGCTTTCGGGTGTTCTTGCTCTTCAAACCGGCAAAAAGCGCTTTGGACGCGAGCCGCATGTACATACTGCATTTCGTGAGATCGGATACGAGACCTATCCCCTTGAGGAGCTTTCCGACTTTTCGGTCGAGGAGCTGCTTTCCGCAGGACGTTTGGTTGCCAAACGGAAAGAGGGAGAGGAATCGTCTGCGATCCTTTTGTCGTCCTTTACGAACTTTTGCAAGGAATCGATGCTGATCTTTGCAAAGTACGCCAATAAGCTTGCATCGGGAGAGCAAATTGAGCTTGATCCGCGTGACGATCCGCGGGACAAGATCTGTCCCAAGTGCGGCATGCGGTATCCCGATCAAAACCGCAAGGTTTGTCCGCGATGCATGGAAAAGGGAAAGCTGTTTCGCCGCTTCTCGGTCTTTTTCATGCGATACCGCGTGTATTTGATCCTGTCGGTCCTCTCCTTGGTGTTGCTCAGCGCCATGAGCATCCTCACGCCCTATCTTTCCAGCGGCTTCTTTTACGATGAGGTCATCGACTCGGCAGGACAGTTCGCGGGGCAACTTGTGTTGGTGATCGCACTCATTATTATGACCAATCTCTTTAAGATGTTTGCGACCATGATCAATAATCTGGTCACGTCCGTAGTGGCGGCAAAGGTGGTATATGACCTGAAAAAGACGATTTTTGGTGCCATTGAGCGACTCTCCATCAGCTTTTTCACAGGGCGACAGACCGGAGGACTGATGACGCAGGTCAACGAGGATGCCAACACCATTTATACCTTTTTCTGCGATAGCCTTCCGTATCTTCTGATTAACATCGTACAAGTCATCGTGCTGTCGGTGCTGTTATTTGTCATTCAGCCGATATTAGCGTTTCTGTCGCTGATCACGGTGCCGATCTTCTTCATTTTAATGCGCTACATGGTACGTAAATTGAGAATGTACCACGCCAAGCGCTATTCGGGATCGCGACAGATGAACTCTTTCTTGGCGGATGTGCTTTCGGGCATGCGCGTGGTGAAAGCGTTTGCGAAAGAAGAAGAGGAGATCAGCCGTTTCGGCATCCGAAACGAAAATCTTGCAAGCAGTGAAAAAACACTTTCGCTTTATACCAACTACGCCTGGCCCATGGCGCACTGGCTTCTTTACATCGGAAACGTGATTGCCTGGGGCGTGGGCGGCTATATGGCGATCAGCGGGCAATGGAATATGACCTACGGTCTTCTTCTGACCTTCGTCACCTACGTAGGAATGATCTTTTCGCCGCTTGAGTTCTTTGTTAACTTTATCGATCGCACCGCCGATTGTACCAACGCGATGCAGCGTTTGTTTGAGATCATGGATGCCCAGCCCGAGGTCAGCGAAAAGGAAGATCCCATTCGCACCGATGCTCTGGGCGGTAGCGTGGAATTTGACCGCGTGAGCTTTTCCTATCAAAAGGGGAAGAAGATCATCGATGACGTGAGCTTCTCCATCCCCGACGGACATATTCTCGGCATCGTCGGACATACGGGAGCGGGAAAAAGCACGCTTGCGAACCTCATCATGCGCATGTATGACACCGAGGAGGGCGAGATCCGCATCGGCGGCTATCCCGTAAAGGACTTGGAGCTTGCGTCCTTGTACCGCAACATTGCCATTGTTTCACAGGAGACCTATCTCTTTATCGGTACGATTTTGGACAACATTCGCTACGCACGGCCCGAAGCGAGCTTTGAGGAGGTCGTCGAGGCGGCGACATGCGCAGGTGCGCATGATTTTATTATGAAATTACCCGATGCCTATCATACCCGCATCGGCTTTGGCTATCAGGATCTTTCGGGAGGTGAGCGTCAACGTGTTTCCATCGCACGCGCGATTTTGAAGAATCCTAAGATACTGATCCTTGACGAGGCGACGGCAGCAATGGATACCGCAACCGAGCGCAAGATCCAAGAGGCGCTCTCCCAATTGACGCGTGGAAAAACCACGATTATGATCGCGCACCGTCTTTCCACCCTGCGGGATGCCGATGAGCTGATTGTTATCGAGCATGGAAAGGTAGCAGAGCGGGGTACGCACAAGGAACTGGTCGAAAAAGAGGACGGTATTTACCGCAAGCTCTTTACCCTGCAGGAGGAAGCGCTGAAGAGCGCAGGCATCAGCGAATAAAGAAAGGAAGGATTACCATGCAAGAAAACGCTATGAAGAGGGAAGGCAGAGAAGAAAAAAAGATTCGCACGTTGGCGGATCTGTCGGTCACGGTTTGGCTCACGCCCGAAAACGCAAGCTTTTCGATTAAAAACAACTTTCTTTACATCTATTATGGGGATGAGGAAAAGCGCGCCTTCCTCTGCCGCCAATTCCCGTTTGAATTGCAATGGGAATTTATCTCGGTGATGGACGAGGATCAACAGGAGATCGGTATCATCCGCGACATTTCTCTTTTTTCGGGAGACGCGGGGGCGCTTTTAAAAGCAGAACTTTTGCGCCGTTATTACGCGCCTGTGATCGAAGAGGTTTTAAACGTCAAGGAGCGTTACGGCTTTTCCTATTGGAAGGTTCGTACCAAGGAGGGCGAGGTCAACTTTACCCTTCGTGATACATATCGAAGCATCATACACGCAGGGGGAAACCGCATCCTTCTTCTGGATGTCAGTGGCAACCGCTTTGAAATTCCCGACACCGCCGCGCTCGATCGTAAGAGCTACAAAAAGATCGAGCTGTATCTGTAAGGGGGTGAGGCTTTGAAGGACTATCGCGCACGCATGTACGAGCGTGCAAAAAAGCTGGATGATGCTTTGCAACCGAATGAATTGGTCGAGCTTGCGGCCGGCAATCTGGACCCCGCAGAGCATGACAAAACAGTTAAGGATCTCTACCTTGTCACCGACAAGGAGCTTCGCGTGTATCGCGAAAACGAAATCATTTTGCGCGAAGCGTTAGAGGAAATCGCTTCCTTTGAGATCATCAACGGTGTGGGATGCGTGTTTGTTTCCTATATCCGAGAGGCGGACGGAGAGCATGTCATCTTTGGACGTGCCGACAATCGCAGGCAGGGAATGCTTGCGCAGTCGATCAAGCGCATCAATCACTATTTGCGATATCACGATCTGGATTTTTCCAATATGAAGCATACAGGCGGCGGGCAATGTCCCAAATGCGGAAAGCCTTTCCCGCGGGGGTCTCACACCTGTCCGCGTTGCGCTTCCAAAAAGCAAGCCATCCGCAGGCTCTTAGGACTTGCAAGCCGTGAAAGATGGAAGCTTGCCGCATCGGTTGTGTTCTTTTTTCTCGGTACGGTTGTTAGTCTGATCATTCCGCAGATCAACCAAATTCTTGTTGACGGCTTTATCAGTCCCGTGGACACGTGGGAAGAGGGCTCGTTGCTTGGAATCGTGAAGGAGTGGATCGCTTCTTCACCGGCAGGAGGGTTTTGGATCGCGTTTGTCAGCGTGATCCTATCGATGCTGTTGGTCAACCTGTTGCGCCGCTTGATCGGTGTCGCGCGCGGTTATTTTTTGACGATCGCGGGAAATAGCCTGATTTTGCGCTTGCGTGACATGGTCTTTTCAAAAATTCAGCATCTTTCCATTGCCAAAATTTCGGAGCGCACGTCGGGAGAGCTGATGCAGCGTGTCAACAGCGACACACGGCAGATCAAAATGTTTTTGATCAACCAACTGCCCAATCTTGTCGAACAACTATTGCTTTTGCTGGGCGTTGGTGTTTATGTCATCATTTTGGCGGGCGGTAATTGGTTGCTTCCGCTGCTGATTTTACTTCCCGCACCGTTTGTCGCATTGGCGTTTCGGATGTTCTGGCGCTTTATGCGCGGTCTGTTCAATCGCCGCTGGCAGATCCACTCCGAGGCAAACGCCGTTTTGCACGATATCTTTTCGGGCATCCGCGTGGTCAAATCCTACGGAATGGAAAAGAGAGAAGAGGAGCGCTTTGTTACCATGGCGGCGCGTGAGCGCGACGCACAGCTCCGTATCGAAAAAATCTGGGCGTTTTTGATGCCGATGCTCCATTTTTTGATGGGAATCGGTGAATACGCGCTATTGTTTTATGTCGGAAGCCGTATGCTGGATGGCTCGATGAGTGCCGGGCAAATGGCACAGTTTTCCGCCTATGCGGGGATGTTGTTCGGACCCATGTCGGCGCTGATGAGTTTTCCAAGGCAGTTTATGCACATGATGACCTCGCTGACCCGTGTTTATGAGATCATGGACGAGGAGAGCGAGGAGATAAAAGGGGAATGCAAAGCGCGCAAGCCATTTGACGGAACCATCGATATCAATCACGTCTCGTTTGGTTACGAGGATGCGCATGAGGTTTTGCGAGATGTCGATCTGCATATCAAGCCGGGCGAGTTTGTCGGGCTTGTCGGTCGTTCGGGCGTTGGAAAATCTACGCTGATCAATTTGATCATGCGCATGTATGACGTGGACGAAGGATCGATCACGATCGACGGCGAGGACATTCGCCAAATTCCGGAGGCGCAATTGCGCGCGCAAATGGGCGTGGTGTTGCAGGAGAATTTCCTGTTTACCGGTACCGTTTGGCAAAATCTGACCTACGCAAAGCCAAATGCCACGCGTGAGGAGGTTATCCAAGCGGCAAAGACCGCGGGTGCGCATGAGTTTATCATCCGTCTGCCCGATGGCTACAATACTTACGTTGGGGAGCGCGGACATACGCTTTCGGGCGGTGAAAGGCAGCGCATCTCCATTGCCCGTGCGCTGTTGCATGATCCCAAGATTCTGATTCTTGATGAGGCAACCGCTTCTCTTGATACCGAGACCGAAAAGCTGATCCAGGACGCGTTGGCGGCGCTTTCTGCGGGAAGGACGACCATTGCCATCGCGCACCGGTTGTCCACGCTCCGAAACGCGACCCGTTTGGTCGTGTTGGATCGCGGAAGCGTTGCCGAAGTCGGTACACACGAGGAGCTGATGTCAAAGGAAGGCATCTACTACGGCCTTGTGATGGCACAGCGTGAGATGTCAAAGATGGATAGTTAATACTTTTTGGGATTTTTTGTGGGGGAAACTCTTGAAAGAGTTTTCCCCACACCCCTTTCAGAACTTTCACCGCTTTTTATATACACCCTCGATAGGAAGCGCCTACCATGTGCTTCCTTTCTTTTTGTGGTGCGTTTTGGTGAAAGTCCATGATACAGTACAGATTCTCGAACGCTGTTGCTTTAGCGCGCTGACGGAACAATGGCTCTCGCAAGCGGTTTGGTACCGCCACCCAAACCGCTCACCAAAAGTTGTTTTTGGGGGGACAGATGCGGAATGTGCAAAATGTGCGAAAATTTGCAGAGCGCTGTTGGATTTCTTCAAAAAATACGGCGCAAAAAAAGGAAGCACCTTGTGTGTGCTTCCAAACGAGGGAGTATAAAAAGCTTACCGTCGCCTTCTTCGCGCAGGGACTGAGTCATTGACTCAGTCCCCAAAATACGCATTATTCGCTTCTCAAAGCTTCCACGGGATTGCGCTTTGCGGCAAAGCGCGCAGGGAAGAGACCTGCGACTAGCGTCAAGAACATACTGATCGCGACAAGGATCACAGCCCCCGCAACGGGAAGCGTCGCTTTGAGGTTGACAAGACCCGTGAGGTTAAAGAGGATAATGTTGATAATGACGTTCAGCCCCAGCGTGACCAGAATACCGATCATACCCGCGACAAATCCAACGATCAGGGTCTCGGCGTTGAACACGCGGCTGATATCCTTTTTGGATGCGCCGATCGCGCGCAGGATACCGATCTCCTTGGTACGCTCCAATACCGAGATATACGTGATGATACCGATCATGATCGAGGATACCACCAACGAAATCGCAACAAAGGCAATGAGTACGTAGGTGATGGCATTGAGGACTGTGGTGATCGAGGACATCAAAAGCCCCACGTAGTCGGTAAATTCGATCTTTTTGAATTCATTCACCGAGTCATTGTACGCTCCGATCTCCGCGCTGATCATATCCTTGTTTTCAAAGGTCGATGCGTAGAGATAGATGGATGCGGGACTGTCTACCTTAACGTCTCCCAAAATATAGAGATTGTTTTCGTAGCTGGAATCCGAGAATTCACGCGGAACGCCGTCCACTTCGTAAAGCTTGGCAATCTGCTCGTCGGTCATGGTAGCGGCAACCTGTGCAGGTGTCATTGCTGTAAAGAGCTGTTGATTGATCTGCTCTTGCACCGAGTAGGTTGCCAGTGCCGTGATCAACGCGGTTTTGAGTTCGGGGGAGGCAAGGATCAATTCGGGGGTGATTCCTGCGGGAATTTCCACGCCCATCTGCGGTGCTTGCTCCAAAGCCATTTGAATCATCGGCTTGAGCTCCTCGTCGCTCATTGCGGCAAATTGCGCGGATGCTGCGGCGACAGCGTCCTCGGTAATCAGAACGTTCATCAAAAAGAGCTTTGCTGCTTCGACGTCCAAGGAGTTGATATAGTTGAGGACTACGTTCTTTTTTTGCTCTGCGGTGATCTCTTTTCCGGTTTCAAAGGGCTTGCCCGAGAGGATATCCATCTCGGTGTTTTCCTTTTGCAGTGCCAAAAGATCGCTGTCCTTCGTGCGCTCCAGAGCCTCGGCAGCCAAAGCGGAGGTGTAGCCGATGGTGCCTGCTGTCAGCGTGGTAGCGGTGACACCCTCACGAGGACGGACAATTCCGACCACCTTGAGTGTAAATCCAACGTCTTTGTCCTTGTAGAGCGTTTCACGCCCC
Organism: Eubacteriales bacterium; assembly: GCA_045632805.1. Classification (GTDB taxonomy): domain Bacteria; phylum Bacillota; class Clostridia; order Oscillospirales; family CAG-272; genus UMGS1865. The sequence continues at coordinate 10,650 of JAZQXI010000154.1, read as the reverse complement.
TCTGCGGTGGCACTCAGATCCACGTAAGTCCCGGTTGCTTCGTCATATTCATAGCATTCGGAAGCGAGAATAAGGCGGTATTCCATTTGGCGGATCTCATCAAAGGTCCAGGATTTGCGTTCCGAAAGATCCACCTGCTCGCCGTTCATTGCGGCGTTCCAGCCTTGCATCATTTCTGCTTTGGTGCGAAGTCCGAGAGAGTAGAGGGAAAGGTCGCTGATCTCGTTGTTTGCGTTAACGACGAGAATGACTTCGTTCGCGGCAGTCGGCCAGCGGCTGCCTTCGTCAACAAACTCATATTGTTCTTTCAGCAAATCATTGATCAGTACGTCGCTTTCTTTGTCCATGGGCGCCAGCATTTCCTGCCATACGTCCAAAGCGCCTGTGGACATCATGCTGCCCATGGCACCCATCGAGCCACCCATGGAGCCCATCATGCTGTCGGCGCCCGAAAGCCATCCCATCATGTCGGATTTGACAACGGGGGCAGTACTTTCTGGGTTGTGTGCCTCGCCTTCACGAACGAAAATGCTCCAGTTGAAGTTGTAGGCATACTGTACGGCGGAAAGGTATTCGTCAAATTTACCGGATTCTTCCAAGTATTTCTTAAAGGAAGTCAGGTCATTGGTCGTGGTTCCGCTGGAGCCCATCGCGTTGACGAGCTGTGCCAGAATGATACTTTCATAGATCTTATCCAGCTCATGATCATGCTCGCCGCTGTTCTGTTCCTCCATAAGTGTTGTCATAATGCCGCCAAGATCCATGGATTGCGCATGCAATTCCAAAGGGTATCCCGAAAGCGTTTCTCTTTGCACCGAGTTGATATAATCGTTGACACCCGTTGAGACGGAGAGGATCAATGCGATACCGATGATACCGATCGAGCCTGCGAACGAGGTCATAAAGGTGCGTCCTTTTTTGGTCATGAGGTTATTAAGAGAAAGGGAAAGCGCGGTAAAGAAGGACATTGACTTTTTGCGCTTGCTACGCGCGGGAGTAACACCGCTTCCGCCAAGCTGCAAGGCTTCTACGTCGTTTTCATTGACCGAAAACATTCCAAGGATCCCGCGCTTTTTCTTGGCGCGTTCAGCGCGTGCCAAGGGATCGCTTTCCAGCGAATAGGGATTGGAATCCTCCACCACGCGTCCGTCCAGAACGCTGATGATACGGGTCGAATATTCACGGGCAAGCTCGGGATTATGCGTGACCATAATGATCAGCTTCTTTTTGGAGATCTTCCGCAGAATGTCCATGATTTGCACGCTGGTCTGCGTATCCAAGGCACCCGTAGGCTCATCCGCAAGGAGAATATCGGGATTGTTGACCAAAGCACGTGCGATGGCAACACGCTGCATCTGCCCACCCGAAAGCTGATTGGGCTTTTTGTGAAGCTGTGTCCCGAGTCCCACTTCTTTTAAAGCGTTTGCTGCACGGCGGCGACGCTCTTTTTTGGAGATGCCGGAAAGGGTGAGCGCCAATTCGACGTTTGCAAGCACCGTTTGGTGGGGAATGAGGTTGTAGCTTTGGAATACGAAACCGATGGAATGGTTACGGTAGGTATCCCATGCCGCATCATCATAGCGCTTGGTGGAGACGTTGTTGATGATCAAGTCACCGCTGGTATACTGATCCAAGCCGCCGATGATGTTGAGCAACGTTGTCTTACCGCAACCCGACGGACCGAGAATCGAGACGAATTCGCTCTTGCGGAATTGTAGCGAAATACCATCCAGCGCCCGAACCTTGGTGTCGCCTGTTTTGTAGTCTTTGATAATATTTCTTAATTCAAGCAATTTGGTTGCCTCCAAATATAAAATTCAGTACCTATGATAGCACAGTTTTTTGAATTCAATGTGAAGAGAATCGGGAAATTTATATATTTTTTATACAAAAGATTCTTCAAACTGGCTGTGATAGAGATGGTGATAAAAGCCGCCAAGGGCAAGAAGCTCTCCGTGCGTACCTTGCTCGATAATATTACCGTCCCGCATGACCAAAATGCGGTCTGCGGATTCAACGGTCGAAAGTCGGTGCGCTACCACAAAGGAGGTGCGCCCCTTCATCATTTCGGCAAATGCGTTCTGGATTTTAAGCTCCATTCTCGTATCGATCGAGGAGGTTGCTTCGTCGAGAATCAGCATCGGGGGGAGGCAAAGCATCACGCGGGTGATGCAAAGCAACTGCTTTTGCCCTTGCGAAAGGCTTCCGCCATTCTCGCCAAGTACCGTATCATAACCGTTGGGCAGACGCTTGATAAAGGAGTGCGCGTGCGACGCTTTCGCGGCGGCGATCATCTCCTCGTCGGTGGCATCGGGCTTACCCATGCAGATGTTTTCCCGCACGGTGGCGGCGCGAAGCCAAGTGTCTTGCAGAACCATTCCCCAAGATGCGCGCAGTGACGAGCGGGTCAGCTTTCTGACATCGGTTCCATCGACGGTAATCCGACCGCTATCCACGTCATAAAAACGCATCAAGAGATTGATGAGTGTTGTTTTTCCGCATCCCGTAGGCCCCACGATCGCGATCCGCTGTCCCGGTTCTACCGAAAGATTCAGATTTTGAATCAGCTTTCTTTCGGGAGTATAGGAGAAGGAGACGTTTTCCAAATTGACGCGCCCGTCAGCATTTAAAAGCATTTGCGCGTCCGGGGCATCTGCGGGGATTTCTTCCTCATCCAAGAGCTCAAACAATCTTCCCGCACAGGCAAGCGCATTTTGCAATTCCGCAAGCACGCCCGAGATCTCGTTGAACGGTTTGGTGTACTGATTGGCGTAGTTGAGAAAGACCGAAAGCGTTCCCACCGAAAAGCCGGGAGACGCAATGCAGGCAAACGCACCGATGAGCGCGACTCCCGCATATACAAGGTTGTTGACAAATCTTGTGCAGGGGTTTGTCAGGGACGAGAAGAAGGTTGCTTGATGTGCCGCCTTTCCAAGGCGCGTGTTGATCTCATTGAACTGCTCAATGGCTTCATCCTCATGAGCAAACGCAACCACCACCTTGTGATTGCCGATATATTCGTCGATCATGGCGGTTTGCTCGGCGCGTGTCTTGGATTGCAGAACGAACATCGCGTGTGTTCGCTTGGCAATAAAGGATGCGACAAAGAGCGAAAGGGGAGTCACGAAAATGACTACGAGAGCCACCGCCCATTGCAAAATCAGCATAATGACGAGCGTGCCGAGAATGGTCAACAATCCCGTGAGGAACTGCGCAAAGCCGAGCAGGAGTCCATCGGTAAACTGATCGACGTCTGAGATCATACGGCTGACCGTCTCGCCGGTGGGGTGCTTATCAAGATAGGAGAGCGGTAGGCGTTGCAGTTTTTCAAATGCCTCGCGGCGGAGTCTGCGCACCATGCCGTAGGTGATGCGGTTGTTAAGCACGTTCATCACCCATTGCGCGAGCGCCGAAACCACGGTGCAAACCGCGATCAAAAGAACCGCTTGCATGACTTTCTCCCACGTTACATTGCCAACTGTCAGAATTCCGTCAATGGCTTGTCCTGTAAGAAGCGGGATCGCCAAGGAGAGAGAAACGTTGAGGGCTGCCAATATCAGAGAAACGAGAAGTGCCGCACGGTAGTGATGAAGTCCCTTGAGAACGCGTCCCACGGTGCGACGGTCAAAGCTTGAAAAAAGCTTCCTTTTCACGATGCGTCACCCCCTTTTTGGTATTGCGATTCATGGATTTCGCGATAGACCGCGCAGGTCTTTAGCAGATCCTCGTGCGTACCCGTTCCCACAAGACATCCATCCTCCATAACAAGGATCAAGTCAGCATGGCGGATCGAGGAGGTCCGTTGCGAAATGAGAAACACGGTGGGATGCGTGGGGAGCGCCTTAAGGGATGCGCGCAGAGCCGCGTCGGTTGCGTAATCAAGTGCCGAGGAGCTATCGTCAAGGATCAGGATTTCAGCCTTTTGAACCAGTGCGCGCGCAATGGTCAAGCGCTGACGCTGTCCGCCCGAAAAGTTTTTGCCACCTTGCGAGACAGGCTCGTCCAATTGAGAGGGCTTTTGCAAAACAAAGTCCTTTGCCTGTGCCGCATCCAAGGCTTCCCAAAGAGCAGCGTCCGAGGCTTCGGGATTTCCCCAAAGAAGATTGGAGCGCACCGTGCCTCCAAACAGTACTGCCTTTTGCGGAACCGTTGCGATCAAAGCGCGCAGCTCGTCCGTTTCATAGGTGCGCACGTCACGTCCGTTGACCAGCACACGCCCCGCGGTAGCATCGTAAAAGCGGGGTATGAGATTGACCAGTGAGGTTTTTCCGGATCCCGTGGAGCCGATGACTCCAACCGTTGCGCCGCGCGGCACCGAAAAGCTGATATCCGTGAGTGTTTCCGTCGCGTTGCCATGATAAGTCATCGAGACTTTTTCAAAGCGAACCGCCATGCCGTCTTGGACCGGTGCTTCGGTTGCTTGCAGGATCGGTGTGCCGGAGGGGATTTCAAAGACCTGCTCGATTCGGTCGCCCGATGCCAGTGCCTTGTTGACCGCAAAGACCGTGGTCGCGAATTTGACCAGCTCCACAAGAATCTGCGCCATATAGTTGGTCATTGCCACAACGTCTCCTTGCGACATATTGCCGATTTCGACAAGATGTGCGCCCGAGAGCAAAAGCGCGATCACGCCTGCGTTGACGACGAGCAGGGTCAAGGGATTCATAAGAGCTGAAACTCTGCCAACAAAGTTTTGCGCACGGTTATGCTCGTCGTTGGCGGAGCGGAACCGCTCGGCTTCATCCGCTTCCTTGCGGAAAGCGCGAAGCACGCGGACACCGTTCAGGTTTTCTCGCGTGATGGATGTGACGCGGTCAAGGCTCTTTTGTACCGCCTTATAAAGCGGGACGTTGCGGAGCATAATGGAAAAAATGATCAGCGCCAGCACGGGGATCACCACGGCAAAGACCCATGCCGAGGAGGGATTGACCGTAAACGCCATAATTGCCGCGCCCAAAACGATGATGGGGGAGCGGAGCAGCAGACGGAGCGTGAGGTTGATGCCGGATTGCATCTGGTTGACGTCACTCGTCATGCGTGTAATGAGCGTTGCGGTGCCCGCACGGTCGGTTTCGCTGTAGGAAATGTGCTGGATATGCGCAAACAGATCGCGGCGCAAATCGGTCGCAAATCCAACAGCGGCACGCGCGGCAAAATACTGCGCGACCAAAGCACAACCAAGTCCCACCACGGCAAACGCGACCAAAACGCCGCACATCGCACCGATGAAGCCGTAGCCGTCAAGCCCCGCAATAGGGGAGGGAGCGTTTTTGCGCGCGATTCCTTCGTCGATGATAAGCTTGACGACGATGGGGACCAAAAGATCAAAAACAGCCTCCAAAAGCTTGAACAGCGGACTGATCACACATTCCTTTTTGTAGGGGTTCAGATATTTTAAGAGCTTTTTCATCCAAACGGATCTCCTTTTGATCGTAATGACGGATCTTTAACTTGAATATTATACTCTTTTTTTATGTTCTATCTTGGTACAAAACATGAATGAAATGTGAATGATGAAGCGATCATAACAATAATAATAAAAAATGATGAAAAAACCGCCCTCGGATGGGCGGTTATCATGTGTGGAAACTGCAACGGCCGATCCCGTATGAGTGCCGTTTAGCGTCGTTTTGCCTTTTTCTTCTTTCCCGTGCGCCCCCCAAGATACGCTCCTGCCACAGAGCAAGCAAAAAACGCGATGTGAAGCAGCGCGGCGATCAGCGGAGAATAGCCCGATGCGTGGGAGCGAAAAAAGAGGGAAGCCAACAGCATTATGGCGCTGACGGCACTTCCGTTAAGCAGTCCGCATAAAAGTGCCGAATGACCGTGTAGCTTTACAGCAGCCATCCCGCCAATCAGCGCACTGATGCCTGCCGCGGCAATTCCCATGGGCGCGATGAGGGGATTGGGGTTTGGGGAGAAATAAAGTCCCAATGACAGAACAAGTAGCAGCCCCAATGCCGCCAGAACCGTAATTCCCGCGCTTTTTACAATGTGCTTGACGAGGAATGCGGGCGAATCCTCTGCGGCGCTTTCGCGCTGTCTCATATGCGTGTGCTTGGCTTTTTTTGTGTAGGATGCAGAACTCATAGAAAAAACCTCCGTTGGGAAGATGTTGTTCTAACATATTCCAACAGAGGTTTTTTTATGCATGAATCAAGCGTCCGCGTCTTCCGCTTTGACGTCTACGCGGCTGACCGCGGATTTGAGAATGCGGATCTTGGTGCGCTCGTGCGTTGTTTCGATCACGCAGGTCTCTTCTTTGATGCTGACGACCTTACCGATGATACCGCCAATCGTGGTGATCTCATCGCCAACCGTCAGATTGTTGCGCATATCGTTTTGTTCCTTTTCCTGCTTTTTTTGCGGACGGATCATAAAGAAATACATCGCAACGACAACCAAAATGATCGGTACAAAGCCGATTATGTTTTCCCAACCACCCATCATCATACCTCCATGAATGACATAATTGTATATAGCATACTCTATTTTTGCCCAATATGCAAGCCCTAAATTGTAAATATTTTCAAAACTTGCAAACTTTTCTTGAAAAAGCAGAAAAAAGAAAGGAAAAGAAAGCGGAAATCTTGCATTTTGGGGCGCGATGTGTTATACTATAACCAATATCGAGAAAGGATGTTTTGTCATTATGAAGCTTGCATATTTGCCCGCAGGCAAAATCATCAATACGCACGGCTTCCGCGGAACCGTCAAGCTGGAGTCCTGGTGCGATGCTCCCGAAATTTTGGCGTCGCTCCCGGTTTTGTATGTTCAAAAGGGGGAGAGCTACGTTTCCCACCGTGTGCTTCACGCCTCGGTCTTTAAGCAGTTTGTCTTGATGGATCTGGAGGGAGTGGAGAGCGAGGAAGAGGCAGACCGCTTGCGTAATATAGAAGTGTTTGCCGCACGCGAGGATCTTCCTGTGGAGAAAGGCAGCTTCTTTATCTCCGACCTTTTGGGGCTTCCCGTAAGGCATGCGGATACGAATGAGGTGCTTGGAACGCTGGTTGATATCAACACAAGCGGTGCGCGGGATCTTTACATGGTCAAAACAAGCGCGGGAACGTTTCCGATTCCTGCCGTTCCGCAGTTCATCACGCACATCGATCCCGATGACGCCGTCTATCTCCGTCCCATCCCGGGGCTGCTTGACGGAGGTGCCGAAAACGTATGAGATTTGATATCATGACCCTGTTTCCGGACCTTGTGGAAACGGTACTTGGCGAGAGTATCATCGGACGCGCACAAAAGAGCGGCGCGATTACGGTGCGCACGCACAACATTCGCGACTACTCCGAGGACAAGCACCGTCGCGTGGATGACACACCTTACGGTGGAGGCAAGGGAATGCTGATGATGGCGCCGCCGATCTACAATTGCTATACGGCAATATTGCGTATGCAAGCTGAGGAAGGATTTGTCACCGATCGCCGCCGTGTGATCTATTTGTCTCCCACGGGCAAGGTGCTAAACCAGACACGCGCCTCAGAGTTGGCACGGGATTATGACAATCTGATCCTTTTGTGCGGACATTACGAGGGCGTTGACCGCCGTATCGTGGATGAAATCGTGGACGAGGAGATCTCCATCGGTGACTTCGTGCTTACAGGCGGCGAGATCCCCGCGTGTATTCTGACCGATGCCGTGGCACGCCTCGTGGACGGGGTTTTGTCGGATGCGGAATGTTACGAAAAGGAGAGCATCTCCTCCGGTCTTTTGGAATATCCGCAGTATACCAGACCCTATGAGTTTCACGGCGTCAAGGTGCCCGATGTGCTTATTTCGGGTCATCACGCAAACATTGACCGTTGGCGTGACGAGATGGCAATGGAGATGACCGAACGCTTACGTCCCGATCTTTTGGAATCCGAAGAAAAATAAAAATATGAGTTTTCAACTCCTCCTACATCACGCATCCCAAAGCGTATTTTCGTCGTTTTGGGATCGAATTGCGCAGATGTAGGAGGTTTTTTATGTCGAGAAGAGTGCGGGAAAGCTTCTTTTGGCATGCCGCCAACCGAGCATCAAGACGCTTGAACCGTGCTTGGAGAAAAAGCCGGATTCTGGGGGCTTTCCGTGCTTGGGGCAATGCCGCGGAGCGCTTTCCAAACGGTCGTTTTGCTTTTTTGCGCGAGCCGCCTGTGGCGGGGGAAAACTGGCAGACACGCTGGCGCCGTTCTGTTATGCGAATCCGTGAAAATAGCTTTTTTCTGCATTTTTTAGATGAATTGCGTGGAAAAGTGCTACGGTTACCGTTGTGGATGCCGGGATTTTTCAGCTTGCTGTCGGTCTTGTTTTGCGCGGTTTGCTCGGTCTTTTTCGGGATGCCGCTGTCGGCATCGGGATGGGGTGTTTTAAGTATTTTTGCATCGGTGTCATTGGTGCTTGTTACCTCGCGTCAATCACTTTCCAAGGCTTTGGCAGGCAGTATGCTGGCACGGTTCTTTTTTTGTCGTATTTGTGATTGCGGCGAGGATGCCTTTGGAACGGGGGAGGAAGGAAAAGTGCTTGGCGCTCCCGTACTTCTTCCGCTTGCGGCGCTGGTCGGGGGAAGCATGGCGGTGATCGGTCCTTTTCGCTTTGTGGGCGTGGCTTTAATGCTTCTGCTTTTGCTGTTCCTGTTTTCGTTCCCGGAATGGTGCTGGATCCTCATGATCTTTGTGTTTCCGTTTTTGCATCTGTTGCCACATGCTACAGGAGGGATTTTGGTTCTGTCCTGTGTTCTGCTTTTTTCATGGGGCTTCAAGGCGGCTTGCGGCAGACGCGATATTTCGCCCGAGATCAACGATTTGCCTGTACTCCTGTTTTGCCTGTTGCTCTTCCTTGGCGGCGTGGTTTCAAAAGGCAGGGTTGAGGAGGGGATCGTTGCCGCACTGCTTACCGCTACCTATTTTCCCGTTCGCCGTATGCTGGCACAGGAGCGTTGCCGGCGCCGTACGCAGATCGGCATGCAGATTTCCGCATTGGCAACGGCGGTGGTTGGAATTTTGCAGTATTTTTTGACCGATCTGCCTGTGATGTGGGTGGATGTCAACCGTTTTTCTGATTTGGGTGGCCGTGTTACCTCATTTTTTGGCAATCCCAATATTCTCGCGATCTATCTGTTGTTTTCTTTGCCGCATGCGTTGATCGGCTTGTGTGATCGGTTGGAGCGACGAGGATGGCGCATCTTGTTTGGTGTATCTGCCGTTCTCCAGCTTGTCTGTCTGACCCTGACGTGGTCGCGAGGCGCGTGGCTCGGTGCCATTTTGCAATGCGCCATGCTGTTGCTTTTTTACAACCGCAAAACAAGAGCCGTGGCGTTGCTCTCTCCCATACCGCTGGCGTTTGCATTGCCGTTTTTACCCGATAACGTTTTGAAGCGGTTTTCCAGCATCGGAGCGCTTTCCGAGTCATCGATTCGCTATCGGCTATACACGTGGCAAGGCGTTGGAAGGATGCTTGCGGCATATCCGCACGGCATCGGTGTCGGGGAGAGCGCGTTTGTAGCGGTATATCCGCATTATGCGGTCAGCGGAACCGAGCGAGTGATGCACGCGCATAACGTATTTTTAACAGTGGGAATTGAGCTTGGAATCATGGGCTTGCTGGTGTTTGGTGTCATTTTGATTCTTCCGTTCTTGCGTGCTGTTGCGAATGGAAGGATCAATGGGGGGCTTTTGGCACTGGCTGGTGTTGCCGTTATGGGGCTGTTTGATCATTTGTGGTACGACCGTGGCATGCTGATGCTCTTTTTTGCAAGTCTTGCGATGTCCTACACGAGGGGGGAGAGAGAATGGAACAAAACCATCAACGGATAAGTCGATCTTATTTTTCGGCGCTGGATTGGTTTTTGCTTGCCGCTGTGGCGGTGGCGATCTCACTGGGCGCTTGGGCGATGTTTCATGCCAAGCAGAACAACGAGGAATCGGTTGAGATTCGCTATCGGATTTTGATCGAGGGAGTGAATGAGGATGTGCGTGATGCGTGGCAAAGCATCCCGATTGGAAGCACGGTTACAAACGAGCGCGGAACGGCAGTACTTGGGCATGTGACGGATGTGTCGGTGGTTGCCGCACGACGCCCAAGTGTTGTAGAGGGAACGATCGTTATGGTCGAGCGAGCCGATCTTGCGGACATCACGGTCACGGTGACAGGACGGGGGCAAAGCGAGGATGGGCAAGGATTGCGGATCTTATCTCATCGGATTGCGGCAGGAAGTGCGGGGAGCTTTCGGATTGGCGCTTGCTATGCACCTGTGTCTCGTATCATTTTTGCGGAGGCGCGAAAATAGGAGGTCGTATGGCGCATAAATCAAAAAAACGAGGCAATGTGTTGGATGTGTTTCTCATCCTTCTGCTTTTGCTTTCCGCAGCGGGGGTACTGTTGCGCTGGTATACCTTGCGGGAGAGGGAAAGCGGCGAGGAGACGGTGCATGTTACGCTTTTGATTTCTGCCTTGCACGCGCAGAGTGCGGATTGTCTGGATTCGGGCGAGATATTGTATGAGGCGGACGGAAGCCCTTGGGGAGAGATTATAAAGATAGAAAGACTCCCGACTCCCGTGGCGTTGGAAGAGGGCGGTGTTGTGTATCACGGCGCGTACGGCGAGGAAAAATGTGATCTAGTGATCACGGTCAAAGTACAGGGGGAATGGCACGGCGAGTGG
>JAZQXI010000153.1:0-17487 GCA_045632805.1 Eubacteriales bacterium | reverse complement strand
CGCAGAGCATAACAAAAGGAACCGCTGTGTAAGCAGTTCCTTTGGTGGGTCACCTAAAACAAGGTGGTGAAAGTTTTGAAGGGGTGTGGGGGAACTTTTTCAAAAGTTCTCCCACAAAAAAATCCCCACGAAAAACCTTCTTTCAAGAAGTTCCCCCGAAAAAAAAGTCACACATAATCACACCTTTTCCAGCACCAAGAAGCCTTCGCGCGGAACGGTCACGTTGCCGTTTTTAAGGGTAACGGATTCACCTGACAGCGCATTTTTAAAGTGCCCCGCAAGCGGATATTTCCAATCCGCGCCCATGTTGGCAAGCACCAGAAGCGTACCGTTTTTGCTGACACGTTCAAACGCAAAGGCGTTGCGGCGCAGGGCAACGAAGCGGAAGTCTCCGTCCGACAGCACCTTGAGACGTCGGCGCATCTCGCCCAACGCGCGGTAGTGCGCAAGCAGCGTTTCGTCCTCTCGCCCCCACGGGAACGGCATGCGGCAGAAGGGATCGTGATAGCCTTCAAGCCCTGCCTCGTCTCCGTAATAGACCGACGGGACGCCGAACACGGTAAATTGCAAAACCGAACCAAGCTTTAAGAGGCGGATCGCTTTTTCGCGCTCCCCGTCGGTGAGCGTCAAATGTGCCAGCGTGTCGTTCAGAAGCCCCTCGCCCTTGCCGCCGTCGCCAAGCACGGTCAAGATCCGCTCGGTATCGTGCGTGCCCAGCAGGTTCATCAGGGCGTGCGACGCCGTTTCGGGGTACGACGAATAAAGCTCGGTTAAAATGTTGTAAAAGGTCTCGGCGTCCTTGTCCAAAAGGAACGCAAGAGCTGCGTTGCGGAACGGATAATTCATCACGCTGTCGAGCTGTCTGCCCGAAAAATAGCGCCGTCTTTTTCCGTACGCGATCTTGTCGGCGGCGTTTTCCCACACCTCTCCGATGATCAAAGCGTCACCGTTTGAGCGTGTTTTGATCGTTTCACGCAATTCATCAAGGAACGCGTTCGGCAATTCATCCGCTACGTCCAAGCGCCAGCCGTCCGCCCCACGCGCGACCCACTTGTCGCAAATTCCGTCTTTAGCGGTAAAATAGCGGCGGCAGGACTCGTTTTCGTGGTTCATCCGCGGCATGATTTCAATGTTCCACCAGCACTCGTAGGAGTCGGGGAAGGAACGGAACGAAAACCAATTGTAGTAAGGCGATTTTTTGGACTGATACGCCCCCGTTTGCGCGTAATTGCCACGACGGTTGAAGTATTTGCTGTCGTCTCCCGTATGGTTGAACACGCCGTCCAGTACGATCCGAATTCCACGTGCGTGCGCTTCTTTGACCAAGTGGTCAAACGCCTCGTCACCGCCAAGGATACTGTCAATCTTCTCATAATCACCCGTATCGTAGCGGTGGTTGGAATACGCCTCAAACACGGGGGAAAGATAAATGACCGTCACTCCCAGCGACTCTAAATAGTCCAATTTTTGCGCCACGCCCCACAAGTTTCCGCCAAAAAAGATATGATTGGAAAGCGGATCGCCGGGCTTTCTTGCATACTGCGGGATACCGTTGTGCCAATCGGGGTTGATCTCGGCGTCGCCGTGCAATTTCGTCTCGCCTGTGCCGCGATAAAAGCGGTCGGCAAACACATGATACATCGTACCGCCGCGGAACCACGCGGGCGTCTCGTATCCCTGCTCGTACACCAACAAGCGGAAACGCGATGCGCTCTTTTCCGAAAGTCTCATGTCCACGTTGTTGACGCTGTCGGAAAAAAGCGTATCCCAGCCGCGCACAAACAAATATTCATAATAAAACAGACCGTATCCGTCGTTTCCGCACAGCTCCTTCGTGTCAAGCGTCGTTTCATAAACGTCGCACGCATGCTCACTGCCCGTAAAATCCAGATGGACGTCACGGTCCTCCTCACCGTCACGGGCGATCCGCAACACCACCGCCGACGCTCCGATCGCACGCGGAACAGACAAACGCACCGTGATCCGTTCGCCGTGCGCAAATGCGCCCAAATGCGATACGTCACGCCCGTTTGCCCTCTTTTCAATTTTGATCTCTTGCCCACACTCCAGTGCGGAATGTAACTGTATTAACATGCTGTTCTCTCTTTTGAGTTTTTTTTTGGGGGGGTGGTGGAGAATGTTTTTTGGAGAACCTTCTTGTAAGAAGGTTCTCCAAACCTCTCCAAGAACTTTCACCACTTTATTATTGAACCCTCTGACGTAGGAAGATCAAACGCTTTCCACCGTGGGTGCTGTGCGCTTTGGTGAAAGCGTTTATGCAGTACAGACTCTGCTTGCTTTCAAACTTTAGAGCGCTGACAGTAGAATAGCTCCCGCAAGCGTTTTGGGACCCACGACCACAAAACGCTCACAAAAGTTAGTTTGCCGATGGCAAAACAACTTTTGCCTCTCCCTCTGATGAGAAAGGCGCCGAGCGCCGAGAAGGCGCATTCCGCATTTTGCATTGGCGCGAAGCGCTTTGCGCTTCGCGCCAATGGGATTGATTACTTTACTTTCTTCAGCTTCCAGATACGCTGTGCGTACTCCTCAATACTGCGGTCGGCGGCGAATTTGCCCGCAGCCGCGATATTGAGCAGGGACATACGGTTCCATCTTGCCTTGTCGCGATAAGCGTCGATCATTGCTTCATGCGTCAGGCGATAGGACTCAAAGTCTGCCATGCACATATAGGGATCTGCCACGCCGTGACCGTTATTCAGCAGGTAGGACGCGATATCCGCAAAGGATTCGCCTGCAAAGCCTGCGGAAAGCTGATTGATGATCTTGATCAGTCGCTCGTTGGAGATATAATAGTTTGCCGCGCTATAGCCGTTGAGCCAGAGCTGTTCGACCTCGTCTGCCTTCAGACCGAAGATGAACATGTTATCCGCTCCTGCGGCTTCCTGCATCTCGACGTTTGCGCCGTCAAGGGTTCCTATGGTAAGCGCGCCGTTGATCATCAGCTTCATGCAACCCGTTCCGCTGGCTTCCTTGCCCGCAAGCGAGATCTGTTCGCTGATCTCGGCAGAAGGCACAAGTGCCTCTGCCATGCTGACGCTGTAGTTTTCAAGGAACACGACGTTCAGCTTTTCACGGATCTTGGGATTCTGCTCGATGTCCTTACCGATCATGCAAAGCAGCTTGATGATGCGCTTTGCCATATCGTATCCGGGTGCCGCCTTCGCGCCGAAAATAAAGGTCTGCGGCTGCATATCGAGGTCGGGATTTTCCTTAAGATCAAGGTAGAGTCCGATGATATGGAGAGCGTTTAAGAGCTGTCTCTTATACTCGTGGAGTCGCTTGATCTGCACGTCGTAAACCGAGTGTGTGTCGATCTTTTTGCCGGTCTTTGCGGCAACGAGGTTGGAGAAGCGGATCTTGTTCTCGTGCTTGATGGCGCGCAGTCTCTCCTTCACCGCCTCGTCGTCCGCGAATTTCGCAAAGTCGGAAAGGCGTTCGGGATGGTGACGGTAATCGGTTCCGATGCACTCGTCCAGAAGAGAAGCGAGCTTGGGGTTGGAATAGCACAGCCAGCGGCGGTGCGCGATACCGTTGGTCACGTTGTCAAAGCGTTCGGGATACATGCGATAGAAATCCTTGAACGTGGAGTCCTTCAAGATGCTTGAGTGAAGCTCCGACACGCCGTTGATCGAGTGCGACGCGATCACCGACAGGTTTGCCATACGCACCTGTCCGTAGCCGATGACGCTCATCTGCGAAATGCGGCCCCAGTTGCCCGGGAACGCCGTCCATGCCTCGCGGCAGAAGCGCTCGTTGATCTCCTTGACAATGGTGTAAATGCGGGGGAGCTTGAGGCGGAACAGATCCTCGTTCCAGGTCTCCAGCGCCTCGGGCATAACCGTATGGTTGGTGTAAGAGACGGTGCGAGTCACGATGCTCCACGCCGCATCCCAAGAGAAGAAATAATCGTCGATCAGAATACGCATCAATTCCGGCACGCAAAGTGCGGGGTGCGTATCGTTGATGTGGATCGCGACCTTATCGGGCAAATTATCCAGTCGTCCGTAAACCGCCATGTGGTCACGGATGATGCTTTGGATGGATGCCGAAACGAGGAAATACTGTTGCGACAGACGAAGCAGCTTCCCCTCGGTGTGGTTATCCGAAGGATACAGCACCTTGGAAATGATCTCCGCGTTGGTGCTTTCCTCCAACGCTCTGGTATACTGACCCTGCGTAAACAGGCGCATGTCGAACTTTTGCGTGTTTCTCGCACGCCACAAACGGAGCTGGCTGACGGCGGTGCTGTCCGCTCCCGAAATCATCATATCGTAAGGAACTGCCTCGATCTCCTCGCAGTCATCATAAAGGATTTCGCAGTGTCCGTCCGATCTCCACTCCTCACGGATCTTTCCGCCAAAGCGGACCTTGTACGTGCGATCGGTTCTGGGAACCAGCCACACCTCTCCTCCGGGGAGCCAAATGTCGGGGGTCTCGACCTGAATGCCGTCAACGATCATCTGCTTGAACAATCCGTACTCGTAGCAGATCGAAAAGCCGGTCGCGGGATAGTCCAGCGAGGACAAAGAGTCCATAAAGCATGCGGCAAGACGTCCAAGTCCTCCGTTGCCAAGCCCTGCGTCGGGCTCGCATTCATAAAGGTCGTCCAGATCAAAGCCGAGCTTCTTTAAAGCCTTTCCGTATGCGTCTGCAAGACCGAGATTGCAAAGGTTCGTCTTGAGCGACCGTCCAAGCAAAAATTCCATGCACATGTAGTACACGCGCTTGGCGCCTGCCGCGTTGACCTTCTTCTTGTAAGCGGAACGCTTGTCACTTAAAATGTTCTTGACCGTGATCGCCGCCGCCTTGTACATCTGGTCACGCGATGCCTCCGCTGCCGTGCATCCAAAATGACGCTGCAGCACGCTCTCAAGCAGTTCCTTGACCTCTGCACTGTTGGGATTGTAATTCATAACAAATGAGCCTCCTTGGGTTTTTCGCTCCCCGCCCCCTTGACGGAGAGTGTATGTTGGAATATATGTTTTGTTTTTTGTTGTGGGGTTGGTTGTGATTTTTCTTGGGAAAACTTTTGAAAAAGTTTTTTTTTGAAGAACCTTTTTGAAAAAAGGTTCTTCAAGCCTCTCCAAAAACTTTCACCACTTTTTTAATTGCACCCTCTAACGTGGGAAGATCAAACGCTTTCCACCGTGGGTGCTGTGCGTTTTGGTGAAAGCCTTTATGCAGTACAGACTCTACTTAATTTTAGACTTTAGAGCGCAGACAGTAGAATAGCTCCCGCAAGCGGCTAGGGACCACTCTCGCTGCGGCTGCGTTCTCGCTCGCGTTTTGACACCACACCGTGGTGTCATTCATTGCGCTCGCGCCGCTTCGCTACCCTATCCGCTCACGAAAGTTAGTTTGCCGATGGCAAAACAACTTTTGCCTCTCCCCTCTGGGGGAGGTGGCACGCGTAGCGTGACGGAGAGGGCGCTAATAAAAACACTCACGGAAGTTAGTTTAGAGAACGAAAAAGCAACTGATGTGCCTACAAAATGCAAAATCTCTTGTAGGGACGGCGCCCTCTCCCCCGCCTTACGGCGGTACCTCTCCCAAAGGGAGAGGCTTGGGAGTTGTTCGCCATGGGCATGCTACTTTTGCCTCTCACTTTGGGAGAGGTGGTTTGAGCGCAAGCAAGAATCGGAGAGGGCTAATTTCTCATTTAAATTCCGGCGTACATTTCGAGATACTTCTGTGCCGAGGTGTTCCAAGAGAAATCGGTTTTCATGATCTTGGTAACGAGCTTCTTGCGTGCCTTGGGATCGTTCCAAAGAGCGATTGCGGCTTCGGTACGTTCGCGCAGCTCAGCGGCGGAATAGTTCGCAAAGGTAAAGCCGTTTCCGTGGATGGTGTTTCCTTCCACCCAATAGGGCTTGATGGAGTCGAAGAGACCGCCCGTTTCACGCACCACGGGGATCGCGCCGTAGCGGGACGCGATCATCTGAGAGAGTCCGCAAGGCTCGCTCTTAGAGGGCATGAGAAAGATATCGGTTGCCGCGTAGATGCGCTTGGAAAGGTCGCGGTCGTAGGTGATGAGCGCGCGCACCTTTTCGGGAAACGCCGCCTGCAGGTCGCAAAACAGCTTTTCGTATTTTGCTTCGCCCTTACCGAGAACGATCAACTGGACGTCATTGTTCGCAACGATGTCCCAGATACACTCGGACACGATGTCAAGTCCCTTGTGGGACGCCAAACGCGTGATGAGCGATAACAGCGGTACATCGGCACGTTCGGGAAGTCCCGCTTCCTTTTGCATCGCCTTTTTGTCCTTGCCCTTACCCGCGAGTCGCGTGGGGGTAAAGGTTGCAAAAATGCTTCCCTCCTCCTCGGGATCGTAATAGGTATAGTCGATACCGTTGAGGATACCCGTCAGCTTATGTGCGTTGCGGACAAGGCAGGATTCCAGCCCGTGCGCGTACTCCGCCGTGGTGATCTCCTCGGCGTAACGGGGGCTGACGGTGCTGACGCGGTCGGCGCACTCGATTGCGGCTTTCATCAAATTGATGCATCCGCCGTGATCCATCAAACTATGCTCGTTCTCGCCCAGCGCAAACACGTCACCCATGATCGCAAAGTCGTATTGACCCTGATACTCGATGTTGTGGATGGTGAATGCCGTGCGGATATCGCGGTAGCCCTCGCGGTTGCGGTAGATGCAATTGAGGTAGACCACCGACAGCGCCGACTGCCAATCATGCGCGTGCAGAATGTCGGGATAATAGTTCAATCGGTTCATCATCTCAAGTGCCGCCATGCAGAAATATGCATACCGTTCGCCGTCGTCAAAAAATCCGTACAGCGCGGGGCGCTTGAAGTAGTATTCATTATCAATGAAATAGTAGGTGACGCCGTCTTTTTCCAGGCTGAACACGCCGCAATACTGCTGACGCCATGCAAGATCAACGTAAAAGACGTCCTCCTGCTTCATCTGCCGACGCCATTCCTCGCTCACCGCCGCATAAAGCGGAAGCACCACGCGTACGTCAACCTCGCCCGTCTTGGCAAGCGCCGCAGGGAGAGACCCCATCACGTCGCCAAGTCCTCCGGTCGCCGCAAACGGCATCGCCTCGGCTCCTACAAACAAAATTTTCTTCATTTGTGTTCCTCTTTTTTCTATTTTCTTTTTGGTTTTTTCGGGGGAACTCTTGAAAGAGTTTTTTTGTGGGAACCTTTTTGAAAAAAGGTTCCCACCCCCTCCAAAAACTTTCACCGCGTTTTGATATGCGCCCTCTATCGTGGGAAATGCTTTGATATTCCCTCTTTAGAGGGTGCATGCAAAAAGGTGGTGAAAGCTTTGAAAGGGGTGCAGTTGCAAAAAGCTTTCAATCACACCATAACGCCCTTGCCGATAAAGAAGGGCATGGTATCGTAGCCGGAAAGATTTCTGCCGTCCTTGATAACGACGTTCTTGTCGGTGATCACGCAGTTCAGGTTTGCGTTGGTACCGACGTAGGTATCCTGCAGAAGGATACTGTTCTTGACAACCGTTCCTTTACCGACGTGGACACCACGGAAAATGATGGAGTTTTCCACCGTTCCTTCGATGGTACAACCGTCCGCGATCATGCTGTTTTTGACAGTTGCGTCAACCGCGTATCTGGTAGGCGCGCTGTTACGGATCTTGGTAAAGATCTTTCTTTCGGGATTGGAGAACAGGTCACGGCGGACGTCATCCTTGAGCATCATCATCGAGACGCTGAAATAATTTTCCAAAGAGGAGATGCACGCGCAGAAGCCGTCGAAGCAGTATGCGCGGATCAGCTTCTTCTTGAGCTGCTTTGCGATGATATCGCGCGAGAAGCTCTTGTACCCATGCGCGATGGAATCCGATACAATGGTCTGCAGATCCGTGCGGCTGATGACCATAAGATTGGTGTTGACATAGCACTGACCTCTCTTGGGCATGGTATAGGAGACCTCGGTCACGCGGTTATCCTCTCCCAAAGAAAGCACGTCCGCGTTCTGATCAAAGAGGGAGTTCTTCACATCCATCTTTTTTGCGACCAGCGTAATATACGCGCCCGAGCGGATGTGTTCATCAATGACAGCGCCCAGATCAATGTTCATGATCACGTCGCAATCGCTGAGCACGATGTAGTCCGCGCCGCAACGGTTGATAAAGTTGGCAGCGCCCATCATCGCCTCAAGTCTGGTTTCGTAGAGCTTGCCCGCCGCGTGATTTTCATACGCGGTGACGTACGGGGGCAGAATCTTGATACCGCCCGAACGGCGTGCCAGATCCCAGTCCTTACCGTTGCCGATGTGGTCCATCAGCGATTGATAATTGTAGTGCGTGATCACACCCACGTTGGAAATTTCGGAGTTGACCATGTTGGAAAGCGCAAAGTCGATCAAACGGTAGCGGCAGCCGAACGGGATGCTCGCCATGGTGCGTCTGCGGGTCATTTCGGGAATGCTTTGATCGTGAATATTGGAAAAAATCAAGCCTGCTGCAGTCATGTCACAGTCCTCCTTCTCACATTTGGGAGATCATAGAACCCGCGGGAACGCTCTTGCCCTCGGGGATCTCGATCGATGCGCCAACCACGGCAATTTCAGCGCCATCCGCGCGATCCGCGCCAACGGCGCAAGCCTTGCCAATGGTGACGTTTTCGTCCAGAATGGAATATTTGACGGTTGCGCCGTCGCCAATTCTGACGCCGTTCATCAGGACGCTGTCCTCAACGACAGCTCCCTTTCCAACGTAAACGCCTGCGCCCAGCACGCTGTTTTTCACCGTTCCGTAGATCTCACAGCCCGCCGTGACCGAGGAGTTGACCACGGTCGCCTCGTCGCTGATGTACTGCGGCGGCTGCGCGGTGTGGCGGGAGTAGATGCGCCAGCTCTCCTCCGAGAGAGAAAGCACGGGATCCTCGCCAAGCAGATCCATGTTCGCCTCCCAAAGAGACTGAATGGTTCCAACGTCCTTCCAGTACCCTTCAAAGGAGTATGCCATCATCTTCTCGCCCGCTGCAAGCATTGAGGGAATGATGTTCTTACCAAAGTCGTTTGCAGACTCGGGATCAAGGCTGTCCGCTTCAAGATACTGCTGCAGTTTATCCTTGGTGAAGATATAAATGCCCATGGACGCCTTGGTGCTGTCGGGATTCTTGGGCTTTTCGGTGAACTTGTAAATCGAGCCATCCTCGTTGGTGCTCATGATACCGAAACGGCTTGCTTCCTCGATCGGAACATCCAAAACCGCAATGGTGCAATCCGCGCCCGTCTCCTTGTGGTAGTCCAGCATCTTGGCGTAGTCCATCTTATAAATGTGGTCACCCGAGAGGATCAACACGTACTTCGCGTCGTAACGGTTGATAAACTCCATGTTCTGCCAGATCGCGTTTGCGGTGCCCTTATACCAATCGGCGCCGCTCTGCCCCTGATAGGGTGCAAGGATCTGAACACCTCCATAGGTGCGGTCGAGATCCCAAGGGAGCCCGTTGCCGATATACTCATTGAGAAGTAAGGGTCTGTACTGTGTCAGCACACCAACCGTGTCTACCCCCGAGTTGATGCAGTTGGAAAGCGGAAAATCAATGATGCGGTACTTTCCGCCATAGGAAACAGAGGGCTTCGCGGTTTTCTGGGTCAATGCGTAAAGACGGCTTCCCTGTCCGCCCGCCAACAGCATGGCTACGCATTCTTTCTTCTTGAACATAGCGTTATTTTCCTCCTGTGTATATATATTGTTTTTTTTGATTGACTGATTTTATTTTGGGAGACGTTTTTTCTTGGGAAAACTTTTGAAAAAGTTTTCCCAAACCCTTTCAAAACTTTCACCACCTATTTATATGACCCACCGCAAAAAGCACGAACAAAGCATATCCTGCGATGGTGCTGTGCGTTTTGGTGAAAGTCTGTAGTGCAGTGCAGATTCTCTAACGCTCAAACTTCAGAGCACAGACAGAGCATTAGCTCCCGCTACCACTTTGGTACCACCACCCAAAGTGGTCACGAAGGGTAGTTTTAAGAAGTACACGGCGGTGTCATTCATTTCGCTCGCGTAGCTTCCCTGCAAGAAAAACATAATTTGTGCACGATTTTGCACGTCTTTCCCCACCCAAAACGAACTTCCGGTGAGCGTTTGGCGGTGGGATTGCGTCAGCAATCCTGACCCCAAAACGCTTGCGGCAGCTATTGCTCTGTCTGTGCTCTAAAGTAACAGCATGCGGGAGTTTGCACTGCACGAAGGCTTTCACCAAAGCGCAGAGCATAAAATCAGGAAAGACTATGAATTGCCCTCGAACGAGGGTTCACATAAAAACGTGGTGAAAGCTTTGAAAGGGGTGCAGGGGAAAACTTTCTCGAAAGTTTTCCCTTGCAAGCAACCCCTTCTCACTTCCGTCTGCGCGGC
The DNA here is from genome assembly GCA_045632805.1 of Eubacteriales bacterium. Classification (GTDB taxonomy): domain Bacteria; phylum Bacillota; class Clostridia; order Oscillospirales; family CAG-272; genus UMGS1865. The sequence continues at coordinate 7,112 of JAZQXI010000153.1, read as the reverse complement.
GCGCGTCTTGTGCATTTGAGGATCAGCGCGCCGGATGCGGGGACGGTAACCTCCACCGCTTGCGAATAGCCGCGGAGCATGCAGGGTTGCGTTTTGTGCTTGCCGGGATTGGTGCGTCCCAAGCCGCCATAGCGCTCGTCGTCGGTGTTAAAGACCTCTTCGTAGGTTCCTTCTTCGGGAACCGCCAAGAGGAAGTGCTCCCGTTCGACGGGCAGGAAATTAAGCAAGATGATCAGCTCTTTTCCGCTCTTTGCGACACGGCGGTAGGAGAGGATACTCTGATCGGCGTTGTCGGCGTCGATCCAGCGGAAGCAGTCCCAATTGTCATCCCGCTCCCACAGAGCCTCATTCATCAGATAGAATCGGTTAAGCTCCGCCACGAAAAGCTGATGCTTGCGGTGCATTTCGTAGTCCAAGAGGAACCATTCCAACTCCTCCTCATACGCCCACTCGCGGAACATGCCAAGCTCGCATCCCATAAAGGTCAGCTTTTTACCCGGATGCGTCATCATATAGGTCAGATAGGTTCGCGTACCCGCAAACTTTTGCTCGTATTCTCCCGGCGCACGGTCGAGCAAAGACTTTTTACCGTGCACCACCTCGTCGTGCGAGATGGGGAGAATGAATTTTTCGCTGAAGGAATAGGTCAACGAGAAATTCATGCGATTGTGATGATAACGGCGATAGAGAGGATCCTCCTCCAGATAGGAAAGCGAATCGTTCATCCAGCCCATGTTCCATTTGAGCGAAAATCCCAAGCCGCCCTCTTCAAATCCCGTAATGTGCGCCCATGCGGTGGATTCCTCCGCTATCGTCATTACGTCGGGATAATTGCCCGCGAGGTAGGAATTAAACTTTTGGAAGAACGCGATCGCCTCCAAGCACTCGCGTCCGCCGTACGCGTTCGGCACCCACTCTCCGGGGCGTTTGTCATAATCGAGATAAAGCATCGACGCCACAGCATCCACGCGCAAGCCGTCGATGTGATATTTTTCAAGCCAATAGAGCGCGTTGGAGATCAGGAAGCTTTGCACCTCCTCGCGACCGACGTCAAAGCGGCGCGTTCCCCAGCCCTCGTGCTCGATGCGGTCCCAGCCCTGGTATTCGTACAGAGGCTGTCCGTCAAATTCGTAAAGCCCGTGCGCATCCTTTGGAAAATGCGCGGGCACCCAGTCCAGAATGACACCGATTCCCGCCTCGTGCATCCGATCGACAAACGCCATGAACTCCTTGGGGCTTCCGTGGCGTGAGGTGGGCGCGAAATAGCCGCAGACCTGATATCCCCAAGAGCCGTCAAAAGGATGCTCACTGACGGGCATCAGCTCAATGTGTGTATACCCCATCTGCTTGACGTAAACAGATAGCTCGTCTGCCAATTCGCGGTAGGTGTAGTAAGAACCGTCCTCGTGCTTTTTCCACGAGCCGAGATGCACCTCGTAAATGTTGAGCGGCTGATCGCAAACGTGAGAACGGTCAAATTTTCCTTTGCGGTACTTCATCCAGCCCGCGTCCTGCCACTCGTAGCCCTCAATATCGGAAATCACCGATGCCGTTTCGGGCGGGGTCTGCATTTCAACACCGTAGGGGTCGGCTTTGAGAACGACCTTGCCGCCGTTTTGGATGCGGTATTTGTAATTCTGCCCTTGCTTGACCGACTCACAAGGCAATGAGGCTTCCCAAATTCCGCGCTCGGTCACGCGAGTCATAGGAGTGGCGTAAGGATCCCAGCCGTTAAAGTCACCGCACACCCAAACCATATCGGCATTTGGCGCCCAAACGCGGAAAATGATGCGCTCACCAAGAACGTGCGCCCCGAGATACTCGTCCGCGTGATAGTTGGTTCCCTGATGGAACAGATACGCCGCCAGATCACTACCCGTGTGCGAGGCGCAAACTGTCTTTATTTGTTCTTGCTTCATTTTCGCTTCCTTTCCGCCGTCGGCTTCCGTTTGTGATCGCACCTTGCATTTAGTATGCGCGGTTTGCCAAAATTTATGTCCGCGCAGCTTTTCTTGGTGTTTGTACTTTATATTATAACATATATTCTAAAAAAATCAATATAGGAAGCTTTATTTTCGTCACTGTTAACAAATTTTGGGCATTTCGCACAGTTTTTCAGCGACCGATTCTACCGTTTGAGAGCTTTCCCGATGCTTCGGTTTTCCTTTTCTGCATTTTTCTCAAAAAAACGGCGTTTTTTGACCATGTCTTTTTGAACAAAGTTTTTTTGTTTTTTTGTTCAAACAATCCAAAAATGCAAAAGTCCTTTATTATTTTATCACAAAATATTATATCTGTCAATGTGCATATTTCATAAACTTACAATCGTTTTGACAACCATTCTGCTCATTGTCTAAGCCTTTGTTTCATTTTTCGTCATGATCCCCCTCCATTTTCTCCCATGAAAGGATTGCAAAGGCTGCGTTTGGAGATTTGACCGACACGGGAATCCCGTCTTTTTCAAGAATCAACTCCACGTCGCCCGACAGGATCACGTGTGTGTTTTCTCCATCCTTTTGCACCGATTGCAATTCCCGTGCATATTCTGCGACAAGAGAAAACGGAAGCCACAGCCCCTCCATTTGTTCTTCTTCCAAATCGACCGAAATCCCCTCTGACGCAACGCGGAATTCGCCATCGGGAGACCGTGTCAGCGCGATTCCCTCCAAAGACGCGGGGGAAAGATAGCAAATGGATTGCGCACCGCCCTCGGAGCAAAGCTCCGCCGCAAAGCGCAAGCCGTTCAAGCTCCCGCTGATCTGTGCCCGAAAAGGACTTTCTCGAAAACGCAAATACCGCTCCTCACCGCCCCCGTTACAGGACACGGCAAAAAGAACAACACAAACCGTTATACACAGCAACATTTGTCGAATCATAAGAGGATTCCCTTCGCTTTCGTTTCATTTCTGATGTCGGGAGACGATCGCGCACGGTAAAACACGCCAAGGCGGTTCAAAAAGCGTTTTGCTTCCAACAAAACCGCACTTTTTTAAGAAAAAAAGGAGCTTACACGCGTTTTACATTCCGTTTTTTGCATTTTTTATCTTCTCCCCGTTCCATTCTATGAAGATTTTTCCTCTTTCATGTAAAAAAGGGATTGCAATATTTGTCTGATTGTGGTATAATAAGGCGACCGCATTTTGAAAGGAAGCGCCGCATGGCAGAGTACGAAGAGTATCACCTGTATTCCTCGGTGGAATCTCTCTCCCCCGACACAAAACGCGCTTACCTTGACGTCACGGATACCGACGCCGGAGTCGGTGACACTGCGACCATCTTTGGAAACGGCACCGAGGAGCTTTTGACCCTTTCCGAGCATGCCAAAACCATCCCTTACGAGGTTCTCTGTCTCATCTCCTCGCGCGTCAAGCGCATTTATAAAGAAACTGTAACGATTCAAAACAAGGATACGCTATGAAAAAAAGATTATTTTTACGCACAGCCGCATTGCTTTGTGTCATATTCTTACTTTTTCCCATGCTCTTTGCCTGCGGCCAAAAAATCGATCCCCTGTCCAGCACGGCATTCCGCAGTCTGACGATCACGAACGATCATAAAATCGTCGCAGAGGTCACATTGAGTGCCAAGGACGTGGAAGCGCACGCAGGAGAAAAAGCATATCTTTATGAGCTGCTCCCGGGAGAAACGACCGGTGATCTTGCCAAGAAGGATCCCCTTGCGACCGCTCCGATCGGCTCGCAAATGAAATTTGAAATTTCCTTGACCGAGGAAGACTCCGCGCGGCTTTATTCCGCCTTTTCGGTCTATTATCAAAACGGAACGCCGATCGTTCCCTCTCCACGCATGATCGATAACCCCAAGGTTTTGGCAACCTCCTCCCACCCCTATCTTTGGGAAGAGGATCCCAAGGGCATCGCACCTTCGGACATCGCCGCTGCCGACGCGCTTGGATGTCCTCACATGATGCTCTCGATCAGGCTTTCCTCGCTTCTCTCGGAAGGAGATCTGGCGCTTCCCTTCTGCAAAAAGGAATACGCGCTCTCATCCGCTACCTTGAGCGTTTTGGACGAGCAGGTCAAAGCAGCCTTTCAATCGGGCGCCGAAGTCTCCTTGCGTGTGATCGCGGATGCTTCAACCTCCGATGCACTCTCACGCGCGGCACTTCTGGATTTTCTCGCCTCGCGTTATACAAAGGAAGAAAACGGAATCGTAACGGCGTTTTACCTTGACGCATCCGCTCTGTCGGCTTCCGAAATCTCGGCGTTTGCGTCGGTAGCGCATAAGGCACTCCTCTCGCGTATTTCTTCGGGAAGAATCTATGTTCTCTCCCCCGAAAGCACTCTGCTTGGCACAAAAGCCTTTTTCAACGACCTCGGCACTCGCATATCGGCAAGTGCAACCTTTGATTGGGGCGCGGCGATCTCCTTGCCCGCCATCAATACCCTCTCATCCGACAACGAGGATGCGCTCGTCATCACCCCCGACGATCTCTCCACGCTGACATCCGAATTAAAAAAGCAAACCGCCGCCCCCTCCTATTTTGCGCTTTGTGATATTCTGATCGATTCCAAGGACCAAAATCTTCAAGCGGCGACCTATGCTTACGTCTATACGAAAGCTGAAAACGCAGACATGGATGCGATCTTTTACGGCTCGCAAAAAGGAGAAAGCTACGGACTCCTCTCTCCCGACGGCACCAAGCGCGAAATCGCGGAGATGTTCCGCAGGATCGATTCGGGACTTTCTCCCGATCAGCTCCACCTTTGCCGTACGGTCTCCGAAGAGCTATATAACACGGTCAATTCACTTGACACCAAGCGCCGTATTCTGAACGGAAGTGCCAACGCGGGCGCGGGAAGCGGAAAAGCAGACTACCTCTTTGATTTTACAACCGGAGAATGCTACGGCTTCTCCCCTGTTGGAGGACAACCTCTTCCCGACGGTCAACAGAACCCCATCAGTCACCGCTCGGGAGCGCATAACGATCCCGTCCTTTTCGCCTTTTTGCGCGACGGAATGCCGCAAACGGGAATTCGCAAGCTTCTTTCAAACGGCGAATCCCTCAAGGACGTGACCTCAATCTCCCTTCATGCGCTTTGCAATTACAACGACGAGGCGGCAAAGCAATGTACCGTGACCTTGACGCTTCTCGGCTTGGACCGCGACGGCGAATTGCTTCACTTTACCGCGTCCACTCACGCCTCGACACGCTCCTGGCAAAACTTCAATTTTAACATTTCATCCTTTGTCTCGCTCGCGGATCTCACAAAGCCCGTGCTTCTTACGGTTTTGACCGAAACCGATGCCGAGGCGCAGGAGGACACGCGCGACTTCGGACTTTGGATCAAGTGCATCCGCACGCACCGTCCGCAAAGCGATTATACAGTCTTTTGGATCATTCTTGCCATCGTCGTGGGAGTCACGATCGGATTCTTACTGATCCTATTCCTCTACCGCAACTCTCACAAAAAGCCAAAGCGGCGCCGCCGTCGCCTGCAAAACGGCGAATTTTTCGATCTGAACGGAGGTGACGCCTGATATGTCTCTCAATCTTCGATATGAACAAAAAACGCAGGACATCTCCTTTTTGGGGCGTGGTAACATCCAATGCATGCCGCATTTGCACCGTGAATTGGAAATGATCTGTATGCTGGAAGGCGAGGTCGTGGCGTATGCCGATTCGATGCGCTGTCATTTACATGCAGGTGACATCTTTCTCACTTTCCCCAATCAGATCCACTCCTACGAGTCGGTCTCGCATGAAACACACGTTGGCTTTATCTTCAAGCCCGATATTCTTCCCGAAATGATGGAAACCTTTACCATGGGGATCCCACATTCCCCAGTGATCAAGGGAGCAGCAAACGAGCCGCACATCCGCGCGTTGATCGACTCCCTGGCACAAACGCGGAAACGTGAGGGATTTTCGCACATTTCCGAGCTTCGCCGCGGCTATCTGCTCGCTCTTTGCGCCGAGCTTTTGCCGCGTATGACCATCAACCGTCTCTCGGTAGGCGATTCCGAAACCTTGCGTACCATCGTTTCCTTTTGCATGCGCAACTACGGTGAGAATCTTTCTCTCTCGCTCTTGGAAGAAAAGCTGCATCTGAATCGTTTTTACATCTCGCACCTCTTTAGCGGAAAGCTCGGTCTGCGCTTCAATGACTATATCAACTCCTTGCGTATCTCCGAGGCGTGCCGCTACCTGCTCAATTCCAAATACAGCATCACGGAAATCGGATCGATGGTGGGCTTTAACACGCCTCGTACCTTCAACCGCGCCTTTATCCGCCAGATTGGCATCTCGCCCAGCGAATACCGCAAGCAACGCCAGGAGGAGCTGAATTCCCACCTGCGCAACATCTCGGATCAATCTCTCCCTCAAAAAGGCAAGGAGATCCCCACCGCGGATGAGGCACCGCAATTCTGTGCCGACGAGTGTCAAGACGCTTACGCCACTCCAACCATGCCATACACCGAGGAATGCCCGGATGCATACGGCTGCTCGGTCTATCAAAGCGACTGCCCCGACGAGTACGCCGGCTCCGCCGATGAAAGCGATTGTCCCGACGAATATGCAACCACAGGATGCGAGGACAGTACGTTCGATCCTTATTTGGACGGTGAAGAGGAGTATTGAGACACTGATATCCTTTTATAAAAACGCTCCCGTGAAAAACGTCTCATTTGTCGCAGATGTCATGGGAAAACCCCACAAAAAGCGCAATATTTGTCTGATTATAATAAACAACGGAGGACTCAAGCATGAGCCGCATCAAAGATATTAACCTCGCAAAATCAGGAAAAAATAAGATCGAATGGGTTCGTTCTTACATGCCCATTCTCAACTCTATCCGCGAAGAATTCGAAAAAAGCAAGCCCTTTAAGGGGCTGAAAATCTCCATGTCCATTCACCTCGAGGCAAAAACCGCGTACCTCGCACACGTTCTGCGCGCGGGCGGTGCCACCGTTTGGGTGACGGGCTGCAATCCCCTTTCCACACAGGACGACGTCGCCGCGTCTCTCGTTGCGGACGGCTTTGAGGTCAACGCGTCCCACGGCGTCAGCGACGAGCAGTACCGCGCGGATCTGATCGCCACGCTCTCGCAGTGCCCCGACCTGATCATCGACGACGGCGGCGACCTGATCTC
>JAZQXI010000152.1:0-13402 GCA_045632805.1 Eubacteriales bacterium | reverse complement strand
ACGATCCGACTTTTCAGATCCTTGTTCAGAGACAGTCTTTTGCCTTCGACCTCACACGTGTAAAGGGTTTCGCCTTGCATGATCTCAACGTTACCAAGTACGCCAAGCTCCTCCCACATACGATAGCTTGACGATGCGGGATTGGTTCCTGTTAACCAATGTATGCAATTGTCGATATGGTAGCCGCCGCGATCCCAGCCCGTTAAATTTCCGCCCGCAATCGAATGCCGCTCACAAACGGTAGCGCGGTGTCCGCTCAAACATGCGTAGATTCCCGCCGACAAACCCGAAACACCGCCACCGATGATCAGTATTTCAGCCATGTACATCCCCCTCTGCCGATTCCGCCGACACGGTATACAGGGATGTGACACGTTCAAGATTATCACTGATGATGGCAAGGCTTCGATAGAAGGCAATCCTTTCTTCCTCTGTCAAGCCAACGCCAACCTCGTCCAATACCCGATTGATCTTGTTGCAGATCTTTTCTCCTGCTTCTTTTCCCTTTTCAGTCAGAGAAAGCGGTGACTTGTAGCGCTTTGCCGATTTGGATTGGCAGGTAATAAAACCATTGCCTTCCAGATACTCCAAGGAGCGCGAAATCGTTGCCTTATCCTCCTCGCATTTTTCGCAAAGATCGGTAGCGGTCAAGCCATCGCTCACGTAAAGATAGTACAAACAAGATATATGCGAGCCTTTCAAATCATAGTCTGACATCTCTTGATTTTTAATCCTTCGGACGTTGCGATGAATCTTGGCGATCAGAACGGTAAATGTCTCAAAACGCTCTTTCATACTGCGCTCCTCTCTTTCTCTCTTGTTGATGTTTCAACAAGTTTTCTTTATTATACCATAATCCTGTTGAAAAGTCAACAAGTTTTTTGGAAAAAAATCTCTGCCCCAACTCAATATTGGGACAGAGACGGTTATTTTATTCAGTTTTTCTTAAAACAGGGACCGTATGCGGCACAAGCGCGGTAGTCGGCGCCTTCCTTGTCCATTCCGAATGCGTTCCAAGATGCGGGACGGAAGATCTTTTCGGGATCGACGTTGTGCATGGATACGGGAATACGGAGCATGGAGCAAAGCGTGATGACGTCAGCACCGGTGTGACCGTAAGAGATCGCGCCGTGGTTGGCGCCCCAGTTGTTCATCACGTCGTACGCGGTCTTGAAGGGGCTTCCTTCACGTCCGTCACAGCGGGGAGCGAACCACGTGCAGGGCCATGTATAGTCGGTACGCTTCCAAAGTGCGTCGGTAACATTTTCGGGAAGTCCTACCGACCATCCCTCAGCAATCTGCACCACAGGCCCCAAGCCCTTGACGAGATTGAGACGGATCATGGTCATCGGCATCTCGGCAGTGGTGACAAAGCGCGAGGAATATCCGCCGCCACGGAAATAACCGAGATCGGCATAATTCCAAGTGGAATTTGCGAGAATCGCCTTTTGATCCTCCTCACTCACCTCATACCAAGGCTTCATCACGCCGTTACCGTCCGCATCCTTTGCGGCACCGTTGGCGTCCAGACAGCAAGCCCCGGAGTTGATCAGGTGGATAAATCCATCCGCTTCCTGTGCCTTACCTTCAATTTCATAACCCGTTACGCGCTTGACCGCATCCCCACTCCAATAGGTACGAACGTCGGCAAACATCTGCGCACGGTTGGTCAAAAGCTTCATAAAGAGCATACCGAGACCGTTGAGCACGTCATTTTCGGTTGCGAGAATATAAGGCTCACGCGCACCGTTCCAGTCGAAGGAAGTGTTGAGCATGGATTCGGGGAAATCGCAGTTGGGATAGAAGTCGGTCCACTGACGTTGCCCTTGGAAGCCTGCGGCAATGGCGTTATGCCCAACCATCTCCTCCTCAGCCCCTTCGGGAAGATTCTTGTTTCCGTTCATCAGATCCTTGATGATGACCATCATCTTGACGACAAATTCCCAATCCGCGTCCTTTTCCTTGCGCGTGCGCTGCAACTCGGCGGGGTTCTTATCGAAGCCCTCGATGCAGTTCTTTTTCGTCCACGCAAGCGCCTTTTCATATTCGGCACGGTCATAAATCCCCTCAGTCATGCGGCGGATGATCTCCACCTCGTCCACGGACTCGACACGCATGCCAAGATAGTCCTCGATGAAATCGGTGTCGATGATCGAACCGCCGATCCCCATACAGATCGAGCCGATCTGAAGATAGGACTTTCCTCTCATCGTGGCAACCGCAACTGCGGCGCGAGCAAAGCGCAAGAGCTTTTCTCGCACGTCCGAGGGGATCTCGGTATCATCGCAATCCTGCACGTCGTGACCGTAGATGCCAAACGCGGGAAGCCCCTTTTGCGCGTGCGTTGCAAGAACAGACGCAAGATAAACCGCGCCCGGGCGCTCGGTTCCGTTAAAGCCCCAGACTGCCTTGATCGTATTGGGATCCATATCCATGGTCTCGGCGCCGTAGCACCAGCAGGGGGTCACGGACAGGGTGATATCCACTCCCTCACGCTTGAACTTCTCGGCACAGGCAGCCGCCTCGCCAACGCGTCCGATGGTGGTATCGGCAATCACGACTTTAACGGGAGTACCGTCGGAATAACGAAGATTTTCGGTGAACAGCTTTGCGGCGTTTTTCGCCATATTCATGGTCTGGTCCTCCAAGGATTCGCGAACCTTGAGGACTCCGCGACGACCGTCGATGGTCGGACGGATACCGATAACGGGGTAAGAACCAATCAATCTGGACATAAGCATTCTCCTTTTTTATGTATTTTTTCCACTTTCAAATTCATTATAGCACACGAAAAATCAAAAGTCCATGTGTTTTTTTCAAAAACATGGATTTTTTTGTTGAATGTAGCACAAAAAATATTTTTTTACTTTTTTTGAAAAAGACTGTTGACAAAAGCGTTTTGCTATGCTATAATCATATCAGTTAGCATCTGCTAACCGCGATTGCTGATTTTTTTAAAACCGGCAGTTAGCATGTGCTAACCATTGGTTGAGTTTCGATCCTTCGGTGACGCACCGACTGCAAGCGGAGGCGTCCCATCCCCCGTTCTTCCTTTGCGGCTATGACATTTCCTCCTGAGTGTCATAGGTAGGACCCGTAACGGTTGAACGGGGCGTTTCTTATATCGCAAAAGGGGTGCCTCAAATTGTCATTTGAGGCACCCCTTCGTTTATGCTCCGATCAAAACGTCAGCTCTTTTTTCTCTTCCGCCGACCGATAGATCGCGTCAAGAAGCTTTGCGCTTTCAAGAATGTTATCGATATGACTCTTATTTTTTCTTCCCTCGATGCAAGCATTCAGGAAATCCGCATCCTCAAGCTCGTACATATCCGGGATCTCAAAGTCGGGTCTATCCTCCGTAAGATCGTCACCGAAGAACGAGAAATGACCGCAATAATCCAATCTCACGCCGCCCTTATCTCCAAGGAAATCAACGTACGTGTCACCTTTTCCGATGTTCTGCGCCCACGCGCCGTTGAAGGAGATGGATGCCTTATCGGTTCTGACAAACCCCGTTACAAAGTCCTCTACGTCGTTGGTACCGTCAAGCTTCATCGTATCCTCTGCCCACATGCTCTTATACTTGTACGCGCGAATGTCCTTTGCCATTTCGCTGTAGGTATTGGCGGTTACACTCTTGAGCTTGGCGCCGCCGAGGATGTAGAGAATGAGGTCAAGATAATGGACACCCCAGTCGATCAGCACGCCGCCGCCCGACTCTTTTTTGGTGGTAAACGCGCCGCCCAACCCCGGGATAGAGCGATGTGCGCGGAAGGAGCAATACACGTGATAGATATTACCGAGCTTGCCCTCTTTATTCATCTGTGCGATGCGGCAGACCGACTCATGGAAGCGGTTGCAAACACCGATGTTAAGGATCTTGCCCGCTCTTTCCGCTTCGTCCGCCATCTCCTTGGAGAGTGCGTAGTTGACGGTGATGGGCTTTTCGCAGAATACGTGTTTCCCAGCGCGCAAAGCGTCCATGGTAACGGTATAGTGCGCGAAATTGGGAGTAAGCACGAACACCGCCATAACCTCGGGGTCGGCTAAAGCGACCTTATAGTCGGTGATCACATTCTCGGCGCCGTATGCTTCCTTCGCCTTTTGTGCCTTTTCCTCGATCAAGTCGCAAACGTACTTGATTCGGACGTCCGCCATTTTTGAAAGTGCAGGAAGGTGCGCGCCGTTGGCGATTCTGCCACAGCCGATGATAGCAATAACCTTTTCCATCTGATCAATTCTCCTTCATAATCTTTCTTAAATAATCCGCCGCCAGCGCGATATCCTTTGCGGGCGTCTCGCCCGCCTCGCGCTCGATGGTAAGGAAGCCACGGTAACCGATCTCTTCCAACGCCTTCAGATATGCGGCGAAATCAACGCTTCCTTCGCCCAAAGGTGTCTCGCGGAAGGCATCGATGTGCTCCATATCCTCGGGCATGGGGATAACGCTATAGATGTATTCGGGATTGGTGCGTCGGAGCATCACGCCATCCTTTGCGTGGGTATGTACGATGTACTTCTTCAAGCGGTGAACCGCCTTAACGGGATCATCGCCCGTAACCATAACGAGGTTGGCGGGGTCAAGGTTGACACCGACGCCGCAAGAACCGAGCGAATCCAGAAAATCTCCCAGCACCGCCGAGGTTTCGGGTCCCGTTTCCACAGCAAAGTGCGCACCCATACGATCGGCATATTCCGCCAAAGAAGCGCACGCCTCTTGCATGATCCGATATCTCTCGTGATTCTTATCCTCGGGAATCACACCGATATGCGTGGTAACGATATTGGTTTCCATCTCCAAAGCAAGGTCCACCACGCGCTTGGAGCGTTCTACGTAAATCTGATTGGAGTCCTCGCTCATAAAGCCGTGACCGAAGTCGCCGCAGATCGCGGAAAACTTGACGCCCTCGCCTTTTGCGAACTGCAAAAGCTCGCGACGGCGCTCCGAAGAAAAGTTTTCGGGGGCAAACTCCCCTCTTGTTGCATACATCTGGATACCCGCAAGCCCTAATGTGCTTGCTTCCTTGATTGCCTCGTGAATCTCCTTGCGGAAGGACTCCACAACGACACCGATCGGAAATTGATACATCTGCGTTTCTCCTTTATCATATAGGATTGGTCTTTTTCAACCAAGCTCATTATATCATACCGTTTTGGTGTTGTCTATGTGTTTTTCGACTTTTTTATTCGATTTTGGGGATCAAATTCTTTGATTTTGTGAATATTCAAGCCACTTGGAAAGAAAAAAGCACTTTTCGGGAAAAAGCGACAAATTCTCGGAACCTTTTTCAAAAAACGCCATATGATGATAACAGAAGGGCAAAGCATCGCGTATGCGCCTTCACGATTTTAAGGAGGAACTACTATGAATAACTGCTTCTGCAACCTGTTTGACAACAACTGCATCTGGTTGATCATCATTGCCATCATTCTCGTTTCCTGCTGCTGCGGTCATTGAGGTGTTTCACCCAAGCGGGGCTGACTCCTATGAGTCAGCCCCGCTTGCATATTTCGATTTATCTGTGCATATATTGGGTCAAGCCTGTGCCTTCAGCTTCTCAAGGCACTCCGTGCAAATTCTCTTATTGCTGAAATAGATAATGTTATCGGCATTGTTGCAGAAAATACAGGACGGCTGATACTTTTGCAAAATAATGCGTCCCTCATCCGTAAAAATTTCCAACGCATCGCGCACGTTGATATCCATGCTTTGACGAATTTCAGCAGGAAGCACGATTCTTCCCAACTCGTCTACTTTTCTCACCATTCCCGTCGATTTCATAACACAACTCTCCTTGTTTCTTTATTTTCCGTATCTTTTTGATATTTTATCTTATATCTGGGATCGAATAATATTATATACCATCTTTTTTTGTATGTCAATAGCTAAATATGGAAAATTTTTACTTTTTTTGAAGTTTCGTTCGACAAAATTAAACAAAAAATGAAAGGATTCCATGATGCTTGGGAAGATTTTTGGAATTTTGTGTCTGCTTTCCGTGGTTTTTGGCTTTTTGGGTGGGAGAATGACAGAGGTCGCGAATGCGATCCCTGACGGCGCGGCAAGTGCATTGCAGGTAGTGATCTCACTTTGCGGCATGATGTGTTTGTGGTGCGGCATGATGGCGGTACTGCAGGAAGCCGGTGTCATTCGAAGGCTCTCGCGTCTGCTCTCCCCTTTTTTACGCCTGTTTTTTCCAATCGCTTACCGCACGGGTGACGGTGCCGAGGAGATCAGTGCCAATATCAGCGCCAATCTTTTGGGGATCGGAAACGCCGCGACTCCACTGGCGCTTTCCGCCATGAAAAAGATGCAAGCACACAATCCAAATCCCAAGGAAGCCTCCCACGAGCAGATCACGTTGGCGGTACTCAATACAGCTTCCGTGACATTGATCCCCGCCAATCTTCTGGCTCTTCGCCGTGCGGCAGGCTCGGAGAACCCGTTCGCAATTATGATCCCCGTTTGGGTCACCTCGATTCTATCCGCCGCCATGGCGCTACTGTTAACCGCGATTCCGCGTTTTTTTGAACACGTAGGAGCAAAATCGACCTTGAAAGCAGGTAGACGCCGTGATTGAAACGCTCTCGACACTCGCCATGCCTTTGGTGGTGGTAGCGGTTGGACTCCTTTTTCTGTTTGGCAAGCGGAATTACTTTGACGCATTTCTCAAGGGCGCCGAAGAGGGATTGCGCACCGCTGTTCACTTGCTCCCCACACTAACTGCGCTTGTAGTTGCGATCTCCATGCTCAATGCGTCCGGATTCGTCGAATTATTGAGCGGCGCTTTATCGCCCTTTGCGCAGTGCATCGGCATTCCGTCCGAGCTATTACCGCTTCTCCTGACACGTCCGTTTTCGGGAAGCGCCTCCACCGCCGCCTACAACGCACTCCTTTCCCGTGTGGGAGCGGACAGCCTCGCAGGGCTTTGCGCGTCCGTGATCTTCGGCTCCTCCGACACGGTGGTATACATCATTTCCGTCTACTTTTCCTCTATTGGCGTGCGCCGTACACGCTGGGCGTTTCCATGCGCGTTTGCGGTGATGCTCTTTTGCATCTTTTTTTCCTGTTTTTTCTGCCGTTTGTGGTTTTTTTGAAAAAAATCAGTCAAATACTATGCCGAAAGACCAATACGGAGGAATGAAAAATGATCAAGGGTGCACGCAAGCAAATGATCGTGGTGCGGACAGGTGACAGCCGATATTTCGACGAAGCATATTTCGTTTTGCGCAAGGAGCTGAAGGAGCAGCGGCAGGATCAAAGCGATCTGCTGCAAGAAGCCAACAGGTTGCTCAACGAGCATACTGCCGAAACACGTAAAAAAATACAGGATCGTTTACCGCGATGGATACTGTTTGCTGCAGGGATTTTGTGCGGCGCCCTTGCCTCTTGCTTGATCTGTCTTTTGCTGCTGTGAAGTAAAAGTCTATTTTGGGTATTGACTTTTGAAAGATTCTATAGTATAATATTTAAAGTTATATGAGACCGTTGTGCGTTCCGTGTCACCGAAAAGCGAGAACGCGTTTTGCGAATATCATATTATCAAGCCTTGGCGTGCGGCGAGGAGCGTGCTCACCGCCCGTTTAGGGTTTCTTTTTCCTGCCCCTTTTTCTTTGGGTGCAGGTCTTGTTATGCCCTTTGCCTGTGGCAAACGAGCATCCATATATCAATGAAAGGAGTTTTTGAATGCCAAAAAAAGCCAAAAAAGGAAAACCGACAGGAAAATTGCGCATCATCCCCTTAGGCGGGCTTGGTGAAATCGGTAAAAACATGACTGCCATCGAATATGAAAACGATTTGATCGTGATCGATTGCGGTCTCGGCTTCCCCGAAGAGGATATGCCCGGAATTGACTTGGTCATCCCCGACATCACATATCTGGAAGCCAATAAAGATCGAATCCGCGGCGTGCTTTTGACGCACGGGCATGAAGATCACATCGGAGCGATCCCATATCTTCTTCGAACGATCAATCCCCCCATCTACGGTACACCCCTGACCTTGGGGATCATCCGCAACAAGCTGGAGGAGCACGTGCTTCCAAACAAGCCCGAATTGCGCACCGTCAATGCGGGAAGCACCGTGAAATTGGGTGCTGTAACCGCCGAATTCATTCACGTCAACCACTCCATCGCAGATGCCTGCGCCATCGCGTTGCACACGCCGCTCGGCGTTCTTTTGCACACGGGTGACTTTAAGCTTGACACCTCTCCCATTGACGGCGAGATGATGGATATCGTTCGCTTGGGTGAGCTTGGACGCGAGGGCGTTCTCATGCTCTTGTGCGAATCCACCAATGCGGAGCGTGCGGGACACACCCCCTCTGAAAAAAAGGTGGGTGCATCTTTGGAAAACATCTTTTCCACGCATACCAAAAAGCGCATCATCATCGCGACCTTCTCCTCCAACGTACACCGCGTACAGCAAATTATCGATACCAGTGCGCATCACGGAAGAAAGGTTGCCATCACGGGGCGCAGCATGCTCAACATTGTCAACGCCGCAACAGAGCTGGGATATATGAATATTCCCGCCGGGGTTCTTGTGGATATCAACGAGATCAAGCGGTATAAGCCGAGCGAATTGACCATCGTCACCTCGGGAAGCCAAGGAGAACCGATGTCCGCGCTTTACCGCATGGCGTTCTCCGATCATATGCAGGTATCTCTTGATTCCAACGATCTGGTCGTCCTCTCTGCCTCCGCGATTCCCGGCAATGAAAAGCTTGTGGGACGTATTATCAATGAGCTTTCCAAAAACCACGTAGAGGTTTTACACGATGCGGTAGTCGAGGTCCACGTTTCGGGACACGCCTGCCAAGAGGAGATCAAGCTGATGCTGGCATTGACCAAGCCTCACTATTTTATGCCGATTCACGGCGAAAGCCGACATCTGTGTGCCAATTCGGAGTTGGCAAAATACATGGGTGTACAGGAGAAAAACATCTTTATCTCCGAGATCGGTAAGATCCTTGAGATCGATGCCGCGGGCGCACGCTGGAACGGCACCGTAACAGCCGGCAAGATTCTGGTTGACGGCTACGGCGTCGGGGACGTCGGCAACATCGTTCTGCGCGACAGACGTCATCTGGCACAGGATGGTCTCATCGTTGTTGTGGCAACGGTGGACACCGACGAGAGAATGCTTCTCTCAGGCCCCGATATCGTCTCACGCGGTTTTGTTTACGTGCGTGAGGCAGAAGAATTGATGGATGAAGTACGCGCGCTCGCCTACGAATCCATCAACGATACCCTTTTGTATGAGCCAAGGGTCGATCGCATGCAGCTCAAAAAGCGCGTCAAGGACGATCTGACCAAATTCCTTTACAGCAAAACCAAACGCAAACCGATGATTTTGCCCGTTATTATGAACGTATAAACCGTTTTTCCATCATTTTATAACAAATAATAACGAAAATTTTGCCTTTGTTCATAATCGTGACACAGGATTTTCACAGAACAAAGTTATAATGTCTTTATGTGCTTGGCGAACGACCGCCAAAATCCGAATATGTGAAAGAGAAAGGACTTCCATCATGGGAAAAGGAAAAAGAAACAGACAATATCATTTCGAGGACAGACAAGCCAATCCCGAAAAATACAAGGAGAAAAAGAAACAGTTTAAGATGCCCAAATGGGCTACTTATACCATCGCTGCTGTGATCGCGCTGGCAATCATCGTTCCGATCGTCATCACCAGCTTGATCAGCGACGGTGCGTTCCTGCGTGCTCGCGTCCTCGTGGACAGTAAGAGCGGTAAATATGACCTCAATCAGCAAATGGCAACCTTTATTCTCTGGCAGAACATGTACCAGTCCGCTTACTACGAATGGTACTATACTTCTTGGGGACTTTATGAGGATACCAACAAGATCACCGAAGAATATAAGGATGCCGCTTCTTACGGTATTGACGTAGCATCCACCTATACCAACATGTATCTGCGTGACGGTCTGGAAGAGATCTCCGATTACCTGACCGAGCTTGTTGCGGGCGCTGATGCAGGCGTTGAAGCAGGTCTTACCCTGAACGCCGATGATGATGCGGCAATTGCAGAGTTCACCACCTGGATGCAGAACGTTTACGCCGCATCCGAATATGCAGGCTACACCACTTATGAAAACTTCCTGACCTCTGCGGTCGGTAAGGGAATCAACCCCTCCGATATCGAAAATGCCGCAAAGCTTTTGACGATGTACACCAAGTACTGCAACTACGCAAAGCTTGACCTTGACGATGACCCCACCGAGGCAATTCTGCAGGAGTTCATCGAAAAGAACCCCTCCGGTCACTATGAAATCAAGTATCATCAGTATTCAAACGCAAGCGAAGAGTTTTTGAAGAAGCTCTATGAGAAGCTCGGCAAGACCTACGATCCCGAGAGCAAAGACGAAGTCCTTTTGAGCATGGATGCGGCTGAATTCCGCAAGCTGGTGATTGAAACCGTCGTTGAGGAAAACTTCAAGTCTCTTGTTCTTGACAAGTACGCGGTCAGCGGCGAGGCGGCAGACGCGCAAAGCGCTTTGAAGAATAACAAGCTTACCGACGAGGATCGCGCAAAGAAGCTTGAGGAGCTTGGCATCACCAAGACTACTTTCAAGAGCGACAACAAAGAGATCAACAGCGATATTTCCGAATGGATCTTCAACAGCAAGAGAACCGAAAAGGAAACCGCCGTCATTACCAGCGGTGACAGCGTTTATCTCGTTTATATCTTTACCAAGCCCGCTACCGACAAGGAAAACAGCAAGCTTACCACCGTGGAAGCAGGCTGGAAGGAATATAAGTACACCGATTACGAATCCAAGGTAGAAGGCTTCTACGAAATGGTCGTAGAGGATCTGATCAATGAAAAGAAGAGCGAGCAGAGCAAGGTTCACCTCTCTGCCGAAGAAATCGCAAAGCAATTCTACGACGATCTGAAGAACAGCAAGAAGACTTGGGCAGATATCAAGGCAGAGGACCTCACCAAAGCAGACCTGACCAAGCCCAAGGATGACGACGACGATACCACGGCAATCGAGGACAAGCTCTATGCTTCGGGTGCCAAGATCAACGTAGGTGATATCCTGCAGGCAGATGATAACGGCACCTCCTATATCATCAAGGTTACCGCAGTAAGCGGAACCAACTATTCGATTGAGTACACCACGCACAAGGATAGCGATTATCACTCCCTCTACCGTACCCTCACCTCGACCCTGAACGCCTCCTACAACAAGGAAGCTTCTACCCTCTCCCATCCCGAAACCACCACGAAGGGTTCCGCCAACGAGTGGTTGTGTGCCGGCAAGTATGACGAGACCAAGAAGGATCGCGTATTCGATCGCGTCAAGAATGACATCGCTCACTTCAAGGCAACCGACAGCAACGGTAAGGAGACCGGAAAGTTCAATGTTTATATCGTTTCTTCCCCCATGGAGCAGGTAAAGAAGGAAGAAGCAACCGTTTACGGCGGCTATCTCCTCTTTAAGACCGAGCAGGAGGCAAAGGATGCACAGGCACTTCTCTCCGGCAAGAGCGGCTTTGATCTGTGGCACGCGTTCAGCGCTTTGAGCGTAACGACCACCACGGGCACAGGAAGCGACGAAAAGACCTCCACGACGAAGGCAACGGTCGAGACCGCAATGACCAAGGCTGATGTTTCGGATGCAAAGCTTGAGGAATGGCTCTTCTCCAAGGATAGAAAAGCCAACGACGTTGAAGTCATCAAGTCCTCCTCCGGCTTCTATCTGGCTTATTACAAGTCCACTGAGCAAACCTGGATCAGAACCGCAAGAGATGCTTGGGTTGCGGCAGAAATGACCACCAAGCTTAAGGGTCTGATTGAGGATGGCGGCTACGTTGTAGACGAGGGCGTGCTGAATCAAATCGGTGAGCCCGTACTCGAAACCACAACCCCGGCAAAATCTTAAGATTCTTTTTGCAAGATGGCATGGACTCGTTCCGTGCCATTTTGCGCCCCTTTGAATATACTGTATTGACCTGTGACAAAATCTTATTTTTCAGAAAAGGAACATCGCAATGGTACTTGATTCCAAACAGACCACCGTCGCCTACCGCTGTCCTCATTGTGGCGCAGGCGTTCTCAGCGCCGTCAACGTCTTTTCCCTCTCCGCTGACATGGTAAAGCTGAAATGCACCTGCGGCAAGAGTGAAATGAGCGTTGTATCGGGCAACGACGGCAAAATCCGTTTGACCGTCCCCTGCCTCGCCTGCACTACTCCCCATATTTTTACGCTTAACCAATCCCTCTTTTACGGAAAGGATCTGTTCACCATGCAATGCCCGTACGTTTCGGATTTCACGCTGGCATTTGTAGGAGAAATGAATCAAGTTAAGGCAGAATTGGCGCGCACCGAGCTGGCGCTGTTGGATCTGATGGAAAAATGCGGGATCAATGATCCGAGCTCCTTACGCGAAGAGGAAAAGATTTTGAGTGACCCACAAGTCCTTGACATCGTCATGTTCGTCATTCACGATATGGATGCCGAGGGAAAGATCTATTGCAAGTGTCCCGAGGATGACAACGGACGAGAATACGACGTGGAGATCCTTGATGAAGGCGTCAAGGTCACCTGCCGACAATGCGGCGCTTCCCGTCTCATTCCCACCGACTCGCGCCTCGGCGCTCACGCATTCCTCAACGCCGACGCACTTTATTTGGAATAAGAAAATGGAGCTGTCTCAAATGGCAATTTGAGACAGCTCCTTGTTATTCCTTCAACGGATTCCATTTTCCGCTGATATAGTACGCGGCAAACATGACAAACAGCATCAGATTATGCGCGATCATGCATCCCCACGCGGCAATTAAACCGCCATCGAAGAGATGGATACAGAGAAACGTACCTACAATGCGGATCAACCACATGCCCGTCAAATTGCACACCAGAGGCATGACCGTTTTTCCCATTCCCTGCATCATGCCCTCAATGACGATGGAGATCCCGTAAAACGGCTCGGAGAGCGCCACCATGCGAAGGACCGCACTTCCCAAGAGGATGACCTCTGCCTCCTTGGAAAAGACCGTCATCAAGCCGGGGGCAAGCAGGAAGAGCAATGCGCCCGAAGCGGTCATAAAGATAAGCTCGATCAAAAGCGTCATTTTGGAAAGCTCCCGCAGGCGTTTTCCATCCTTGGCGCCATAGGCATTGCCCGCCAGCGTCGCAGATGCGGATTGCATCCCGTAACCGGGGATGTAAAAGGCGGATTCCACGGTATTTGCGATGGTGTGCGCCGCCGTCGCAACTCCTCCAAGTGAATTGACCATCGCCGCAAACGCAACGTAGCCAAAAGAGGTCCCAAAGCGCTGTACGGCATTTGGAAACGCGACCTTGAAGCATGGAGCCAGAATCTGCGGGTCGGGCTTGATGGAATACCCGCGCGGAGAAACACTTGG
>JAZQXI010000151.1:0-23619 GCA_045632805.1 Eubacteriales bacterium | reverse complement strand
CTTTTTGTCGTTTTTCTTCTCCGGGGGGGATTCAGCGAAAATCATGTGCAATAGGCAGTAGCGCGAAGCGCGGCTGGCGGCATACTTTGCGGTTCCGCTTCGCGCCAGTCCGCGTCGTGTGTCGTTTTGTGCGTAAGGCATAGTCTTACGCACAAAACTCGCACTTTGGCGGACATTGCTTGCAAAAACCTGGCACCGGCAGCTTTTTGATGCACTAACCCAGCAGGGGGAGCCATATTGGTGCAACAATTTTGCACCCTAAAACAAAAGTCCTTGTTTTTCAAGGGCTTTTCGTGTTTTTGGGGGTAAAAATAAACTCCTTTCAACATTGCACCTTTTCTTGAGCTTTTTGGATTTGAACCTGCGATCTTATCACATCATTCAGGCAAGCTTATTCTATCATATATGTAAAAAAGGAACTTAAATAAAAAAAATGAAAAAAAGTATTGACATTCCCCTCGGGGGATACTTTATAATAGTATTGGGGTGATGAAGTGAATGAAGATAAACGAAGTGGTGAAAATAACAGGACTTACAAAAAAGGCTATTCGGTTGTATGAAGATCGCGGACTGATAACAGTTGGTCGCAGTGAGAACGGCTACAGAGATTATTCGGCAAATGATATCAAGATACTTGAACAGATAAAACTCTTAAGAACGGCAGGAATTTCTATAACTGACATAAAGCTGTTGTTCTCTGAAATGTTATCGCTTGACGATATCATTGAAAAGCGTAAAAAGGAAATCAATGCTGAAAGCGGGCTGAACTCCGAAAGATATGCATTTTGTGAAACCCTTGCGAGGCGTATTGCCAACGGAGAGACGCAAACGGAATTTCTTTTCATGGAAATGGAAAACTCATTGGCGTACAATCAAGGAGCATTGGCAATCGGGATCGATATCGGTACTACTACGATAAGCGCGGCGGTGATCGACCTTGAAAACAAAGCTCAAGTGGAAGTGTTTTCTGTTCCGCATAACTCTTACGCTGAAAACTCCGTATTCTCGGAGCAAAGTGTTTCGGTTATTATGGATAAAGCGAAAAGGGTACTTGAGCTTATTTCCAAAAGCTACACGGGTATAGTAAGTATTGGTGTGACAGGTCAAATGCATGGGATTCTCTATCTGAACAGTGACGGTGAGGCAGTATCCAATCTTATAAATTGGCAGGATAAGCGTGGAGATATTCCGATAAAAGATTCAATGACAGCTTGTCAGATGATAGAGCAAATAACCGGTGAGAAGATAGCGACCGGATACGGCATATCAACGCACTATTACAATCTGCTGAACGGGCTTGTTCCGCAAAATGCGATTGGCTTTTGCAGTATTATGGACTACTTTGCAATGCGCTTGTGCCATATAAAAAAGCCTATAACTCACACGTCCGTTGCGGCAAGCTTTGGATTATTTGATGTAAAAAAAGCGTGCTTCAAGCTTGAAAAGTTATGGAAGCTTGGAATCGACGAACCGTTTTTGCCGAAAGTTACCGCATCCAATGAAATTGTCGGGAAGTGGAATGGTATCCCGGTTTGCGTAGCGATAGGCGATAACCAAGCGAGCTTTTTAGGTTCGGTCAAGAATAACCGCGAAAACGTTTTGGTGAACATAGGAACAGGCTCTCAAATATCGGCTGTTGGAGAGATCGAAGAGAGCGGTGATGGGATCGAACAACGTCCGTTTATAAACGGTGAACTGCTTATTTGCGGCTCGGCGCTTTGCGGCGGCTCTGCGTACGCTATGATAGAAGGATTTTTCAGAAGTTACGCGGCTTTCTCGGGATTAGGTGACAACTCCCAGTACGGGGTTATAAACGCTTTAGCGGAAAAAGCATACGAAAGCGGAGAACAGGCTCTTTCTGTCGACACTTCGTTTTGTGGAACGAGAACCGAGCCTATGCGCAGAGGTTCGATAGAAAACATAGAGCTTAATCATTTTACGCCGTCGGCGCTTGTGCTGGGTGTCATAAACGGTATGTGCGACGAGCTTTATCAGTTATATCTGGACGGTCATCTGAAAAAGAGCCATATTGTGGCTTCCGGCGGTGCTATCAGAAAAAATCATATCCTGCGTAGAGTCCTTGAGGACAAATTTGGTATGCCTGTATCGGTAAACTCAGTCAAGGAGGAGGCTGCGACCGGAGCCGCTTTGCTTTCCGCGTATAGCATCGGTATGGTAGAATATAAAGACGGCTTTGGTGACTATATAAAATATACTTAAAAGGAGAATAAAAAATGAAAAATATAAAGCTTTCTTTTAAGCTTGACGAGCTTCCTTGTTATGCGATTTCTTACAAAAACGCAAGAAAAACCGTTGAAATGCAGGCTTTTGATGGCGAGATGGCATTCGACATGCAGTATGATTACGATCGCAGACCGCTCCGTCTCTCTGCAAAGGTAAAGCAAATGGATGAGGTTGAGGTCATCCTGATGCCGCACAGGATAGAGCTCTACGTGGGCGGAGCACTTATGGACGAGGAGTGGCCGGCGGGAAATAGGTTGTTTGAGCTTGGAGATGAAATAAGTTCTACTATTAATATTCGTGCTGAGGAATATAATGAATCTAAAACGGACGAGGCATCTGTCATATCCGTGTTTGAAAATGCAGAAGGCTGGTATCCCGAAAACGGCGTATTTGTGGGAGACTGTATGCCGTACAGGCGGGGAGATGAATATCATGTTCTTTATCTCAAGGATAGGCATCATCACAGGAGCAAATGGGGGCTTGGCGCGCATCAGTGGGAACATATATCCACAAAAGATTTCAAAAAATGGCGCAGACATCCTATGGCGGTAGCAATTACGGATGCGTCTGAGGGCTCAATATGTACAGGATCATGGATAAAAGACGGCGATAAGGAGTATTTGTATTATACCGTAAGAATGGGCAGAGGAATTGCCGCCCCGATCCGTCGAAGCATATCCTATGACGGTTATCACTTTGAAAAGGATCCTTCGTTTGGCTTTACGGTTTCAGAAAGGTATCACCCTGCAAGCGCACGGGATCCCAAGGTGATAAAAGGCGAAGACGGACTGTTCCATATGTTTTTGACGACGAGTTTGATCGAAGAGGGAAAAGGCTGTCTTGCCCACTATATTTCAGAAGATTTGGAAAAATGGGAGGACTTTGGCAATCCTATATACGTTGCTTCAACGGCAGATCAGCCTGAATGCCCCGATTATTTTAAATATAATGGAAAGTATTATTTGATTTTCAGCCTCAAAGGCAATGCACACTATATGATATCGGATAAGCCGTTTGCGGATTTTGAGATGCCGAGTGATCCTATCATTCCGTGCTCAAGCGTTCCAAAGGGAGCGGAATGGGACGGCAGGTTGATTTTTACAGGGTTTCAGCGTCTTGGTGGATATGGTGGCACTATGACTTTCAAGGTGGCAAAATCGAAAGAAAGCGGTGAACTCATTTTTGAAGAGTTGTAATTTTGTTCTGTAACCACAAACAGCAAGCCCGTGGCATATGCCTCGGGTTTTCTGTTTGGCTCCCTTTGTTAGATTCGAGACGTAGTAACAGCATGCTCCGACCGATGGGAGACACAGGGGAGAGAATTTCATTAGAAATTTTCTCTGTTGATCGTGCTTGCACGCGAAATATGGCGCCGGGGTTCGAGTCCGGCAAAGTTTTTCCGTCTCGTGTCACTCCAACCCAGTACCCGCCCACTCCCTCTGAAAGACCTCGCGGTCTTTCTTTTTTTCAACACGTCCTCGAGGGGAAAGAAATGGTGCTACGCAAGACGGGAGGGATTGCTCAATGTCATGGCGCGTAGATGATTTGTGAAAACATATTGAAATTCAAAACGTTTTATGCTATAATGCAAGTAAACGTTTGATGAAAGGGAGAAACATATGAAACTGAGCATATGGTCGAGCTATTACGTGGATCTGGCGATCGAGGATGCAATCGACAGATTGATCCAAAACGGCGTTTACTGTTCGGAGCTGTCTGACGAGCACGGACGCGAGCTTTTGGAGAGAAGTGACGATATCACAAAAACCGCAAAAACGTTTTCTGCCTTTTTGAGGGAAAAGAATTTTGAAATTTCTCAAGGGCATCTCTATCTGAGCATTAAAATATGCACGGATGAAACTGCGCTGAAAACGCTATATCGTTGGATCGACTTTTATGAGATGATCGGCATCAAAAATATGGTTTTGCATTGTGACAATATGCGCGGAACAACGCTTGGCAAGCGCGAAAAGGTGGAGCGAAACATCGAAAAGCTGAAGGAGCTTGCGGAGTATATCAAGGATAAGGATATTACCGTTTGTCTTGAAAATCTACGTCCGCATTTCTCGGAGGATGAGGAGCTGGTGGACCGAAACGCAGACGATCTGCTGTATATCATCGACCGCGTGGGAAGTGACCGCTTTGGCATATGCCTTGACACGGGACATTTGAATCTGACCGATAAAAATCCCCGTGAATTTATTTTGAAGGCGGGGAGTCGACTGAAGGCGCTTCATATTGCCGACAATGAGGGAAAACTCGATCAGCATTTGATGCCGTTTACAAGCGGACACGTTGATTTTTGCGAGGTTGTAAGGGCATTGCGCCAAGTGCATTACAGCGGTCTGTTTAATTTGGAGATTCCCGGGGAGCGAAAAATTCCTCTTGAACTAAGAGATGCCAAGATCTCCTATATCAAAACGTGTTATGATTATTTGATGCAATTATAAATTGCTGTAAAAAGAGAGAATATGTTATCATAAATTCGAGAAAGGCGGTGGGCGTGTTTGAAAAATAACATAACGGCTACAGCTTCCAATGCGAAATTGGAAAGGGGCGCGTACTGTCAATATGATCCCTCCTTGGCGTTTGAAAGCGCGTCGGGCGGATTGCGACTGTTTCTCCCATGTGCCAACGGATACGTCAATTATAACTTGGTGCATTCCGTCAATTCCGATCGGAACTGCGACACGTGGCGTCTCGGGCAGGCATATGCTTGGGATGATGCCTTCAAAACCGAATATGAATTGACGCCCGTGGGGGCGGAGTGGGATATGGCGCTCCGTTTGAGTGACCGTCCGGATTTTATTGGCGGCTATGCTCACGGTGATGAAATATACAACTCTCTTTCCATGCATATCGACGAAAAAAATGTTGATATGGAATCGGTTCAAGTCTTAACGCAGTTTCGCAAGATCGTCATTGCGGTAACATCCATAGGGTATGATCCAAACGATTCCGAAACACCTGCATTAAAGCATGTTAAAGAATACATCATTGACGAAAACGGGATCACGCTCAACCAAACGGTGGAATGGCTGAACGGTTATACGTTAGGATCCTCTTACATGGCGATGATGCCGCCGCTAAAGACTTTGACTGACAGCTTTTACACAGATGTTGATCCGACCCCGAAAGAGGCAAGCGCGAATTTTGGCTATGTTTTGGGAGCAGCGGAAGCCGCGGTTTACGGGTCTGGCTCGGGGATCGTCTTTTCGATGGCGGTGCCAAAATATCCAAGACTTTTAGGTGGTGAACGGTTTTTGCTGACCGATAACAGCGGAAAATCTTATCACAAAATGTATTTCGTCCTCTGCAACGGCGCCCAAGTCGTGAAGGGAGATACGTGGGAAACGACCACTGTATATCGCATTACAAAGGGAGGCATATGATGATTGGGAATTTTATGATTTTTGGAGATAGCTATTCCACGCACAAGGAGTATATTCCCGAGGGATATCCCTTTTATTACTGCACGGAGGGACGCTCCCCGGGTGAGCCTGTGACCAAAATGCAACAGACCGAAACCTGGTGGGGGCGGATGATGGCGCGCACCGATGCCAAGCTCGTTCTTAACAACAGTTGGTCCGGCTCTACCGTTGGATACACAGGCTATCACGGAGCAGATTGCTCGACGACCTCGTCTTTTATCTGTCGACACAGAAAGCTGATGGAGGAAGGTTTTTTTGACTCCCACAGCATTGACACGATCTTTGTGTTCGGCGGTACGAACGATAGCTGGTCCGACGCGCCCCTTGGCGAGGAGCAATATGAAAATTGGCAGGAGAGCGACTTGTTTTGTGTGCTGCCGGCGATCTGCTATTTTGCGCACACGTTGCGCCAAAATCACCCGTCGGCAAGATTGATCTTCATCGGAAATTGCGACGTCAAGGATGAGGTGGTGGAGTGCATCAGGCATGCTGCCGCGCACGTCGGCGCAGAGTTTGTCTCTCTTCATGACGTTGATAAAATGTCGGGGCATCCCACGACTCGCGGTATGGAGCAGATCTGTACGCAGGTGCTGGAAGGGATCCATGAATCAATCTGATTTTTACATTTTATACCGATCAAAAAAACGCAATCGGAGCGTGGATGACCGATTGGCTATCATGCTGCGTTTCGTCGGGCGGGTAAGGGACTTTAAAACGAAAGAGGGGATCCGATGCATCACTGCATCAAGATCTCCCTTTTTCTTTATCTTCCAAAAATGCGGCTATCTGCTTGTGGAATGTGTAAATTCTGCTTTTTGGACGGCAAAATCTGTTTTTTTTGGCTGTTTCGGTTGACAGAGGAGCGGTTTTCTTTTATAATAATTTTATAGACTTACTCTTAAAAAACGAAAGAGATGTGAAAAAATGTCGAATGTTTATACGTATGAAAGCTTGAAAAAAATCCTGGCGACGGAGCGCGGTCAGCGTCTTGTGGCGCAGGTTAGGGAGGCGTACGGTGAGCTGTTTGAAGGAAAGCCGATTGAACGTCCGACCTATGCGGATTTTATGCATATCTTTGATGAAAACGGTGATACCGCCGTATGTGACAGAATCGATACGCGTAGGAAGCTTCGCTTTTTCTGCTTGCAGGCTTTGGCGCTTGATGACGATCGCTATCTGGGAGAGTTGGAAGAGATGATTGCCGAATTTTGCGCGCAGTACGCGTGGTTTTCCTCGTACCACCACAGAGATGACGTCAATCAGACGTTTGATTACGAGCAGATCGATCTGGATACCGCCTTTATGAGTACGTTGCTCAGCCTGACCTACGCAGTGATGAAGGACAAGCTGCGCAACGATATTCAGATTCGCATCCGTCGGGAGCTGGAGCGCCGTGTGATCCTGCCCTTTGAGAACAATCCCACGTATTTTGGGCTTGGTAATACTCCAAAAAGCAATTGGATCGCGTGCCAGACGATGGGAACGGGATACGCATATCTGTTCGTGTTTCCCGAGAGATTGCCGCAAGTAAAGAAAAAGCTGTTTGATTCGATCGAGGCGTACCTGAGCGGTTTGGCGGAGGACGGATATTGCTCGGAGGGATATGGCTATTGGTATCACGGCTTTGGACAGCTGGCGACCTTTCTGGAAGCATATGGAGACGTCACGGGGGAGGATCTATCGTTTATCGTGAACCGTCCAAAGGTGCAGAATTGCGTGAAATTCGGTCGCGCGGCGGTGCTGAAGGATGGCTTTGGCTTGCCCTTTGCCGATCATCAAAATCCGCAGGTAAAGGCAAGCTCAAACGGGCTTTATCATATTGCGTTTCGTCGGGTTTTCGGGGAACGGTTCCTGCCTTACGATGCATATGACGGGAGCTGTCTCTTTGTAAGAGATCAAAACGGCGCGATGGCGCCGAACGGCTTGCACCGCACCGATTGCGCCTACCACCGCATACTTGCGCTGTCGCTTTTTGACGAGGACAGCGAGGGCGGAACCGTGGAGAACGGAACCGCATTGTTCCCGCTTGGCGGCGCGTTTATCGCGAACCGTGAGAACTATTCCTTTGTTGCCAAGGCAGGACACAACGACGAAAACCACAACCACAATGACGTCGGGAGCTTTGCCTTCTTTGCAAACGGGATGCGTGTTTTTCCCGACGTGCGCTCACATAAGTATGATGCGATCTATTTTGACGATCGCTACCGCTACAGTGACGAGGTGTTTGCGGCAGGCTCTCAAGGGCACAGCCTTCCCATCCTCGACGGCAAATATCAAATGCCGGGGGAGAGGTATCGGGGCGAGATCACCGAGGCGACCGACACGTGCTTTGAGGTCAATCTTTCGGGAGCGTACGACACGGACGTCAGTACACTGAAGGTGCGGTACGAGCTGCTTGAGGATCGGGTCAAGATCAAATATACCATCGACGAGCCGAACGCGCACACGCTCAAATTCCGATTTATCGCGGGATATGAGCCGATTGCGGTGGCAGGCGGCTTTGAGGTGAGTGGGGTCAAGCTTGTAAGCCGGGAAGAGCTTTCCTGCGAGGCGCGGCGTGTGACTTATCTCGGTCATCACATTGATGTCACGGTCTATACGCTTGATTTCGATGCAGGTAGAGTGAAGAGCGGAAGCTTTGCGTTTGAGATACAGCTTTGAACGTAAGAAGGATGGCATTTCCCGATTCTTGACAAAGCGGCAAAAGTGTGTTATACTGTAGCTGATCTATCAAGATGGGAGGTGCGGTATGCATTTTCAATTTCACGCTACCATGAATGACGCGGACTATCTGGCGTTCAATCAATTCTGGATGATCCGATCGGACTACGGACGCGCACAAATTGCCAAGATGCGGGGAACGCTGGCGCTCATCGCGGCAATCCTTGGGGTTGCCATGTGGATGTTTGGCGGCTTTGCCCTTGCGGGACTGTGGGGACTGATCCCCCTTGGAGTCGTGTTGGCAATTTTAGAGCTGACCTTTCCGCGCTTTTTGGCGTTTTCGATCAAGGGGCAGATCCAATCCCTTAAGAAAAGCGGAAAGCTCGCGTACTCGCCCAAGGGAAGGATGGAGTTTTACGACGATCTCTTTGTAGAGATCACGCCCGAAAACAAGACCGAGATCCGTTATACGGCAATCGAGTCGGTCAGTGTCATTCCTCAAAAGGCGATTTATATCCACCTTGATACGGTCAGGGCGCACATTTTGACCTATCAAGCGTTTGCGTCGCGCGAGCAATACGACGAATTTGTGGCATTTTTAAAGACCAAGACCGCAAACGTGCGCGTTTACGAGCCGTAACGCTTTTATCGGAATCAATGACAGAAACAGAACAGAAAGGATACTACCATGAAAAAGTTTGCAACGCTTCTTCTTGCTTTGGCGCTTCTGCTGTGCAGTTGCGCGCCGTTTGATCATGACGAGACCACCACTCCCGAGGCGGAGGAGGTCAATCCGCCCGCGGGAGATAACACTCCCGAGGATGAAAATGATCCGACGGATGAAAAGAACCCGACGGACGAAAAGGACCCGTCGGATCTTGGCGATTCCCCGACAAGCGATTTGCCGTTTGAGGGGGGCGTTGATCCAAACGGATGGACGTAAAAAAGTACACGCCTTTGACACCTTACCGTTTGCGTGTAAAAAACAAGAGGGTGCCGAACCGTTGCTCGACACTCTCTTGCTTTTTTGTCTATTGTTTGGATTCGTCGTGGGAAGCGTACTGCGTTGGCGTGACGCCAAAATGCTTTTTAAAGGCAGTACGAAAATGCTTGATGTCTAAAAATCCCGCGTTGGCGGCGATCTCTTTGACGGTATAGTAGCCCGAACGCAGGCACTCACAGGCATAGGCGAAGCGCAGATTCAGAACGGTCTGCCATGGGGATTCTCCGTAGGTCATATGATAAAGCCGACGGAAATAGACCTCACTGACGTGTGAGAGCGCGGCAAGGCGAGGAATTGACAGGGCAGGGTCACGATAGTGCCGCCAAAGATGCTCCACGCTTTCGCGTATCGCGGACGGCGGTTGCGGATGACTGAGATCCTGTTGGCGTTCCAAAATTTCGAAAACACGGTACAGGAGCGCCATGCATCGGTTTCGCTTTCCTGTTTTTCCGGATTCCCATGTGGCAAGCAGCCGCAAAAACAGCTCCTCCATATCTGCGTGTTCAAAAACAGAAATTTCGCCGTCATCGTCACCGTGGCACATCAGGTGCAGAATGATCAGTTCTTCCTCGCCATCGGTACGGCGGCGATAGCTGACCCCGCGAGGGATATAAATGATGCTTCCGCTGTTGGCGTTTTGCGTTCCGTTTGGTGTCAAAAAACGGCTGTCGCCTCGCAAACGAAACCCCAAAGATGTATAGTTGCGCCCCTTTTCCATTCGGTCAAAGCGCTCGCTTCTTGTGACGTGATAAACGCCGAGGATCGTATAGGAGCGGTTTGGATCACTGAAAAACATTCGATCACCTCCGATTGTATGATATCATAGTTTGTTTCGAAAATCAACCCTTTTTGATCGGTTTTTGAGTTTTTTCGATCCAAAAGCTGTGATATACTGGAGTCGACTTGAAAAGAAACGGGAGGAACTTTTTATGATCGATCTGACACGCGCCGTGGAGCGCCGCATCAAAAGAGCCAACACCGACTGGTGGATTCACGAGCAGTCCATGGTTGGAAACAATGGCATGACCTACATTGCCTACTACACCGATATGGGCGAGATTCGCGTCAAGGAGCTGGATGCCAAATGCAGCCGCACCCCCTCGCGTGACGTATGTCTCTGCCGACTCAATTGCAATTACGCGGACGAGCATAACGCGCCTTCGATCTGCGTTATGGAAAACGGTAGGATCGTGGTGGCTTATACGGGTCACGGAGCGGGACACGCGCTTTACTACCGTGTTACCGAGCGCCCGTATGACCTTCTTTCCTTTGGGCCCGAGCAGGTTTTGCACTACGATGAGAGCGTTACCTACGCACAGCTTTCCGAGAACGTGCAAAAAGGAGAGCTTTGGCTTTTTACACGCGTGCGAGGAGTTACATGGGAATTTCGATATTCCTCTGATGCGGGCAAGAGCTGGAGTGCGCCTCGCGTATTTCTGGAATCCGATGCGGGCGGATTGTTCTATTTTGACATTCACCGCCAGTTGGTCTGCACGTCTCTTGGTGTGCGTGAGCAATGGTTTTTCGCCCTTTACGGTCACCCTCGCATTTCCAAGGATCACACCGTGAGAAGCGGGATCTTTGATTGCGACGGAAATCTGTTGACGATGGACGGAGAAGCGACCGATGTCAACCTTTATCAAAAGGGGACGATCCATCTTGATGCCTTGGCAAAGGTGTACGAATCTCCCAAGGGAACGACCGTTCGCTTGTGTGCTGTGTCTCCCACAGTGCCGTACCGCGTTGGCGTGGCAAGCTTTGTGCTGAACCAACCCGATACGATCACGTATTATTCCGCCACCTACCGAGACGGCGCGTGGAGTCTTTCCGCTCCGATCGCAAAGGGGGGAGAATTCCTCTCTCCCGAAACGATGATCGACGGATCGCAAACATACGTTGGCGGTATGAGCTATTACTATGGCGTTGGCGAGGCGGGGCTTCATCCCAACGATCCCGCGCCCACCTGCACCAATCGCATCTACTTGGCTCGTTTTGACGGCGAGAACCGTGTGCTGGAAAGCTATCTTTCCAACGATTGGGGCAAGACCTATGCGCTTGAGCAGGTCATCCGTTCCATTCCGAAGGAAAAGGGGATCAAGATCTGGCGTCCCGTGGTGCCGATATACGCACAGGACAATCTTCCTGTGTATTGGCACGAGGGTGTTTACGGGGCTCACACGGGCGGCTGGCACAGCGATGTTGTCATGTACGACGAATTTGATGATTAAGAAGGATATGTTATGAAAAAAGTAGTATTCATTGGCAATTGCGGACATGCCGGTCAGGCATACGAAACGCTGAAAAATCGCAGTGACGTCTCCATTTGCGGCTTTGCCGTTGGAAGCGAGCACGAGGATTCCAAAGGCTTTGGCAACTCCGAGGTGCCGTACTTTGACTCCTATATCGAAATGCTGGATACTGTGCATCCCGACATGGCGGTTTTGTCCCCCGTGTTTGGTTTGACGGGAAGGCTCATTCTGGAGTGCGCCAAGCGTGGAATCGACGTGTTCAGCGAAAAGCCCGTGGCGGCAAGCCTTGAAGAGCTGGAAACGGTCGAGCAAGCCGTCCGCTCGTCCGGCATCCGCTTTGGCGCTATGCACTATCTGCGCGTATCTCCCGCCTTTTGGCTTGGCGCGCGCTTGGTCAAGGAAGGGAAGATTGGTGAGATCCGTATGCTCACCGCGCAAAAATCCTACCGATACGGCACACGCCCTGCGTGGTATTCCGACCGTGCGCTTTTTACGGGGATCATTCCGTGGATCGGGATCCACGCCATCGACTGGATCTACGCCTTTTCGGGCAAGCGCTTTTTGCGTGTTGACGCCGAGTGCTTTGGAAATCCCGAGCGCGCAGCACTCTGCCGTTTTTCGATGGAGGATGGCGTGATGGCGGCGATCAATCTTGATTATTACCGTCCCGCAAAAGCACCGACGCACGATGATGACCGCATCCGCTGTGCGGGTACGGAGGGCGTGCTTGAGGTGCGTGAGGGCAAGGTGTTTCTGATGAACGGCGAGGGGTGTGTTACGCTGACTCCCGATCCCGCGCCCGAGCTTTTGGATGCTTTTTTGGACGGCACGGAGATCGTTCCCGCCGAGGACGTCTTTTATCTGACGCGTGTTGCTCTTTGCGCGCGCCTTGCTGCCGATCGCGGCGAGTGCGTGACGATTGAGGAGGAGAAGGTATGATCAGGATCGTACTGTTTGGAGTGGGTGGCTACGGCGCACTTTACGTTTCGGAGCTGTTGAAAAATTGTCCCTCGGACGTCAAATGGGAGGGCGTGGTCGATCCTTTTTTTGAGAGCGCTTCGATGAAGGATGACATTTTAAAGGCGGGGATTCCCGTATATGCCTCGGGTGAGGATTTTTACCGCGAGAGAGATGCGGAGCTTGCCGTGATCTGCACACCGCCCTTTTTGCACCGTGAGCAGAGTATTCTGGCACTCCGAAACGGCTCTGCGGTGCTTTGCGAAAAGCCGGTCGCGCCCACGGTCAAGGAAGCCGAGGAAATGCTTTTGGCAGAGCGCCAATACGGTAAATTCTTAGCCATCGGCTACCAGTGGTCCTACTCCGATGCGATCCAAGCGCTCAAAAAGGATATCCTTGCGGGAAAACTGGGAGAACCCGTGTCCTTCAAGACCTTTATCAGCTGGCCTCGCAATTTTGCCTACTACCGTCGCGGCGGCGGATGGGGCGGAAAAGTGGAAAAGAACGGCATTACGGTCTTGGATTCCATTGCTTCCAACGCCTGCGCACATTATCTGCACAATATGCTCTTTTTGCTTGGCGAGACGATGGATACGAGCGCGGAAGTGACGGAGCTTTCCGCTGACTGTCTGCGCGCATACGACATTGAGACCTTTGACACCTGCACGATTCGTGCCAAAGCCCAAAACATACCGTTGCATTTTGTCGCGTCGCACGCAACGGGTGTCAACCGTAACCCCATGTTTGAGTACCGCTTTACGGGCGGCACGGTGGTTTGCGATGAGGATGGAAACGGCGAGATCGAGGCGATTTTAAACAATGGTGAGCGTATTTCTTACGGCTCTCCGTCAAAGGACAACTTTGGAAAGCTGTGGATCTGCGCGAATGCTTTGAAGAACGGGGAAACACCCATTTGTACGGTCAAGACCGCAATGGCGCATACGCGACTGATCGAAAAGCTGCATCAAGCTGCCGAATACCGTGCATTTCCCGCCGCGCGCATCAAGCCGAACGTGGCAAACGACGGTTTGGCTGTCGAAGGGCTTTATGCCGAGCTGGAGCGCGCATATCAGAAAGAAAAGCTTTTATCGGAGCTTTGAGCGTTGTTGATTTTGCATTTGAGGCGGAGAAGCTTTTTCAGAGGCTTCTCCGCCGCGCTGTTTGATATAGCGACCTTGACAAAATACCCGATCGGTGCTATAATATGGTGGTAAAATGCCAACAAGGGGGAAACCGTATGTCCAATATCATTCTCATCGGCATGCCGTCCTGCGGAAAAAGCACGGTGGGCGTGCTGCTTGCAAAACAGCTCGGATACCGCTTTCTGGATACCGATCTTCTCATTCAGGAGAGAACGGGAAAGCTGTTGCATGAGCTGATCGCAAAGTGGGGAAATGACGGCTTTTTATCCTTGGAAAACGAGATCCTTTCGTCCATCGAAACCGACAAAACCGTCATTGCCACGGGAGGGAGCGCGGTCTATGGACGCGAGGCGATGGAGCGCTTCAAGCAAAACGGCACCGCTGTTTATTTAAAGATCGATTTTCAAACGCTTTCCGCGCGCCTTGGCGATTACGTGCATCGTGGCGTTGTCATGCCAACAGGCGGAACGTTGAAGGACTTGTATGACGAACGGCACGCGCTCTATGAGAAATATGCGGATCAGACACTGGATGAAAGCCTGTGCGCGGGGATCGGTGAAACGGTCGCGCGCCTGTGCGAATTATTGGAAAAGAAATTGACCAAGTGGGAGGTAGAAAGATGAATACGTTCCGATATGACATTGCCGTCATTGGCGGCGGTTTTGCGGGGGCTGCGGCAGGAATCTGCGCGGCACGTCGCGGCAAAAAGGTCTTGTTGATCGAAAAATATAACTGTATGGGCGGCGCGGCGGCGTTTGACCTGGTCAATCCGTTTATGCCTTATTGGACATGGAATCCCGAAAACACCAAAGAACAGATCTTGCTTTCCAAGGGACTTTTTGGAGAGATCACAGAGAGACTTCAAGCAATGGGCGGACTCCATGCTGTCAATGGTATGACCTTTAACGAGGAGTTGCTCAAATATCTGCTCAACACCATGGCGATAGAAAGCGGACTGGATCTGCTTTACGGTACGAGTGTGACTGCGGTCAACAAAGAGGGAAAACGCATCCGCTCGGTCCATGTCTCCAACGTTTCGGGTGTGAGCGAGATCGAAGCCGATTGCTTTATTGACGCTACGGGAGACGCGAATATTGCCGCGCTTGCGGACTGTCCCTATCGATTGGGGCGAGACAGTGACCGCCTTTGCCAGCCCATGACGCTTTCTTTCCGTTTGGCAAACGTCCACGCCGAATATACGAATGACATTAAAAATCGCATCAATGACCTTTACAAACAGTTCAAGACGGAAGGGAAGATCAAGAATCCGCGTGAAGATATTCTTATGTTTCAGACCCTTATCCCGAACGTTTATCACTTCAACGCGACGCGCGTGATCAAGCGCAACCCCACCGACGCATGGGACGTCACCCGCGCGGAGATCGAGGCGCGTGAGCAGGTGATGGAATTGTTCCGCTTTCTGCATGACAATTTTGAGGAGTTCAAGGATAGCGTCCTGCTCTCTACGGGATTACAGATCGGTGCGCGCGAGAGCCGCATGATCGAGGGGGAATATGTTCTGACGGAGAAAGACCTTTTGGATTGCCGCCGCTTTGAGGATTCGATCGCGGTTTGCAACTATGAGATCGATATTCACAGCCCCGACGGGGCGGGAACCAGCCATTATTTCTTCCCGCACGGCAAATATTATACCATTCCGTACCGCTGTCTGCTCCCCAAGAATGCGGACAATTTGCTGGTTGCGGGCAGATGCGTTTCCGCCACGCACGAGGCACAGGCATCATTGCGTATTATGCCTACCTGCGCAACGCTTGGAGAAGCTGCAGGACTTGCCGCAACGCTCGTATGCGACCAAAAATGCGCCGCGCGTGACGTTTCCGTGCCTACGCTGCAAGCACTTTTGCGTGAGAACGGCGCAAGGATTGATTAATGCGGATCAAAAATAATCAGAAAAAGGGCTATCTCAAACGGTTGTTTGAGATAGCCCCAACCTTTTATATCATCACTTCTGATACTTCTTCAAGAACTCTGCACTCATGCGCAGAGAATTGAAGGGGGTGCCGTTCCAGTTGGAGTCCTGCTCGACGCAGTAATACTTGACGCCTGCCTTTTCGGCGGATTCCATGATGCCGTCCCAGTAGAGGTTGCCCTGTCCGACCTCACGCAAAAAGAGTTCGGGCGTCGTTGCGCGAGCCACCTTGACCGAGAAATCCTTGAGGTGCAGAATATCAATTCTGCCCGCAAGCTTTTCGATCCAGTAGCGCACGTCTCCGCCGCCCGCCGCTACCCAGCAGGTATCAAGGACGAAGGAGATGTTTTCGGGATCAAACTCCTCTGCAAAAACGTCCATCAGCGTCTTTGTGCCGTCGATCTGCTCAAACTCGTAGTTGTGATTGTGGAAGGTGAGCTTAAAGCCTTCCTTTGCAAACTGTTCCGCCGCCTTGTTGTAATCGTTGATGAACTTGCGCAACGCCTCACCGCCCTGGCGTGCCTCGTGAGGGATACCGCCAATACCGAGATTGGTCGTGCCCCACATACGGTGCATCTCCATGGTCTTTTCGGGAGTCTTGAGGATATCGTCAAGACCGCAATGGTTACCGACGAGCTTGATGCCGTGCTTTTGGAGAAGCTCACCGAAGAGCTTGGGATCAAATTCACATCCCGCCGCCTGCGCCTCGGTATAACCCATTTTCGCAAGCTTCGCAAAGCTCATATCCGCGAATTCGGGATCCTTCATATAGTCACGAATGGTAAAAAGCTGTAAGCCGAGATTCTGAAACATATTTATTTTCTCCTATTCATCCATTTCAATGTTGATATTTTTTCAAAAATTCCGCGCTCATGCGCAAGGAATTGAACGGTGTATGATTCCAGTTGTTATCCTGCTCAACGCAGTAGTGCTTGACGCCGATTTCCTCGGCACACGTCATGATACTGTCCCAATCGAGGTTGCCATAGCCCACCTCCGAAAGTCTGACGAGGGGGCGGTGTGAAGCAGGAACCTCCACCGTGTAATCCTTCAGGTGAAGAATATCCAAGCGTCCCGCCAGCTTTTTCATCCACGTGCAAACGTCGCCGCCGCCTGCCGCTACCCAGCAGGTATCGAGGACGAAGGAAATGTTGGGATCAAACGCCTCGTAAAAAATCTCCATGACGGTCTTGTATCCGTCAATACGCTCAAACTCAAAATTGTGGTTGTGGTAGGTCAGATGAAAACCTTCCTTGGCGTAAAGCTTTGCCGCCTCGTTATACGTTTTGATAAATTCACGCAACGCGTCAAGGCTCTGACGCGCCTCGTTTGGCAATGCTCCTATTCCCAGATTGGTCGTGCCGTACGCGCGATGGATCTCCATTGTCTCCTTGGGATTTCCCAAAATTTTTGCCAACGGGTAGTGCGTACCCACCACTGTGATACCGTTTTTGCGCAGCAGCTCCGCCAAGAGACGGGGATCGCCGTAAAAGCCTGCCGTTTGTGTTTCGGTATATCCGATCTCACGCATACGGCGCAGACTCAAATCCGCAAAATCGAGATCCTGAATAAAATCACGAATGCTGAACAGTTGAAAACCAAGCTTTTGAAACATCGTAAAATCTCCTTTCGCTTTAAGCTTATTGAACGCCCGTGTGTCCGAAGCCGCCCGCTCCGCGCTCGGTTTCGTCCAGCTCCTCCGCGGGCAAAAACGCTGCGGTAACGACGGGCATAAACATCATCTGTGCAATTCTGTCTCCACGTTTGACCTCAAACGGCTCCTCCCCGTGGTTAATGAGCACCACAGAGATCTCTCCTCGGTAGTCGCTGTCGATGACTCCGATGCCGTTGGCAAGGGTCACACCGTTTTTCAGTCCCAAGCCGCTCCGCCCCGCAATAATCGCCACGTAGTCGCTCGATTCGGGCGAGATCGCAATTCCCGTAGGGATGCGTGCGCGGCTTCCGGGTGCGAGGGTCACAACCTCGCCCTCCTCCAGTGCCGCACGAAGATCCACCGCCGCCGAACCCACCGTTGCGTATTCGGGTGCCTTCATACCGCGCGTCAATTTGATTTTGACTTGAATCGGATTCATATCGTTCTCCTTATTTCAGTACGGTCACGTTTCCGTTTTCGTATTTCCACTCGTGCGTCATTTTGACGGGCAGGATATTGCCCTTTTCGTCAAACTTCATCACGTCGATGCACAAAAAACGCGCATTTCCGTCATGGTTATCCGGCTTGTGACGGTGGTAAACGCAGAGGTACAGATCCTCCTCGGGGAGATAAAAATATCCGTTGTGCCCGGGTCCGTTTGCAAGCGTTCCGTCGCCCGAATCCAGCACGCGGGTGTGGTTTTCGAAGGGGCCGAAGGGGCTATCCGCAAACGCCGCATTGACGCGATACGTTCCCGTCTCCCAATTTCCCGACGACCACATAAAGTAGTATTTTCCGTCCTTTTTGAACATGCAAGGGCCCTCTACGTAATCCTCGGGGGTAATTTCGCGGCAAAGAGAACCGTCCTCAAAAGGCACAAGCCCCGTCATGTCCTCGTTCATAATGGCAAGGTTGCAATGTCTCCAACCGCCCCAGAACAAGTAAACCGTACCGTCGTCATCCTTAAACAGATGCGCGTCAATGGGCTGTGCGCCGTTGTAAAACTCGTTAACCAAGGGACGATCCAGATACGCCTTGAACGGTCCCGTGGGGGAATCCGAAACGGCGATCTCAAGCCCCCCCTTTTCGTCAGTGGAGTGAATGTCGCCCGACGCGAAAACGTAGTAATATTTGCCATTCTTTTCGATGGCGGTAGGCGCCCAGATCGCGCGGGTCGCCCAAGGGAAGCCCGACATCTCGATGATATCGTCCTGCATCTCCCAATCGCTCAGATTTTCGGAGGTGAAGCAGACTTGATTTTTCTGCTCGTCAAAGGGCAGAGACTTGGTTGCGTAAATGATGTATTTCCCCTCGTAAAAGCGCGCCTCGGGGTCAGCGTACCAGCCCTCGCTGATGGGGTTTTTGATATGAAATTGCATCACGTATTCTCCTTTTTAAGCTCTTTATTCGTTTACAAATTTCTCTCTCGCCCGTGCAAGCACTTCCATGGATCTCTTGATCACGTCGATCTTTTCCATGTTGGTGCGCACCCAAGGCGCCGTCATAAAGCCGAGCAGATTGTTGGGCTTGCAGTTGTTGACAAAATGCTCGACCACGTCGTCGGAGCAGTATTCGCACTCACCCCAAACCGAGCAGCAGGGAACGGTCTTGTATCCGTCGTTTGCCGCCTTGACACCCTCGTGTGTCATTTTCTGCCAGATGGGAGCCTCCTCCATGTAGGTCACGCCCATTTTTCCCTCGTTGGAGTCGATATAGCGTTGCTTGGAGGCAACAAGCGTCCAATGTTCGTGGCGGACCGCAAAATAGATCCACGGCGAGAGAATGACGTCATCATACGGAATGTGCCGACGGAACTCCTCGGGCTCGTACATACACATGTCCGCCCAGATCCAAGGCGTGGCGCCCAGAGCAAGTACACAATCGCACAAATATTTCAGGTCATGCCAAATCAATTCCCCTTGACGGTAATGCACCATGTCAAGCTCCTTGAAAAATTGTGGGTCGCCCTCCTCGTCCATGCCGAGATGGATATACGCGGGATGATCGAACAGATCAAAGACCTCCTCGATCAACTCCTTGCAGACTCTGTAATAGATCGATGTGGACATCATGCGGCGGTACTCTCCCAGCCACATGTGGTGCGTTGCGGAAAAATTGAGCTTGGGGATCAGCTCAATTCCCAAATCCTTGCAACGCTTGACCTCGGCGCGCACACGCGCGGGAGTCCATGCTCCCTCGCGAGACAGCTCCGGGTGGCTTTGATACTGTACTCCCTCGCCAAGATCGAGAACGATCTGATTAACACCGTTTTCCACGGCGGAATCAAGTAGTATATCCCATGCCTCTTCGTCAAAATCAAGCTTTGGATGATCCTGCCACCACATATTTTGACCGAGCATCGCATAAAGTGACCAAAACATCATTCCATTCTCCTTCTATGAAAGTTTTGAAAGGGATTTGGGGTGTGGGGAAAGGGGAAACTTTTTCAAAAGTTTCCCCTTTCCCCACGACCTTTCTATCAATGAATCGCCGTTCCCTCGGGTACGGAATCGTCCACAAAGATGATCTTACAGCCGCACGCGTTGTTCGTTGCCGCCAAGAGCATACCCTCGGACGGAATGTTGCAGATGCGGTTGGGCTTGAGGTTCGCAACTACGATGATCTTTTTGCCAATGAGCATCTCGGGCGTGTATTCCTCCTTGATCGAGGACATGATCACTCTCTCGCCAATGCCGTCAAACAGCGTCAGCTTGAGGCAGGAATGCGACTTGCGCACGCCTTCCGCCTTGAGGATCTTGCATACGCGGAAATCCATCTTTGCAAAGTCGTCGATGGTAACCTGCTCTTTGATGGGTTCCACGGGATCTGCTTCGCGCACTTCGGTCACTTCCTCGGTTTCGGGGCAGCACGCTTCCTCTTCGGGCGCTTCCAATGCAAGCTCCTCCTCGGTTTGAGGATAGGAGAAATCCAACAGTCCCACGTACTTCTCCGCTTCGATTGCGTACAGGAAGAGATACAGGCGCGGTCCCTTTTCCTTGTCGATCAAGAGCTTGTACACGTTGCGGAAGAACGCGCCCTGAATACCCTTAAGCTCCTTGTCGGAAAGCTCCGTGCCCCAAATTGCCTTGGGGATCGCGTAAAGCTCGGCGTTTAGCTCATCCAACGTATATCCGCCCTTGGCAATGTAGGCGTGCAGTGCTTCAATTGCCTGCTTTTCCTTGTCGTCAAGAGTGTTCCAAACCTCAAAATTGCGCGTTGCGCGCAGACGGTTGACCTGATCGGGCGCGCACTGCTCCAGCCAGAACTTTGCGCGATCAAGTCGGTCGGCAAACTGCTCGGCGGTGTAAGGCGTTCCAATCTTTTCAAATACGGTCTCAAGCATCGGTACGTTAAAATTAACGATCGAACCGAGCTGTACAAGGAGACCCATCGGTACGGTCTCGATCTCGCGTCCTTCAATACGGCAGGCTTCCATGATCTCCTTGACCGCGTCGTTGGCTTTGCCCTCGCGTACGTCAGTGAGCATCTTGTCAAACTCGAAATACTGACGCAGAATGCCGTCGTCAAAGCAGAAATCAAACGCCTTGGTGGGATCGGTCTTGGAGTAGAGCCAGAGGATGACCTCGGGCTGGTAGAGCTTGAGCAGCGTTTCGGGGGTGAGATTGAGTCCCGACGAAGAGGACATTTTCCCCGTCATACCCTTGATTCCAATGAACTCATAGCCTTGGAACAGGGGAGCATCATGATTGAAAATCTTTTTTGAAATGATCTTGGAGTTGCTGTAAGAACCCGTGGGAGCGGCGTGATCCTTTCCGCCCGGCTCAAAGTCCACGTCCTCGTATCTCCAACGCATGGGCCAGTCGATCTTCCAACCGAGCTTGCAATCGAAGTCGGTGAGGAAATTGAAGTGACCGCTGTGACCGCAACGGCAGGTGTAATCTGCCTCGGTGCAATCGTCGGAAAGACTTGTGATGGTGGTAAAGTCGGTGTGGCACTTGGGGCAGAAGATGCTGACGGGATAGTACTTTTCCTTCTCGGCATCATGCTCCGCCTTCAGCTCTTCCTCGCTCTTGGTGGTGTCCTTGGTCTTAAAGGAGTCGAGGATCTCAAAGATCTCGCCTCTCTTTTGGAGCGACTCCAAAATGTCCTTTTGATACTTGCCCGAGCGATACATCTGTGCCTGATAGCGGCAATCCAGCTCGATTCCAAAGGGTTTGATGGAGTTGAGGAACTCCTCCTCAAAATGCTCTGCATAGTTCTTGTGGCATCCCCAAGGGTCGGGAATGTCCACGTAGGGGCAGCCGATATATTTGTCATAGGTGTTGCCAACGACCGCCTGCACGTTTGCGGGGATCTTGCGGCAACGGTCGTATTCATCCCAGGAGAAGAGCAATTTTGCCTTTTTGCCCATTTTTTGAAGGGCTTTGACCACGAACAGGGGCGTTGCCACATCGCGGAAATTGCCGATGTGAACAGAGCCCGAGGGGCTGATGCCCGCCGCGCAGACGTATTCTTCCTTATTGGGGTTGCGCTCAATGATTCTTTGAGCGATCTCTTCAGACCAATGCATAGTGCAAAACCTCGCTTTTTGATTCAAAAATTACATACATTATTATTCTACCATATTTTTTGGGCGTTGTCAATAAAAATCAAGACAAAAAACGGTTTTGTCTACAGTTTAAAGCCACGCTCTAAATGAACCCTCGTAAGCGTTTTTGGTAGCGAAGCGGCACGCGGGTGCTGTAAAAAAGTGGTGAAAGTTTTGCGGGGGTGTGGGGACGCTTTTTCAAAAGCGCCCCCACGAAAAAAACTTTTTACAAAAAGCTTCTCCCCGAAATTCCCCGCCCAAAACTAACCTTCGTGAGCGGATGGGGTAGCGAAGCGGCGCGAGCGCAATGAATGACACCACAGTGTGGTGTCAGAACGCGAGCGTGACCGAGCCGCAGCGAGAAGTGGGACCCAGCCGCTGGCGGGAGCGATTCTACCGTCTGCGTTCTAAAGTCCAAAATCAAGCGGACGCTGTGCCGCACTACGGCTTTCACCAAAACGCAGAGCACCCTCGGGGGAATGGTTTGAGATGCCATCTGCGCGAGGGTGCTGTAAAAAGGTGGTGAAAGTTTTGCGGGGGTGTGGGGACGCTTTTTCAAAAGCGCCCCCACGAAAAAACTTTTTACAAGAAGTTTCCCCCACAAAAACATTTACACCGTAGCCGCCATGACTGCCTTGATGGTGTGCATGCGGTTTTCGGCTTCATCAAAGACGATGGAGCGAGAAGATTCAAAGACCTCGTCGGTCACTTCCATCGCATCGCGCCCAAACTTTTCGCCCATTTCCTTTCCAACCGCGGTTTTGAGGTCGTGGTAAGCGGGCAGACAATGCATAAACACGGCTTGGTCTCCTGCCGCGTCCATCAGAGCGGTGTTGACCTGATAGGGGGAAAGCTCGCGGATGCGCTCCTCCCATACTGCGACGGGTTCCCCCATCGAGACCCAAACATCGGTATAGATGAC
Organism: Eubacteriales bacterium; assembly: GCA_045632805.1. Lineage (GTDB taxonomy): Bacteria > Bacillota > Clostridia > Oscillospirales > CAG-272 > UMGS1865. Next base: position 877 of record JAZQXI010000151.1, on the reverse strand, counting down.
GTGTGCGCCCTTGACCGCTTGCGCGGGATCTTCGCAGAAAGAGAGCTTTGCGCCTGTTTCCTTGGCGATCGCTTGACACTGTGCGACCAGAGAGGCGTCCGGAAAATACTTTTTGGGGGCGCAGGCAACGAATTCCATGCCCATCTTGGCGCAACCGACCATAAGGGAGTTGCCCATGTTAAAGCGCGCGTCACCCATGTAGACAAATTTGATGCCGTTGAGCGTTCCAAAATGCTCGCGGATGGTCAAAAAGTCGGCAAGGATCTGCGTGGGATGGAACTCGTCGGTAAGACCATTCCAAACGGGAACGCCCGCATGGCGTGCCAGCTCCTCGACGATGGTCTGACCGTAGCCGCGGTATTCAATACCGTCGTACATTCTGCCAAGAACGCGAGCGGTGTCAGCGATGCTCTCCTTTTTACCGATCTGAGAGCCGGTGGGATCAAGATAGGTCACACCCATGCCAAGGTCGCGCGCGGCGACCTCAAACGCGCAACGGGTACGGGTACTGGTCTTTTCAAAAATGAGAGCGACGTTTTTGCCCTCGTGAATGCGGTGCGGAATGCCCGCCTTTTTCTTTGCCTTCAGCTCTGCCGCCAAGTCGATCAAGCCTTCGATTTCGGCAGGGGTGAAGTCGAGCAGCTTGAGAAAATGTTTTCCTTTGAGATTCATAAATGTTGATCCTTTCGATGTGATGGAGGAGCACTTTGATCGCACAAACTCGCGATAAAAGTTTTGGCGAGCTTTTTCAAAAGCTCGCACGGGTCCAGCGCCGTGGGGCGCTGTTCGCGCGTTGCAACGCGCGAAATTCCTATTTCGGCGTTTCTCTTTTGCGAACTTTTCTCTTTGCGCCTGCGGTGTCAAAGAGAAAAGTGGG
>JAZQXI010000150.1:0-11467 GCA_045632805.1 Eubacteriales bacterium | reverse complement strand
AAGGGAGGCAGGAAGAAGGAGAAAGGAGGGCATCACGGAAGGAACGTTTCTGTTTTTCAAGCAATAGGGGGGCCTTCTCATGCGTTCAAGTTTTTGGGGGTGTGGGGTCTTGTTTCAAAAAGTCCCCACAAAAAATCATATCCTCTTACTCTAACTCAAACGCGCCCGTATAGAGCTGATAATACTGCCCTTTTTCGGCAATCAGCTTTTCGTGGTTTCCGCGCTCGATGATGCGACCGTGGTCAAGCACCATGATCACGTCGGAGTTACGCACGGTGGAAAGCCGATGCGCGATCACGAACACCGTTCTGCCCTTCATCAAGGCATCCATACCCTTTTGCACGATCGCCTCGGTACGGGTATCGATCGAAGAAGTTGCCTCATCAAGGATCATCACGGGAGGATCGGCAACCGCGGCACGCGCGATGGCGATGAGCTGTCTCTGCCCTTGAGAGAGGTTCGCGCCGTTGGCAGAAAGCTCGGTTTCATAGCCCTTTGGCAGTCTGGTAATAAAATCATGCGCTCCCGCAAGACGCGCCGCATTGATGCACTCCTCGTCGGTGGCATCCAGCTTGCCGTAGCGGATATTGTCAAGCACCGTACCCGTAAACAGGTTGGTCTCCTGCAAAACGATGCCAAGAGAACGGCGCAGGTCGCTCTTTTTGATCTTGTTGATGTTGATACCGTCATAACGGACTTTTCCGTCGGCAATGTCGTAAAAGCGGTTGATCAGATTGGTGATTGTCGTCTTGCCGGCACCGGTTGCGCCGACAAATGCGACCTTTTGCCCGGGTTCGGCGTAAACGCTGACGTCATGCAAGACGTTCTTCCCCTCTTCATAGGCAAAGTCCACGTCGGTCATGCGGACGTCACCCTCAAGCTTTTGATAGGTGACCGTTCCGTCGGTGTGCGGATGCTTCCACGCCCAAACGCCGGTGTGATGATCCGATTCCGAAATGGTTCCGTCCTCGTTTTCCACGGCATCTACCAGTGTTACATAGCCTTCGTCGGTTTCGGGAAGCGCATCCATAACAGCAAATACACGTTCCGCGCCCGCCAAAGCCATAACCACCGAGTTGATCTGTTGGGAAACCTGATTGATATTCCCCGTAAACTGCTTTGCCATGGAAAGGAAGGCTACGATGATGCCAGCGGTGACCTCCATTTTGCCCGTGAAAATCGATTGGATCGCAGGGTTGGGCAGATTTGCCACCAGAAAGAGCGAGCCAACCGTTGCCAAAATCACGTAAAGCACGTTTCCGATGTTCATGATGATGGGACCCAACATATTCGCCGATGCGTTGGCGCGGTATGCGTTTTCGTAAAGCTCATTGTTGAGCTTGTCAAAATCCGCCTGCGCATGCTCCTCATGGCAAAATACCTTGACCACCTTTTGTCCGCTCATCATTTCCTGTACAAAGCCCTCTTGAACGCCGACCGAATGTTGCAAACGTCCAAAAAACTTTGCGGAGTTACCGCCAAAGAACTTGGTGACCAGCGCCATCAACACGACGCCAAGTAAGAGAAGCAAGGTGAGCGGCAGACTGTAGAACAGCATAATAAAGAATACACAAACAACGATGGTTCCCGCACGGACGAGCGTAGGGATCGCCTGCCCCACAAGCTGGCGGAGCGTGTCGATATCGTTGGTGTAGTGGCTCATAATATCGCCGTGCTTATGCGTATCAAAATATTTGATGGGCAGGCTCTGCATGCCGTTGAACATCGCTTTTCTCATTTTTCCGAGAAAGTTCTGCGTAATGCGCGCCATGAGCTGTGTTTCCAGGGTCACAGCGATGATGGAAATGACGTAAAAGGTGACCAGAATCAGCACCTTGGGAACGATCAGCTCCGATGCCGCATCCCACCCCAGCTTTGCATCAATGCTATACGTAATCGCGTTGGTAACCTGCTCCAAAAAGATGGCGGGGATCGCCGCCGTGATGGCGGAAAAGACGATACACGCAACAGAAAGCGGCAGAAGCACGGGATAGTAACCGAACAGCATCTTCAACACACGCCCCAATGCCGCGCCGTTGATCTTCCGTTTCACAGGAGGTTGTTTCTTATTCATTTGCGTCACCTCCGTTGGTTTGTTGCTCGTAGACCTCACGGTAGATCTCACTCGATCGCAAAAGCTCTTCATGCTTGCCCATCGACACGATCTTACCGTTTTCCATCACAAGGATCAGATCCGCAGACTGCACCGAGGAGATGCGTTGCGCAATGATGATCTTGGTGGTGTTTGGAATGTAGGAGGCAAACCCCGCGCGAATCAAGGCGTCAGTTTTGGTATCCACGGCACTCGTGGAGTCATCAAGGATCAAAATCTTAGGTTTTTTGAGAAGCGCACGTGCAATGCAAAGGCGCTGCTTTTGTCCGCCCGAAACATTGGTGCCCCCTTGCTCAATCATCGTGTCATACCCCTCCGGGAAAGACATGAGAAATTCATGCGCCTGCGCCAGCTTACACGCCTCGATCAAGTCCTCATCCGTGGCGTTCTCGTTACCCCAGCGCAGATTCTCCTTGACCGTTCCCGCAAACAAGAGGTTCTTTTGCAGTACCATCGCAACCGAATCGCGCAAAGCTTTCAAGTCATACTCGCGCACGTCCACGCCGCCAACCTTCACGCATCCCGTTGTCGCATCGTAAAGGCGGGGAATGAGCTGTACCAAAGAGGATTTACTCGATCCTGTTCCTCCAATGATGCCAACGGTCATGCCCGAGGTGATATGAAGATCAATATCCGACAGCGCAAAACGCTCCGCCTTTTGGGAGTATTTGAAGCTGACGCCCTCAAAATCGATCGCGCCGTCCTTAACTGCCGTTATGGGGTTCTCCGCCAACTTCATCGCGGGCTCCTCATCCAATACCTCGCAAATACGCTTTGCGGATTCCGCAGACATGGTCAGCATCACGTAGATCATCGAAAGCATCATCAAGGACATCAGGATCTGCATGCCGTAGGTCAACAGTGCCGAGATCTGCCCGATCTGCACGCCGCCAATGCCCGAGATCGCCATAAAGGATCCCAGCAAAAGCACCACGGTCATGTTGAAATACATGCAGAAGTTCATCAAGGGAGTATTGACCGCAACGATCCGTTCCGCGCGCGTAAAATCATCGGCAATGGAATCCGATGCCGCGGCAAACTTCTCTTTTTCGTATTCCTCACGCGAAAATCCCTTGACCACACGCATCGCACGCACGTTTTCCTCAATCGACTCGTTGAGGCGGTCGTATTTCTTGAACACCCGACGGAATGCGGGCATGGCGTGCTTGCTGATGACGAGAAGTCCGATCACAAGGATCGGGATCACCACCGCAAAGGTTGCGGCAAGCCATCCGCCCATCATTGCCGACATGATCACCGAAAAGGTCAGCATCAAAGGGCTTCGCACCGCAGTGCGGATGATCATCATAAAGGACATCTGCACGTGAAAGACGTCGGTGGTAAGGCGAGTCACCAGCGACGAGGTGGAAAAGCGGTCGATGTTTTCAAATCCAAAGGTCTGTATTTTTCCAAAGATGTCATGCCGAAGATTTTTGGCAAAGCCTGCCGATGCGCGCGCGCTGGTAAAGCCCGCAAATCCTCCGCAGATCAGGGACACGAGCGCCATCAGAATCAGCACGCCTCCCCAAAACAGGATGTGTCCGATATCAAGGTTTTTTCCGTCTGACTGGATGCGGTTGATGAGAAAGGTCGCCGTTACAAACGGGATCAAGGTCTCAACCACCGCTTCCCCGACCATCAAGATCAAGGTCAGAACCGTAAAACGCTTGTATTCACGGATACACCGTGCAAGTTTTTTCAGCATCTTATGAATTGCTCCTTTCAGAAAAAAATACGAATTTTTCTACAACTAATAGTTTACCACAAATTCCCGAAAAAGTCAATTCCGCAAAGCATCGAAAAGAAAAAATGCCGACAGCGATTTTTGTACATCCTGTCGGCATTATTTTATTGCATAAATAAACTATTCAATAAACCATAGCACAAACCGTCGGTCACTTATTTCATATGAACGTCGATCTGATTGAACGGAATCTCAATGTTTTCCTTTGCGAAGCGTGCGTGAATGGATTCCAACAGATCGAAATTGACCTGCCAGAAGTCCTCTTTATTTGCCCAAACGCGCAACGTGAAATCCAACGAGCTCTCTGCCTGCTTGGTCAAGCGGCAGAAGGGTGCAGGATCCTTGAGCGCTTTTTCATGCTTGTCCGCTTCCTCCAAAAGGATCGCTTTGACCTTTTCGGCATCGGTTCCGTACGCTACGCTGAACACCAGATCCACACGGCGGGTGTCATTGATAGAATAGTTGATGATCGAGGACGCCATGATGGTTCCGTTGGGAATAGTGACCACCTTGTTGTCGGGCGTGTGCAAAACGGTGTAGAAAATGTCAATATCCTTGACCGTTCCCGAAAAGCCTGCCGCCTCGATGAAATGATCGACACGGAAGGGGTGGAACAGCAGGATCATAATACCGCCCGCCAAATTGCTGAGCGACCCCTGCAGAGCCAAACCGATGGCAACGCCCGCAGATGCGATGGCAGCCACGACAGACGCCATGGGAACGCCCATGATTCCTACGATCGTCACAATCAAGATCACATACAGCGCAATACTGATAAAGTTCAGCAAAAAGTGTGCCGCCGTTGGCTCCAGCTTCTTCCCAAGCTTCCCGTTTCGAAGTGTCTTGATGAGAAACTTAATCAGAAATCTGCCGACGATGAACACGACCAGCGACGCTAACAGCTTGAGTCCAACGTCCTGCAATACGGCAATCAGCCAGTTTACGAATTGATCCATACTCTTTCCTCCTTGATTTTTATTTTGGATACAATTTTGGATACAACTTGATTATAACACCAAAAATGCGATTTGTAAAGAAAAAAACGCATTTTTTCGCTGCTAAATATAGGGCAGAATCACCCGAACAAGCCACTGATAAAGATCTCAAGACCAATGGCAATGAGGATCACACCGCCGAATATTGATGCCTTTCCCGCAAGCTTGGTTCCGAATTTTTTACCGATCAAAACACCCGCTGCACAAATGACGAACGTCACCGCCGCAATGACAGCCGCCGCCACCAGCGCCATGATCCAATCGTAATCCGCAATGGTAAAGCCTACCGACAAAGCGTCAATCGAGGTTGCAACGCCTTGTACCGCAAGTGCCGCAAAGCCCAAGCCCTCGTGACATTCCGCGCATTCTCCGCATTTTCCCTGCTTGATACCGTCCATCATCATCTTTCCGCCAATGAAGACAAGCAACGCCAGCGCGATCCACGGGATCCACGCATGAAACGCGGAAAACAGCTCCGCGACGTTATGCACACAAAACCATCCAATCAGTGGCATCAGTGCTTGGAACAGCGCAAACATGCCCGCAATACCAAACAGCTTGCCCTTTTTCATGCAAGGCTCGTTGAGACCGTTTGCCATCGACACCGAAAAGGCATCCATTGCAAGTCCCACACCGATCAGAGCATTTTGCAAAAAGAATCCAAATCCCATGTTACACGTCCCCCTCAAGGCATAAAAAATGAGCATAGCCGCACGCTACACTCGAAAACAAAAAAAGAGCTTCATGTATAGCCTTGCAGTTACACATGAGTCTCGCAATTTGAAGCAGGCCAGACCCCCCTTGGGATCAGTATGTTGACCGGCTACGCAGAAAGCTCTGCGCTTACTACTCCCTCACCTCACATAGGATACCACACTTTTCCCGATTTGTCAAGCCTTTTTTCGCATTTTTGACAGACTTTGTCTTCTTCCTTGACATTGCCGCTTGAGCATGGTATAATAATGCAAGTAAGAAAAAAGGAGGGGGATACGGATGCTTTGCAGGCAATGTCCGCGCAAATGCGCGGTATCAAGAGACGCGAAAACGGTCGGTTTTTGCGGTACGTGTGACGAATTCATCGTCTCACGCGCCTCCCTTCACATGTGGGAAGAGCCTCCCATCAGCGGAAGAAACGGCTCTGGAACAGTCTTTTTTGCGGGATGCAACCTGCGTTGCGTATTCTGTCAGAACCGTGAGATCAGCCGCGGCAACGCAGGCAAGCGTATGACCGATACGGAATTGACCGATACCATCCTGCGCCTGCAAGAGATGGGTGCGCACAACGTCAACCTCGTTACTCCCTCACACTACACCCTGCGTCTTGCCAAACTGTTGGAGCAGATCAAGCCCCGTCTTTCCATCCCCGTGCTTTGGAACAGCAGCGCATACGAATCGGTTGACTCCCTGCGCGCGTTGGATGGCTTGGTGGACATTTATTTGCCCGACATCAAGTATTATTCATCCGAGCTGTCCGCCGCGTATTCATCAGCCCCCGACTATTTTGCGGTGGCGATCAAGGCTTTGGAAGAAATGCTTCGTCAAACGGGACCGGTGCGTTTTAACGCAGACGGAACGCTGTTGCAAAGCGGGGTCATCGTCCGTCACCTCATCCTTCCCGCATGCCGAAAGGATTCCGCGAAGATTCTGCACGCGCTGCACGAAAAATTTGGAAGCGATGCCTTTCTTCTTTCTTTGATGGGGCAATATACTCCCGACTTTGCGCAGGATGCCCCCTTTCAAAATCTCCACCGCCGCCTGACCTCCTTCGAATACGAATCGGTGCGAGAGGTGGCAGACGCCTTGGGATTTGACGGTTTTTCGCAGGCTCTCACCTCTGCATCTGCAAGCTTCACGCCTCGGTTTTAAGAGATACCGACTTTCGTCAAGTGCTTCCCGATCATTTTTGACATGCAAAAGGAGCCCCTCTTGCAAGGGACTCCCCGTTTGGATCAATTATAAAAATCGTGCTTTCCTATGGTAAACGCATAGGGGCGATTTTTTGAGATCCAGTTGCTGGTGGCGATGCGCGGATTCATAAAGAACAGCGCCGAATCCGAAATCGAATACCCCTCCAAGCAGATCTTCGCGGCGATCACCGCGGACGCGGTCGGCTCACGGTAGATCGTCCCGTAGGAAACGGGAGAAAACTGCGTGCCGTGCTTGCGGACAAAGATCACGCCGTAGATGGTGTTGGGATAGGATTTGCTGCGCACGCGGTTGAGCACCACGTTGCCCACAGCGATCTGTCCGCGGAACGGTTCGCCTGCCGCCTCGGCAGAGATGATGCGCGAAAGCCAATAGACCTCGTCGCTCTTGTAGTTCGCCCATGCTACAGCAGGGATACCTTTGGGAGAGCGCAACTCAACGCTGCGCAAGCTTGCATTCCACTCAAGAGCGCTGTCAAACGCGCGTGCCAGCGGTCGGATCGGAACGTAAAGGCTTCCGCCCCAGTTCTGCACCGCGCCAACCGTATAAAAATAATGACCGTTGGCGTAGATGTAAAGCGCACCCGCCTTGATGATGAGCGTCATTCCGTGTGCAGTTGTCACGGTCGCGGTATTCGTGTTTCCGTTCCAAGAAAACGTGCAATCGTCAAATAACGTGCAAAATTTTCTGAGAGGAACGTATGTAATCGAATTCCATATGACGCAATCACCGTGTAGCACCTCATAACCGTCAAGATAGACCGTGGTGGGGGAAGTATCGGCAGGCACGGCAGCCCGCGCTTCCGCGCCAACCCCCAGCATCATGACGCCGCCAAGCATCAAAACTGTCATACACACGCACACCGCGCGAACCATTACGCCGCGCATTCTCTTTTGTGTTTTGGTAACCATCCAATCACACTCCTTTCCTGTATTTGCACCGAGGAAGAAGCATACAAAGCAGTCAATGCTATGCATATTATAACAGAAAACGACAAGGCGTGCAACGCACAGATGTTGGGAAGAACGCAAAGAATTTCCATGACTGTCCGATCCTTCCTGCGCGTTTGCCGTATCCATCAAAAAAAAGGAAACTGTTGGGATATGCCCCAACATTTCCATCAGAAAGGAACTCTATGCAACCAAACAAGTACACCCACGTGATATGGGATTTTAACGGAACGATCCTTGATGACGTTGACGCCTGCATTCAAAGTGCCAACACGCTGCTTGCGGCACACGGTCTCCCGCTTATCACTTCCAAAGAAAGCTACCGCGAGGTCTTTGGTTTTCCTATCATCGATTATTACCGCCGCCTGGGATTTGACTTTGACAAGCTCCCCTATTCCGAGCTTGCAGTGGAATGGGTGGCATACTATCTGGAAAACAGCAAACGCTCCACGGTTTACAATGGGCTTATCGAAGTGTTTGAAGCAGTCAAATCGCAGGGGCTATCGCAATGGATCCTCTCCGCTACCGAGCTTGGCATGCTGACAAAACAGATCGAAGGTCTTGGCATCCGCTCTTATTTTGACGGTATTCTGGGACTTGAAAACATTCAAGCCTACAGCAAACAAGAGGTAGGTGTTCGGTGGCGTCTCCAAAATCCCGACGCGCGCATTCTGATGATAGGTGACACCGACCACGATGCGGGGGTCGCCGCCGCAATGGGGGCTGACTGCGTCCTTTTGACCACAGGTCACCAAAACCGCGCGACCTTGGAGCAGCACCCCTGTCTGTTTGTTGCAGATCACGCAAAAGAGATTTTGGGGATTTTATAATATTTGTTTTTGTTTTTGTTTTTTTGTGGGGGAACTTTTGAAAAAGTTCCCCCACACCCCTTCAAAACTTTCACCACTTTTTTACAGCACCCTCGCCGGGATGGCATCTCAAACCATTCCCCCGAGGGTGCTGTGCGTTTCGGTGAAAGGCATCGTGCAGTACAGACTCTACTGAATTTCAAACTTTAGAGCGCAGACGGTAGAATTGCTCCCGCCAGCGCGTGGGTCCCACCACCGCCACGCGCTCACGAAGGTTAGTTGAAAGCCAACGACTTTCGCCGGTTTGACGAAAGTTTTGGTGAAAGCGTCTATACAATACAGGCTTTACTGAATTTCAAACTTTAGAGCATATACAGAGCAACCATTAAAAAATATCAAAAAAGTCTTGCAAAAGCAAGTAAATTATGCTACAATACAGTTGTCACACAAAATCGAATAACAAGCAAGGGAGAAACCACTCTGTTTTTATGGGTGGGTTTTATCTTCATGTTCATTTGTCCATAATGAATTTGTAAAAATGCAAATTCCACCGGGCAAATGGATACTTTTCTCCGTTCTTGTTAGGTTTTGTGTGACAACAATCGGAGTTTGCGTTTTTGGGTGCGTGCAACTACGGTTGTGCGCACTTTTTTGTTTTCCACGAACAAACTTACACGATTAGGAGATTGTCATGTTTGATTTTTTAAAGAAAAAAACGCCGTTCGAACGTTACTACCAAAAATTCATTTCTCAATCTGTCATGCAACGGTGTCCAATACACAAACCCATTACTGCCGCATATCTCTATATTCTAAACGATTATTATGGGCGCACCAATCCGAAACGCGCAATCGTTGCACAAAAAATCTTCAAACTTTTGGAAAACAAATACTTATCCGAAAATGAATTGGTGATTTTTGATTATACCGTAAGTTTATTTGCAAGAGTACTTAACAACGAAATTCTTCCACGCGGTGACTGGTGTTTTTACAGCGGAGATCTATCTACTCCGCCCGACAATCTTTTTCTGTGCTACGGAGATTTAATATTCGACTTCGATCTTCTAAAGGAGTATACAAATTTTACTCATCCGACTACCATTCGCCCAATCGACGTTCAGTTTAAATTTATGGAGGATTTCAAGAAGCTGATTCCATTACTTGATCAATACCAACAAGACGTTGTCCGGCAATAACCTTGAATCTACTTCACGTTGATTCGCATCAAAGCGCACGTCACCCTTGGAGGAAATTGCTCAAAACACGTTTCCTTTGAGGATGCTCTGAAAAGCGGTGAAAGCTTTTGAAGAGGGATACGGGGAGAAACTTTTCTCGAAAAGTTTCTCCCCGTAAAACGCATCCTCTCCATCACTCATTTTCGTAATAGATCTGTCCCGCTTGTGCGTTACCGTCCAGCAATTCGCTGACCGTAACCACATCATAGCCCATTTCGTTGAGGCGTTGCAAAAGGATCACCGTGGCGTCATAAGTGCTTTGATAAATATCATGCATCAGGATGATCGATCCGTCCGTGATGCCGCGCAACGCGTTTTCCACGATGGCATTTACTTTTGCTTGCGAGGTTTCATCGGTATCGTTTTTGTTATATGTATAGTTCCAATCGTCGGAATCGATGCTCCACATAATGATCGCATAAGGGCAGACCGCTTGAATATCGGCAGAAATGCGACCGCCGATCGGGCGCATCAGCGTAGGCTCATACCCCGGCACCTGCTTCTGAATTGCTGAAACGGTCTTGTCCATCTCTTGAAAGAACTTCTTCTCGGTGCAATCGTCGTAATAGACCTCGTGCGTATATCCGTGGATTCCGATCTCCATGCCGTTTTTCACCGCGTACGAAACCGCGTCACCGCCCGCCACACGGTTTCCAACCACAAAGAAGGTTGCGCTGTAGCCGTATTTGAGAAGCTCGTCTACGATGCTCTTGGTTTCCTCACTGTTATAATGCTGCGGACCGTCATCAAAGGTCAACGCCACACGCGGGCGCTTTGGTTCGGTATCCCCTTTTCCGTCGTTCTCCATCTCGTTAAACGCGGGAACGTCTCCCTCGGTTTCTTGTTCGGTCTGTTCCAGCGTCACCGAGCAAGAGGAGAGCGGCAGGCATAGAAAAAGCACCGCCAAAAAAAGAGCGAGTGGGCGGTACGTAATAGATCGGTCAAAGCGGAAAAAGCGGCGCATGGTTCTCCTTTCAAATGTCAGACAGCGGTGGCGGTGTGATACTGTAATTGTATTATAAAGGCAAATTCTGCCGTTGTCAAGGGGGACTTGAAAGGTTTATAAAAAGTTCAAAAAACGAACGCTCAAACGGCGACCTGCTTTATGCTAAGTAGCGATAACGAAGTTTTCCCTTATAAGTCCGTGTGACTTTCAAGTCACACCGACTTTCTCCGTTTATACGGCTAATTTTGAAGCTGAGGAATCTTGTTTGCTTCCCGTATTGGTAGGCAAATCAATGATACCGACAGCGTTGTAGTAAATTTCAATCTTTTGTTTTCTATGCCCACTGCTCTTATCGGGAGCGTGGACCACAATTTTGTCAACCAAATCATTCAGCATTTCGGGAGTAAGTTCCTCGGGATCGGTGTATTTGCGAACATTGACAAGTAACAGTTTCAAGTCTTTCACCTGCTCCTCACCGTTTTCTACAAGATCTTCAAGCATAAGAATTTTGCGCTTTATATTTGCTTGCTCTTGTTCGTACCCTGCAGAAAGAGTGTCAAATCTTGCTTCGGATATTCTGCCCGACACCATATCCTCGTAGGTTCGCTTGAAAATTTTGTCAAGCTCTTCATCTCGACGCTTTAATACTACGATTTCCTTTTTCGCGTTCTCTACGGTTATTTGACGTTCCTTGTCCGCCTTTTCAATCTCTCGACGTACAAAGGTTTCTTCAAACTGCTGCACATACAC
>JAZQXI010000149.1:0-5603 GCA_045632805.1 Eubacteriales bacterium | reverse complement strand
CACAAATTGTGTGTTTAGGAGAGGAAAAATCGTTATTTTTAGGAGATTTTCTTGCACCACAGATACAGGTAACAACCCCATGGTTGGTATGACGGTTGCAGTAGCAGTTGCTATCGAAGAGGCAAGCAAATAATCATTGATATGTAAGGCTTTTTGAGATTTGCAGGGCTTTATGAAAGCTTTGTAAAAATCATTTCGCCCAAAATCACAAATAAAAAAGTTGGACACATCATAAACGTATTTTCGCTTATGATGTGTCCAATTGTTTCTAAATGAAAAAGAGCCGCCGCATCCAATGTAGGGTGCGGCGGTTATTTACTTGCCAAGCCGATATTTCGGTTTACGCCTTGGTGTATGTAAATATCAAAGACCAAGCAATTGCTTTTTCTTTGCATCAAATTCTTCTTGGGTGATGATACCTGCATCAAGAAGGTCTTTGAACTTTTTCAACTCATCTGCGCTGCTTACTGGCTGAGAAACAGATGCGGCAGGGGCATTTTTCGCTTTCATGGCTGCTTCATATTCTTCTTTCGTTATACGAACAAGGTCTCTGGAGTGACAATTGGGGCAAACATCAAAATCGATAATTTTAGATTTGTAACTGTTAGCATTCGCCTCATTCACAGCAGCACCTATTGAAGTTCCACCTAATGCATTTCCCATTTGACTAATTTGAGAAAATCCAGCACTTAACTCATTAGAAAAGTTTTGTGCGATATCTGCATCGGAGTAACAAAATACATGACCGCAAATATTGCATTTTTTTATTCTTTCTGAGCCTGCGGCACCATTCTCCTTGGCGTAAACAACTTTATTTACATTTACAGATTTATAATCATTAAATCCCGAAAGTCCGCATATCTTAAGAACTTCAGACAGTGTTTTTTGTAATGTTGCGAAATCTTTTGTGAAAAAGCATGTCATATCGTTTTTGTAATCCGCAGTCATGTATCGGGTATTATTAACGATTATAGCACATCCGCCCGCTAACAACAACTTGGGCTTTCTCAATTCTATAGCTGTAATTTCTGAAAATTTAATCTCCATGGGAATAAGTCCAAGTTGCATTTCTGTTCCGCTTTCGCGAGGAAAATATATTGTTTTTGCATCAAAATCAATATCAATTCTCATTCCGCTTGGCGCTTTAAGAACAATAGTCGAATTCATTTTTTTACCTCCATAAAAATAAAAAGTGCGCCAACCAGAGTCAGCGCACCGAAAAACGCAAACTCCAATTGTCGCCAAACAAAACTTATCAAGTACAAAGAAATCTCTTGTATCCATCAAGCGGAATTTGCATTTTTACCAAATTCAAAATGATGGAACAAGAAAAGGGTATAAAACCCCCTATAAAAATAGCGAGTTTCTTTAAGCACTTGAATATTTAGTTTTGTTTGGCTCTTATATTATATCACATTGTTTCTATTTTGTAAACCCTTCACAGCCGAAAAACACAATTTTTACATTGAAAAATACACTTCAATGTGGTATAATTAAGGCTCGGCGCAGGTAACAACCCCATGGTTGGTATGACGGTTGCAGTAGCAGTTGCTATTGAAGAGGCGAGCAAATAATTTGCATGATTTTATTGGCTTTTTGACAACTTTTAAAAAAGTTATAAGCTAAAAACAATCAACTTTTTAAAGACTTTTTCTACGAAAAGTAAATAAAAATGAGACACATCATTTTGGAGAAATCCACGATGATGTGTCTACTTTATTTTAGGAGAAAAAGTTATGAAAAGAATGAAAATGATTAGGCAAAATTACGGTTGTGCGTCGGCAATGTGCTCCATGGTCATTTTTACGCAATCGGTTATCTTTACCGTGTTAATGCCAAAAATCGAGGTGTGAATAGTGTTTTTGATAGGCTCCTGCCAATACGCCGGAATGCTACCGATTCCGTTTGCCATGCCGAGGATCGAACCAATCGTTGCGCCGTTGCAATCGGTATCGTAGCCCGTCTCCACCGCCATACAGACAGACTTGCCAAAATCGCCCCTGCCGTACAGCAAGGACGCCACAACCACCATAGCGTTGGATATGGTATGGCACCAACCGTGTATGGAATATTCATCGTACTTGCCGTGAATCATATTAAAGCAATCCGCCTGGGGCATCTTGTCGTGATAAGCCTCCATCACCGCCGTAACATCCTTGTACAATCGGGAGGTGTGCGGGATCTCAGCAAGGCCGCCAAGGATGATAGTCTCCAGGTCGCTCGTGGTAGCCGCCACCGCAAGCATGGCCGCAACGAACATCTCTCCGTAAATTCCGTTCTTCACATGGGAGATGGAGGCGTCTCTCCAAGCCATCTCCGCCGCTTTTTCCGGGTTGCCGGGGTTGATGTAACCAAAATAGTCGCCGCGGATCTGAGCCCCGATCCACTCTCGGTAGGGATTTTGATAAACGGCCGACTCCGGCGGAGCATAGCCCTTGATGAAGTTGCAAAACGCCACTCTCTCAGCAGTCCAATACTCGTCCTTGGGCTGATATCGCATCCATGCGCGGGAAACGTCGTAGGGTGTAAACTCCCTGCCGTACTTGCGGATGATCTCCTGCGCTAGCACTACATAGTTGGTATCATCGTCTACGGGCATACCGTCGATCTCATCGGCGTAGCATCTTTTGGCAAAGGCAAACTTGTATTTTGCGCAGGTCTCTGCCGTTACATCACTACGGTAAATGTATCTATGCATGGGGTAGTTTCCGCTTTCCTTAAGGAACGGGATCAGCTCGTTCGTGCGGATACCCTCTACCGTTTTGCCCAGCATACAGCCGCATACACGGCCCATCCACGCGCCATGGAGCTTACTCTCCAGGGTTGCAGGATCATAGGCCAACGGGCCATCCCATGACTTGCGAAGCTGCCTAATCTGCTCAAGGCCGGAGGGCTCTACGTGGGGATATCCCTCCACTTGCCCGGCAGAGGAAACGGCATCGTACAGCACATCGCCGAACTTCTTTTTTAGTTCTCCCTTCGGAAGCATGGAAACCGCGGAAAAAATGTCCTCCAGTCGCTGGATATCCAGGCCCTCTTCAACGGACTGCCGATACTCAATCATCAAATTGGAGGAATACAGCTCGCCGTCATCTACACCCTCGTAGCTCGGCTTGATTGGCGCGGTTCTTTTCATTTCCTCTACCACCCGGCTATCGTTTTCGAGAACAAGGGCGTCAAGAGAAATTCCAAAATACTTGGATATCTTCACGATCTTATCAAGATCGGGGGTAGCTAGACCGCTTTCCCATTTTTGAACCGACTGTTGAGACACGCCGAAAATTTCAGAAAACTGCGCCTGCGTTAGCTTTGCCTCGTTTCGGATTCGATGGATTACTTTTCCAATGCTCATAAGTGTAGTCTCCTTTTTTTCTTCATTATAACAAATCACACCGAAAGAAGCAACCGTCTTTAGATTGTAATTGATACATCCCACGGTTGTAAAGTGCAAGGTGCGATGCTCGGGTAAAGGACTATGCGGACGCCTGCCCTTTCCACCTTCAAAACGGCCGTTTTACTTGCCGCTAACCCTCAGTCTGATTTGCTTGGGTGTCTTGGATTTGACAAACACACGCGCCTTGCCGTAGTGTAGCTTGACTCTCCACGGGTCGATCGTCTGCTTTCCGATCTTAACATATCCCGACAGCAGAGGCAAATCGCCGTCACCGTAAGAGAATTCTACCCGTATCCGGTTCTCGCCCTCCTTGAAGTTACCTGAGAAGCGATAGGGTCGAAAGGCCATTTTGGGTCGCCCACCGTGCCAACGGATATTGTCTCCGATCAGCTCATCGTTCAAGTACACCCTTGCATCGCCGCCAAGGCGCTCAAACTCAACGTATTCATAGCCATAGGCATCATGAACCGTAGCGATAAGAGTCTTCGTTTTATCCTTTTTCGAAAACGCGTTTTTTGTAACCAAGCGAAAATCGTCTTCAAAGAACGGCTGTGGCGGCTCCATTACAAGTTGTTCTCTGCGATCGGGCAATCGGTTCGCCACCTTTTGAGGGATCGAAACGGAAGTGCCGTCATCAGAGAAGCTGCAAATAAGCTTTGCGCTCTCCGCAAGAGGCTTTTGCTCGTAATCCATATTTGACGGGTCACCGTTCCCGACGCCGACGATGCTGCCGTTTTCCACGGTGATCGCTACCTCGTTCTCCTCCGTCGGGCAAAATACGCCGTTCGAATCGTAGGCGCTGATCTCATAGATTCCGATTTCCGTGCCGTCCTTGGCTTCAAGAACCGAAACGCACCGAAGCTCTGCTGTATCTCCCGACGTCACGAGTGAATCCCGAAGAATCATACCGCCTCGCGTACCTGAAACGGAAAGTTCGCCCGGTTCAAAGGCCACGCAGAACAAAGGCGCGTCAAAACGATCCACCTTTTTCGTTTCAAGCACCCTTCCGTTTAGAGAAAGAGTTATCTCCTCGCAGTTTGTGAAGACGGCTATCGTAACGATTTCCCCCTCCTTGTGATTCCAGTGTGGTGCCAGCTTTAAAACGGGCTCGTCCGTCCACCATGCCTTGTAATAGTAAAACGGCGGCTTTTCCATTCCGCACAAATCGATCGTTCCGAAACTGGAGCTGCAATTTGCATATTGAAAGGGATTCGGCTCTCCGCGGTAATCAAAGCCCGTCCACATGAAACTGCCTGCAAAGTACTCCCTCTCTTCTACGTATTTTACCCAGCCCTTGGGCGTTGAGCCCCACGGCATTGTGACGTTACCCGTCGAATCCAAGCGTCCGCTTTCAAGATCGTTCACTGCGCCGCCTCGACTGAGCACGTAGCTGCTCTCCTCTGTCCCGATGATTGGCTGGTCAGGATGCTCACAATGGTAGACATCCAACCAGTCTCCTCTCTTGCCAATCCGAATATAATTGACGCCTCTTACCTCTGACGCGCCATTTATACCGACAAAGTCGGGGCCGTTGTTTGCCCCATAGGTAACGGGGCGGGTAGGGTCCAAGGTCTTTGCCACCCGGGTAACCTTTTCCATCAGACGGAGGCCCCATTCATTATCCTGAACCGCGTTCTCCTCGTTTCCGAGTGACCAGATAAAGACACTTGGGTGGTTACGGTCTCGTTCAATAAGCGCCGTCAACTGGCGGATGGCCTCGGGTGACGTGCCGAACGCACGCGTTTCATCCATCACCAGCATACCAAGCTCGTCACAAGCATCCAACAGAACAGGCGATGGAGCGTGGTGAGCGCAACGGTAGGCATTCACACCCATTTCCTTCAAGCGCTTGATTTTATAATATTGAAGATTATCCGTCAAGGCAACGCCCACACCTCCGAAATCCTGGTGTACGCACGCGCCTCGCACCTTTTGAGGAATGCCGTTTAACAAAAATCCACGGTCGGGGTCGAAAGCCACCGTGCGAATGCCAAAGCGCACCGACGTTTGTTCAAGCCCTGCCTCAACCTCCAGCATATACAGATAAGGGTCTCCGATGCTCCACAGTCTGGGCGAATCCACCTTCATTTCGGTGGAGAT
The DNA here is from genome assembly GCA_045632805.1 of Eubacteriales bacterium. Taxonomy (GTDB): domain Bacteria; phylum Bacillota; class Clostridia; order Oscillospirales; family CAG-272; genus UMGS1865. The sequence continues at coordinate 109 of JAZQXI010000149.1, read as the reverse complement.
CTTCTCCTCGCAAAAAGAATCAACGAACACGGTCTTCTCCGTGCGCGCGACCTCTACGCCCTCCGAATCCTTTATACGCCATACGACGTTTTGCTTTGCAGGCTCGGCA